>JAKOQC010000076.1 GCA_029778565.1 bacterium
ACGCTGAAATGGTACGCCCAAGAAGTTAGGGATGCTACCGGTGTGGACTTTCACAGCCACCGCCTACGCCATACTTTTGCTACTCGCTTACTCGCTCAGGGCGTGCCCATAGACGTGGTACAAGAAGTTTTGGGACATAGCAACATAAACACCACTAGGAAATATGCTAAAACTGCGCCCGAAAAGGTTTTCCAGCTTGCCACTAAGATAGAGGAGGCATAAACGGCGATGAGAGCCTTTCTAAGGCGTTTTTGTCGCCGTGAATAGAAAATTATACCTACACAAGGCAAATGAACCGGCTAATTTTGGTTAAAAAAGAAGCCAGTACTACCCTGGCTACACACGATTTCCGGGATTATCGGAACATCCCAGCCCCATAAAAAGGCTCTACGCCTTATTGAGTTTGTCCTTTTGATGCAAAATCATATAGTATTACTCCATTCAAAATCAGCAATAACCAATTCTTGGTATTATATGGATTAAACAGTACTATATAATAATCAGGTAATGTATCTTTCATTGCATTAGATGTACCTACAAACGCTTCTACAAAGCTTTCCCAAATCTCAATTGCCTGAGGGTCACCCATCGTAACTGCATCTATAAGTACTAAAAAATTAGGGTGGGTTGGTATGATTTCGTATACTTTTTTTCTTGATTTAAACTTACATATGCTCTACCATCAAGTCCCAGTTTTAATTCTTCTAGGTGCAAAAAAGCCATTTCTTTTTCTTTAGACTTTTTCTTCAAATAAATCCCCCCCCTCTGCTTAATAAGATTTTACCTATATAAACTGCCGAAACAGTTCCTAGCAGCGTCGGCCACCGCCTGGTCAGTCTTACCAGTGACGAGTAAGTCAATGGCGTTTAGTTGTTCAATTGTAAGCCAATGTTCCCTTTTGTAATTCTTTTGGCTCATGTTCGTCACCTCCTCAGTTAGAATAGGCCCGAATTTTATGTCACCATCATCACGCTACGTGCAACCTTCACCTTGCGCTTTTTTTAGCTTTGCTC
>JAKOQC010000590.1 GCA_029778565.1 bacterium
GCCGTCTTTGAGAAACGTGGTTCCCATAGCAAGGTCCAAGCGAACGGCGATCAGCACTATCAGAAGGATCATGCCCTTCTTGCAGAGACCCTTCCACCCGGCCTTGCTTTCCAGGCCGCCATTTTCACTTTTCGGGCTACGTTTGAACACTCCGGCCACAATCAGGCCGGATATGTAATCTATCGCCATGAAAATGACTAGCGTGGTCAAGGCAGCATCCCACCCTCCGAAAAGTGATGACAGGAAAGCACCGGCGGTGCCGAAAGCGGCCAGTATGGTGGTTTTCAACGTGATGCCATTTCCCATGTATACCATCCTTTCTTTTGCAAAATTAAAAGAGGGCGGGAATCCCGTCCTCTTTGGTTCGTAGGTTTTTCATAGGTCACATATGTATCCTAATCCGCACTAAATATTGCGCCAGTCAAGTGTAAATAAGCGTCTGTTAATCCATGCCCTGTTTTAGTGGCTGCCACTCTAATAGCATTGTTTTGATTCGTGTATGTAAAACTAAAACCAGTAGCTTCAGCATTGTTACTAAAATTGTATATTTTTATAGTCCCCGAATATAAAACTGGATTAGCTCGCAATGTTACAGGTGTTGGAATTGTGAAATAAATAGTGTTTGCATCTACTCTTTCTGCCCGTAAAAATTGTGTGGAACTTGATAAATTTATACAATATCTCTGGCACAATGCCAACTGTTCGCCATAATTAGCAGGAGGGTCATTTTCGAGCGTGCTAACATTTCCCATCTCTAGTTTTGCACGATTTAGTATTGCGCTTCCATTATTAACTTGTACAATAGCTTTGAAATATCCTGTACTGCTCATCTCTACTGGAACCCTCCAAGATGTAGAAAGCTTTTGAGGCGAGCCAGAGGCAGGTGCGCTCATATGTGCAACGCCAGAAACCTGGTCAGTAGATTTATTTTTGTACCAAAACTGAATTTGTACCAAACCTGTACAGCTTTCTATTTCCACAGAAAGGTTCACCGTTTTTCCTGCATACTGTTCGGGGTTCTCTACAATTTGAGTGAGTGTTGCCCATCCATCGCCAGATACAACTTTTAATTCTCTGCTAGAAACGGTATAAGTTGCGGTAACACCAGCGGTTCTTGTAAGGTTCCATCTGTCAATAGCAGTTATTTCGGCAGAAGTAGTATATACGTCCTCCCCCCTCTGATTAATTGGGTTTCTGAAATCAGGGTTAATAAGTAGATTTGATTTTGGAGAATTATTCATAAATATCTTGTCTGCGAACAAAGAAGCACGGTAATCTCCACCAATATAATCAATAAAAATAGGTTGCGCCCAAGCGTA
>JAKOQC010000591.1 GCA_029778565.1 bacterium
CCTATTCCACCACCTCGGCGTTGCAATCGCATTATACGCAACATATTTTTATTCGTCAAGACGGGTTGACTCGCTTAAAATTAAGGCTCTTCTATCTACCTCTCTACTAAGTCCTTCCTACGGCTATAGAAAAGATGTTTCATAAGCTCAGTGGAAGAAAATTGGCGATCATGAGATAAGCCAACTCAAGGACGTGCGCATCAAGGCTCCTTCCGTCGGATTGCCGCTTTTCGGATCCCATTGCGCTATTTGATAAAACATATCCAGCGCCCTTTTAAACTCGTCTTTGTCCAGATGGACTCCGTCGCTGGGACCACCGGAAAGGGGGGTAAAAACTTTGTCCGGCAGGTAATCGTCATCCTTGGTAAATCCCTCACGTGCATTGAAGGAACGCATCATGTTGACCAGTCGTTCGCCAGCGAGCATGAGTTCATAAACTGAAGTATCCCAACCGATCCCGGTACGACAAAGCTCTACTACTTTGCTAGGTCCTATTATCTGCCAGCTTGGCCCTGCTACAAATTGGCATAAGCACAGGGCATTGATTAAATAGTAAAAACAATGGGTGTTAAATGCGAACCTAATCTTTTCTTCATCCAAGGCTTTGAAATCTTCCGATCCCTTCCAGACTCCGATTTTTGCTAGTCTGCTTCGCTCTTCTGACGTAGGATCAGCGGCAAGAATGTGGTCGTGTTCACTGGATTGGTGATCAGCACCGTAGGGATTAACCGCATAGATAAGCCCTAGGGCAGCCTTCCACTGAGGCATATGAGCGGGAAACTCCTGACCTTTTACCGTCGCTAGCAGCTTCTCGGCACCTCTGCCGATTATCTTGGCTGCTCTCGCGCTTCCTTCTGCAAGTATGCCGCCAAATCCTTCTTTTTTGGCTATTTTTTCGACCATTTCCACTAAGGCATTGCCGTTCCCAAAGTTCAATTCAATGCCCTCTGTGTCGGCAGTATCTATGATCCCCTTTTCAAAGCACTCCATGGCAAATGCAATAGTGGCACCACAACTTATGGTATCCATGCCATACATATTGCAAAGTTGGTTAGCGTATGCTACGGCCTCTAAATCGGTAACGCCACAGTACGATCCAAGAGCTGCACATGACTCATACTCTGGCCCTCCGTAAGTACTGTCAATCTTCCCTGGTACCTCTACAACCCTTTTGCATCTGACCACGCATCCATAACATGTATCCTCTTTTTTAAGGATAGTTTTCGTCATCGCCTGCCCCGAAATGTTGAAAGCATTGGGAAGATATCCACTCGTCCAATTTTTTGACGGCAGGTATCCCGCTTCGTTAAAACCACTGAGAATGCCAGCGGTACCATATTTGTGCAACGATTGATAAGAGGCGCTTTCCTTCAGTTCATGGGCAACCTTTTTGGCCAATGCTAAAAACCCCTCGGAGTCATGAGGTTTTGGAGACACTTTGCGCTTCACAACAATGGCCTTCAAGTTCTTTGAACCCATTACAGCTCCAGTACCGTTTCTGCCGTTTGCCCTGTTAGCCATGTTTATAACGCAAGCGAAGCGCACCCCTGCTTCCCCGGCAGGACCCACTTGAGCTATCTCAACACGATCGTCGTTAAGTTCCTTTCTGATCGCCTTCTCGACTTCGCCTGTTACCTTCCCCCACAGAGCAGTGGCATCTCTTATCTCTACGCACTCGCCATCGATGTATAAATAAACCGGTTTAGGCGAGCGTCCCTTGACCATGATGGAGTCCCATCCATTGCTTTTCAAATGAGCTGCAAAAAATCCCCCTGATTGGCTGTCTCCCATCCCATCGGTCAGCGGACTTTTGGTGTTTATAGAAAGCCTGTTTGCCCCACTGATCGGCAGACCAACAACTGGCGAAACGGAAAAAGTAATGACATTATCGGGTGAAAAAGGATTAACTTTGCCCTTCATGTTTTTAAGAAGTAAATACGTTCCTAAAGCGGACCCTCCCGGATATAGCCTATAGACCTCCCCTGGCACCACTAAAGCCCTCGTAGTTCCCTTTGTGAGGTCCACCTCCAATACCTTTGCATCAGGAAACCATATCTGCCCCATCCCCATTCTCCCCCTTACAAATATTTATGTTAACCTAAAACGCCGTCTAATCCCGCAACTAAAGCAAACAATGCCATACTTAAATTGACCTCTAGTCATAGAGTTGTTTCTCTTTTTATAAAATGTTGTGTTGTGCGAACAAAACACAGCGAAAAGATTTTTCACTTTGTTTAATTTTTATTATAACAATTATTGACCATTACAGCATGTGATAAGGGTAATAGATATTCAGATTATAATTAGAGCCTGGGCTACTTTGTTTATTATTATGTGATAATGTATTCCAAAATTTTAAGAATCTAGCAGGTTTTGCTATTAAAAGATACTAACGCTATTGTGCGGAACCAGAAATTATGATACCTTAACCATAATACCTTAATGACCAATAAAAATTCAGAAAGGAGGTGGTCTATATGAGCACTGAATCACAAAAAGAAAAATTTTCAACTGTTGAGTTTTTCATGAATTATGAATTTTACAAGAAATTTTTACTTCCCGGCTTCGTTTTACAATCGGTGGTCGTTGCAGGGGGTTATGGCACTGGAAGAGAACTTGTCGAGTATTTCTTACAATACGGTCCTCAAAACGGGCTTTTAGGCATGGTGGTTACCACATCGTTATGGGCAGCCGTATCTGCAGCAACCTTTGAGTTCGCTCGTCTATTTCGCACATACGATTACCGAAGTTTCTTTAAACAGTTACTTGGAGGAGCGTGGCCTCTTTACGAAATATGCTATATCATACTTCTTTTTATAGTTCTCGGGGTCTGCGGAGCCGCAGCTGGAAGTATTTTAAAAGAGACTTTTAAAATACCGCCTCTCATTGGAGCCGGGGCATTCTTATTCCTAATTGCATTTTTAACATATTCCGGGAGTCGTGTCATAGCAGCCACACTATCATGGTGGTCTTTCCTCCTGTACGCTGTTTATATCACTTTCCTCATAGTGGGTTTGACAAAATTAAGCGGAAATATCTCAGGAAGTTTTGCTTCTGGATTGAATAAACCCGGTTGGGCACTAGGTGGATTCCAATATGCTTTCTACAATCTAGGGTGCCTACCGGCGATCCTCTTTGCATCGCGCTTCATAGAAACAAGGAAAGAGGCCATAATATCGGGGATATTTGCTGGATTGCTAACCATTTTGCCTGGATTGTTCTGTTACATAGTGTTGCTCGGAGCGTATCCAGAGGTGTTAACCATTGAGGTACCAATATATTTAACCTTAAACAAATTAGGATACTCATCTCTTCTTATAGTATATATGATTGTCCTATTTGGCACGATGGTAGAAACTGGAACAGGTTTTATCCATGCAGTTAATGAGCGTATAAATTCGTATATGGTCGATAAGAAAGGCAAAGAAATGTCGAAAACCTTGCGTGGATTTGTTGGTTTTAGCATGGCACTTCTTGGTCTTCTGATATCTTCTTTCGGTCTTATTTCCTTAATCGCAAAAGGTTACGGCACTATCTCGTGGGGATTCTTTATCTTGCATGGAGTTGCTTTATTTACTATAGGCATTTATAAAATGTCAAAGGCAGGAGGCAAACGTGTTCACGAACAATAAGTTTTAAAGGTGTACTGACAATTGCCTTTAACATTTACATTTATTAGCGAGGAGGAGAATTAAAAGACATGTGGGAAAAGGTACGAAGGTATACTGACAAAAAGTTGGACGTCAATTTGCAAATTGTTGAACAGGAAGGTCAATACATACCCAAAGCATGTGCCCTCAAATACTATCCTCTCGTTGTTCAAGAGGCCTTGGGAGCAATTGTCAAGGATGTAGATGGTAACGAATTCATCGACTTTTTAACCAGCGCAGCGGTTTATAATATAGGACACAGACATCCCAAAGTCGTCGCAGCAGCAAAAAAACAAATGGATCAAGTTATAAATTACACAATGGCTTATCTCTATGAAAAACAGCCAATAGAACTTGCAAAAAAGCTGGTAGAAGTGACCCCGGGCGATTTCACCAAAAAGGTGACCTTTGGATTTTCAGGCTCCGACGGCGTCGATTCGGCCATCAAAGCGGCGCGCGCCTATACTGGCAGGCACGCAATAATGTCCTTCGAGCATTCATATCATGGGATGACTTATGGAGCTTTATCCGCCACGGGGATAGTGGATCCCGACATAAGAAAGCGCATGGGTACCCTGGACGTGAAGTTCGTAGAGTTCCCTGACCCTTACAGAAATTCCTACGGAATTGACGGATACGAGTACCCGGACGAGCTATGCAGGAAAGCTCTTGATGCAATAGACAAAGCTATATCCAGTTTAAGCGAAAGACCGGCCTGCATAATCGTGGAGCCCATCCAAGGAGATGCCGGGGCTATCATTCCTCCAGAAAAGTTTCTGAAAGGTCTTAAAGAACTGACAGAAAACTATGGCATCATCTTCATAGATGAAGAAGTCCAAGTAGGAATGGGAAGGACGGGAAAGTTATGGGCTATCGAACATTTTGATGTTGAGCCCGACATGTTCGTCACCGCCAAGGCCCTGGGTGGTGGTTTCCCCATATCCACGACCGTCGGAAAGGCCGAGATCATGGACAGCGTTCCTCAGCCGCTGTTCGTCTTCACGCATATCGGCCATGCGGTAAACGCATCGGCTGCCTTGGCCGCCATTGAAGTCGTAGAAGATGAAAAACTTCCCGAACAAGCTATGAACAAGGGAAGGAAAGTGGTTGAACAATTCATGGAGATGAGCAGGCGTTATTCAATAATTGGCGATGTTAGAGGCATAGGCCTTCTCGTCGGCGTGGATATCGTCAAACCTGGCACAAAAGAACCCGATAAAGACACGGCACAGAAAATATGTTGGCGTGCATGGGAAAAGGGTTTAATTTTAATAACATTTGGCAAACATGGCAACGTTTTGCGTGTAGCTCCCTCTTTGAACATCCCAACTGATCAGCTAAACCAAGCTATGACAATAATTGATGAAGCCGTAGAGGACGTGCTCCAGGGCAAAGTGTCGGATGATGTTTTACAGTTTATGAGAGGTTGGTAAAATTCAATTTCTTCGATCATCACATATCGTATTACTAAAATATTGCATCTTTCTATTCAAGCTGTCTCTAAAGTAATGTATGGATGATCAAACAGCGACGAAAGAAGGAGGCAGACCCTGGTCTGCCTCCTTCTTTACATATTATGGACGGGGAATCCCGGATTCCTCGTAAATACGATCCATCAGATCCGTCCCAACAATCCCCTCCATCTTAGGCCACACTATTTTTCTTACATGATTGGCTATCCGGTTTAATTGATCATCGGTTAACATTACAATAGTCCATCCATATTCGTTTTTAAGTTTTTGACGGTATTCCTCATCTACTTCTTCGGCCTTCTCCCATTGAATTCTAGCTTCTTCCTGTGCTGCCTGAGTTAGAATTTGCTGATCTTCGGGTGAAAGCTTATCCCATAAAGTTTTGTTTACGACAAACCACCATGTCTCTATGTAATCATTGTATTGTATCCAAACCTTTTGAACATCTCTGAATTGCCATGCTTGAAAAGGAGGGCCCCCCATTTGTCCATCAGCAATGCCCATCTGAAGAGAGGTATAAACATCAGCGTAAGGAATGGGCGTTGCAATATACCCCATAGCCTCATAAGTCCATTCACAAGGTTTAATGGGCATAACACGGACCTTCATGCCTTTGGACACAGTAGGATCATCATAGTTTTCTGGTAATCTATTCAATGAGAGACCAGACATACCCACAGGGATAACGTCAAGTGCTTTTATATCATGTTTTTCCCACAAACTTTGGTTGACTCTAAAGGTCCAACCTCCAGGACCATACACTTGTTTAGCTTCTTCAAAAGTGGTAAATAAGTAAGGGAAATAGTAAGCCAAGTTGAGTTGTGGATCAAAATTAGCATTTGATTGTTGCAAAGCCGTTTCAATTGTGCCTCGCATGACCATCTCAAACACTTCAGTCCAGTCACCCAGTACTCCACTTGAATAGACGTCAATCTTTATGCGACCATTGGTACGTTCAAAAACCTTGCGGGCGAATTCCTTTGCGCGGATATCATAGTCACTGCCTTCAGGGTGAACTTGTGCCATCCTCCAGTGATATTCTGGCTCTGCAGCAAAAGAAGGCTGACCTACGAAAAGAAAACCCGTCAATGTCAATACAAGAACACTTATTAATAGTAAGATAGTAAATTTTTTAGCACCCATAACCATCCTCCTCTTTTCACAATGCCCCCACTAAAATTGCCTACCCAGTATGGCTACCCATTAAAGCTACACTACACTTATTATAATCACCCCATCGTTCCTATTCATCACCTCCTACTATCATTATAGCGTACTAATAACAGAATTATATATTACTTCACTCCCATAATCAACCGTGGTAGAAACATTGAAAGTGCTGGCCAATAAGTCGTAAGTATTATCACAGGGAGATTTCCCAAAAGCATGAAAATTAACGCTACTGGGAGATACTCATTAAATGGAACCCTACCAACTCGCCCTCCCAAATAAAGTATGGGCGCTGTTGGAGGCGTCACATTTCCCAAACCAAGGTTAGTACCTAATATGGCAGCAAAATGGACCGGATGCACTCCTATTCGTATCATTAACGGCAAGAGCAAAGGTGCCGTCAACATAGTACCGCTCAAATCATCCATCAGCATTCCTATTATTATGAGGAAAACGTTTACCATTAAGAGAATTACGATTTTATTATCCGATACTGAAATGAGGAAATCCGCTATTATCATGGGAACACGTTGCATTGTATAAAGTCGCCCTAAAATAGTTACAAAAAAAAGCATTAATATTATAACGCCACTCATAGTTGCAGCTGTATATAAAGACGCGAAAAAGGTCCTTAAATTAAGTTCCCTGTACACCACAAAACCAATGACGACTGAATACGTAACAGCCACAGCAGCTGCTTCCGTAGGAGTCGTTGCCCCTCCATAAATTGCCCCAAGAATTATTATTGGCAACAATAAACTCCATAAGCTCCTTTTAGTAGCACGTGCGATTTCCAACACCTTTTCAAATCCCGGGCTTGGAGGCTCAACTTTTACAAGAGGGAAATTTTTTTTAACCATGAAATAGTTTATTATGGAATAAATCGTTGCTAGTATGATTCCAGGAACTACAGTTGAAAGGAAACATGCAGTTACTGAAGTTTGCGTTACCCACCCATACAAAATCATCGGAACACTGGGTGGTATTAGCTGTCCTAGGATGGCTGAGCAACTGACCATGGCAGTCGAATAGTATCTGGGGTAACCCCTTTCTTCCAGCTTCGGGATCATTATTGTCCCAATCGCAGCTACAGCTGATGAAGCCGTCCCAGAGATTGCGCCAAAAATAGCACATGCCCAAATAGTAGCAGCTCCAAGTCCACCTCTCATGCGACCTAAAATTGAATCAGCAAAACTGGTTAATCTCTCCGCTATTCCGCAGGAACTCATCAACATGCCTGCCATAATAAAGAAAGGAATAGACAAAAGCGTAAGTGAATTAAGCGCCCTAAAACCCACTGACATGAGGAAAGAAAAGTCCGGGAAAAACACTATACCCATATAAAGGGCAGCGGCCATAAAACAAAAAGGAACAGGGACACCAATAATTATAGTTATCATTAAGATGAGGATGTCAATTATAATATGCATTACTACTTGCCCTCCTTTATGTCTAGTATGTCTAGCATCTCGAGTGGTTCTTCTGCCTCTATCCCTATATCCATGGGCATTTCTATGGGTCTTTTTCCCAATGCTTGCAGTAGATAATCTACAAACTCTACTAAGGTATATAGCAACATTAATAACGCGGAAATAAACAACGCCACTTGAGAGTAAACCATCGGAATACCCAAAGACGGTGAATGCTCAGGGGTTTTTAATGACCAAGTTACGTAAGTCCATGTCCAATTAGTCATGATAGCCACCATTATCAGTGTAAACAAGGTCACCCCAGATTTAATGAATGCCAACTTCCTGGGATTCTTCACCATGACATTGAGCAAATCTGCCTTAATATGACTCCTCTCTCTTGAACCATTAGCAGCACCGATGAAATACATCCAAAAGCCCAACATCGTAGCCATTTCCTCTACTCCCATGATTGGCTGTTTAAAAACATATCTCAATACAACCTGAATCATAACTAAGATTACTATGAGAATCGAAGTGACGACCATTATTGACCGCTCGACCTTGGAAATAAAATTCCAAATAATTAGTCCCAAAGATTTCCACTCCTTTCTTTTTATGGCTGCGTTTGTCTGAGTACCGAAAGAAATGTGGGGATGTAATCCTTGATGTTTTAAAAGATTGCAACACGCACACCTTCCACCGATACTACTAGTGTTAGATTATATCATATTGTTGACTTCCTTTATAGACATCGAATTGCCTCACTCAAAATCAAAAGTGAAATGGATTCGTTGCCTCACCTAAAAATCAAAGTGAAGTTATCGTTCCACTCAAGGGGGAATTAGGGGTGAGGTTGCCAATGCAGACTCGTAGGGAAATCATCTGTGAGGCAAACAAAGGATGTAACAAGCTCTCAAAGAAAGAAAAGGGCATGAAGCTTAACAGCATTGTAGCCGTCACCGGTTACAGTCGTGACTATGCGTCACGACTGCTTTCTCTCCTAGGCAAAAGAGTTTACGTAAAAGACGGCTCAGTAAGGCCGTGTAAGCTCGTCGCTAATATGAGGAAAAAGCGCTCCAAGATGAAGAAATGCGATAATGACTTGAATATGTTGCAATGACTTATTAGATGTTGTATAACAATAGCTAGTGAGACGGCTGTCAATCATAAAAACTATAGGGGCAAAATATTAGGAAATGCTTTGCAACAACTACATTATTATATTAATTTATCTAGCATCTTGCTTCCGTTAAGATTTAATTAAATGATCTAAGTAATTGGATGATATGTAAGGAGAAGATTATAGAAATCAGAACAGAGATTCTTATCCTGATTTGGATTAATATTATAATATTTTATAGAGGGGTGAAGTTATGAATTCAAAAAGAAATCCCATTGTTGATGCCCACTTTGATTTGTTATGCGATCTTAGCAATAAGCATCAGAGGGGCGAATGGAGGCTGATTAAAGATTTTCATTTACCCATATTACGCGCAGGAGGGGTCAATGTAATAGGGGGGGCAATCTATGTGGAAGATAGCTATTTACCGGAGATGGCATTACGCCAAGCACTAGATCAGTTAAGCGCTTTCTATCAAGAAATGGATGACATTGCTGACGAAGTTTGTCTTTGTCGGACATACGAAGAAATTTTGGATGCTATTGATGCTGGTAAGATCGCGGTTATATTGACGATGGAGGGAGTTGAACCTCTATATAACGACATTGATCTGCTTCGAATTTTCTATGAGCTAGGAGTAAGATCGGTGACATTAACACACAGCCGCAGAAACTACGCTGCTAACGGTTGCATGTATAGAGAAGAGCTTTCGGGTACTCCTGGGGGCTTGACGGATTTCGGTGTTCGCCTACTGAAATTAGCCCATCAACTAGGCATATTGATTGACCTATCTCATCTAAATGAAGTTGGGTTTTGGGATGCAATGAAGTTTAGCGAAAGTCCGGTGATCCTTTCACATTCAAATCCAAGAGCACTATGCGATGTTTCAAGAAATGTTACTGATGACCAGATCAGAGCTGTTGCGGAGAAAAAGGGAATTATCTGTATTAACTCAATTAGCTTCATGCTCGACGTTGATCCCCAAAAAGTTAACCTTTCACGATATTTAGATCATATTGAATACGTTGCAAACCTAGTAGGAATCGATTTTGTAGGCTTAGGTTTCGATTTTTGTGAACATATAATGCAATATCTATCTGAACAGGAAAGGTCACGTTTACCGGAAGCTTTTGCTGCTCCTGGAATTGCAAGCCATGCAGATGTAGGCAATATAAGAAAGGGACTGCTAGCGCGCGGATTTACCGAATTAGAGGTAACCAAAATTATGGGCGGGAACTATTTAAGAGTTTTTAGAGAGGTAATAGGATGATGAAAACAAATGAAGATCCTCGCTTAAGGTTGGCTCGTCGTTTGTGGCTGTTTTCGTGGCTATTTTACGGCGTTTTTGTATGTGTCCTTTTTCATATCGCTTATAAAGGACAAATGGAGCCGTATATTTTTGGCTTGCCGGAATGGTTGGTAAAAGCCGAAATCTTCGTTCCTATAATTTTTATTGTGATTCTTATTGTATTTGTAGAAAAGTTTATTCCAAATATAGATCTCGATAAATAAATTAAATTGACATGAGCACAATGTAGGAGGGAGGAGAGCCGTGTCTGCGCTTGGCTCGTTTTTAATTTATAGTTTGATTTTGATTGGAATTGGGATTTACGCATATCGTGCTATCCAAAAAACAAGCCTCGATAGGTTTGTTGAGGAATTTTACGCTGGCGGAAGGGCCTTGGGCTCTGTTGTTGTTGCGGTGCTAATAGCGGCTGGTTTGGCAAGTGCAGGTACTTTTATTGCAGGACCAGGAATGTGCTATGAGTATGGACTTTCCTGGGTTCATCTGAATAATTTACAAACATTTATGAACCTTCTACTTTTAGGGGTTATTGGTATACCTGTTGGAATTTCAGCGAGGCGTGTTAAAGCTGCGACATTTCTTGATCTTATCAAAGCTAGATATAAAAGCAGGATCTTAGTAATACTTCTCGCTTTAATAACATTTATTCTTCTTGTTCCCTACATGTCTACTCAATTTGTGGGTGCAGCAAGAGTGATTGTCCAGATGACGGGTGTTAAGTACATAACGGCTTTGATGTTAGGGGTCCTAGTCGTAGTGGTTTATACTGTAGCTGGCGGAATGAAAGGAAACACTTTAGCGCTCATTGTGCAAGGGGTGGTAATGACAGTTGGTGCTATAGTTCTGCTTATCGGTACAATTGTCGCTTCTGGTGGCACAATGAATGCTACCAAGACCATTGTTGCTCAAAATATTAGCTTACTTACTCCTACTGGCCCTGGTGATGAATTTGGCATTAGCATTGGTATTTCATTGGCAGGTATGATAGGGTTTTTTATCGTGGGGATGCCACATGCAATCCTTGGAGCCTTATCATATAAGAATACGATAGCTCTAAAGCGGGGTATTTGGATAGGAGCCGTTTTAGTCTTTGTTTGGACATTTTTTCTGTGCTTAGCGGGAACCTTAGGAAGGGCACTTATCCCAAATTTGGAGGTTGCAGACGAAATAGCTCCCTGGTTGGCCATGCAAGTTCTGCCTGGATGGTTGGCAGGAGTTGTGCTGGCGGGAATTGTGGCTGGAATTCAGACTACAGTAGCTTCGATGGCTTTGGTTGTGTCGTCAGCAGTGGCTAAAAACCTCGTGGAAGAAATTAGGCCTGAGGTTTCTGCGTCGAGCATGAGAAGTATTTCGCGCTGGGTGACTGTGGGGAGTTTAACAATAGCTGCACTATTAGCAATTACAGAGCCCCCTTTAATTCAATGGATCATCTTGTTCTCAATAGGAGGACTTGAATCGGGGTGTTTCGCTCTTATACTTCTTGGTTTATATTGGCGTCGAGGCAATTCAACTGGAGCTCTTTGCTCACTGATAGCTGGCATAGCATGGTATGCATTAGGAAATTACATACCATGCTTGACTCTTGGCTTTTTACCTGCTATTAGCGCTGTTGTAATCTCCGTGATTATTTATATTATTGTAAGTTTGCTTACTGAACCACCATCTTCCAAAGTGATTTCAATCTTCTTTGGCTCATCTGATTATTAGCTGCAATCATTGGTGCATTTTAATCGCGGTCAAATCCAATTTCTCTGATGAAAGTTAGGATCTATTCTCGCTTCTGAGCTTAAGACTCTATCTCCTACATCATCGGCAGATCTATTCCTTAAAGATAAACTTCATCCGACGATCTTTTCCGTACACCAGCCCAGCACTACCACATTCGCTTATAAGGTGATAATATCTGTGTCCCGCAACAACTTTTATCACCCCTATAGCCTTTACATACAATTAGGTGTAAAATATAGGGCAGAAAATGTCCTTCCTCTGGACATACACACATAAGCGTAGCCTCCCCTCCTGCTTATGTGTGTATGTCTTTTTTAAGGTTGAGGTTATGCCCTACCAATAACTTACTCCAAGCTTTTCGGAAAGCTTCTCAAGCATATCTTTCACCATGGAAGGAAGGTCGTAATCAGGACTCCAATCCCATTCTTGCCTGGCGCAACTATCATCGAGCATATCGGGCCAAGAATCTGCTATCTTTTGTTTTACGGGGTCTATATGATAAGTCATTTTAAAATCCGGAATGTGTTTTTTGATTTCCTCTGCTAGTTCCTTAGGCGTGAAAGCCATGGCTGTAATGTTGAAGGCATTTCGATGAACCAAACGGTTTGGGTCAGCTTCCATGAGCTCCATGGCGGCCTTTAGGGCATCGGGCATATACATCATATCCAGTCGAGTATCTTCCTTCAAGTAACAGGTATATCTTTTATTTTTCAATGCCTCGTAGAATATTTCGACTGCGTAGTCAGTCGTACCTCCTCCGGGCAGGGTTTTGTAAGAAATTAAACC
>JAKOQC010000592.1 GCA_029778565.1 bacterium
ACGGACAATGTTATAAGTTCTCTATATCAAGATACAGCGAAAACGAAAAAAATTACTTTTCCAGCTGTTACTGATACTGTTGTTACATTAGCTGCTTCACAAAATTTAACAAATAAAACTCTTACTTCACCTACTATGGTTACACCGCGGTTCAATAATAATGGATACATTGCCGATGCCAATGGTAATGAGTTGTTAATGTTTGGTACTACACCATCTGCTGTAACATATTTAAAATTGACTAATAATACTAATGATGCAGATGTTACTTTGGCAGTAGCAGGTTCGACAAATGCTGGTTTAAATATCATACCAATTGGTTCTGGAACGATAAAAGTTAATGGTGATATTATAACTACCAATAATGCTGAGCAGACATTAGTTAATAAAACATTAACGTCACCTACAATTGCAGATTTTGCTAATGCCACACATAATCACACAAGTGCCACCAAGGGTGGGCAACTAACTGACGCTGCCTTTAGTAGCCCTGTTGGTCCAACAAAAGGTGGAACTGGTTTAAATTCGTATACATTAGGTGATATATTATATGCCTCAGCTACGAATACCCTAGGAAAATTAGCTGGTAACATTACTACTGACACTAGAGTTCTTACTCAAACCGGTACTGGTTCTGCCGCCCAAGCTCCAGAATGGAAAAAATATAAACACACTGAAGTTATTGGTGATGGAACAAATACTGAATATACAATTACACATAATTTAAATACCAGATCTTGTGTAATTTCTGTTTGGAGGACAACTTCACCATATGATGAAATCGATTACTATGCAGAAAAAACTTCCGCAAATTCAGTTACTTTATTCTTTAATAGAGCTTTAGCTGTTGATGAATTTACAGTTACAATTGTTGGATAATGTCACAAATTAACAATAATCATAATAGAATTTTAGTAACACCGTTTTGTTTAAGAGGTGACGATGATTGACGAGAGCAAGAGAAGACCTTGCGCCTAAATCTGATTTAATTGAAACACGAGATGTTTCATTAGCTGAATTAAATGAAAGATTTGATGTATCATCTGGACATAACCATAACGGAATAAATTCAGCTAGAATAGATTATAATGATTTAATTAATGTTCCTAATCATGATTTTATGTTCTATTCATTAGAAATGCCAGAGAATGAGTTCGATGTTTTAGATAGTGGTGGTGGAGTACTTAGCGTTACATGGAAAAATCAATCGAGTCGAACGTTTTTAGCTGCTCCCTCACATTCTTCTGGACAACCCTTATTCAGAGAGATTGTTTTAAATGATATTCCTGACTTGTCCAGTTTATATTCAACAGTATCTCATACACACGTTTTGAATGATTTATCAGATGTGAATGCAAATCCTTCTCCTGGAGACGCTTTAGTATGGAATTCAGTAGCTGGTGAATGGCAAGCTGGTGAACCAGGAACTGTTATTAACTCTCTAAATGATATAAGTGATGTTTCAATTACAGAGATAACTAGTAATGAGATATTAGTGTGGAATGGTACTAGTTGGATAAATAATACTTTAGAAGAAGCAGGAATTGCTAGGGCAATACATGATCATGATACTGTTTATTTGAAGTTGACAGGTGGAACTTTGAGTGGTGTATTAACTGCTCCTGG
>JAKOQC010000593.1 GCA_029778565.1 bacterium
CTATTGTACCTGCTTTGGCAAACCCAAATACGGTCGTTTTAATAACGTCCACATTAGTATAGGTTTCTGTATCGATGCTATCATATAAAGTATTAGATACAGGGATATCGTCAGATATCCTCTTTGTCTTAACCGTCCCCCCAGCACCGATGCTAATTTAATCTTTAACGTCACTGATACTTCTTAGCGGTTCGGATAGGTTAATAACGGCAGAGGATTCTTTGTAGGGTTCGTAAGGGGTTGCTTGACTACCTTCTTCTAGCTGTAAATTACGAATTACACTTCCTGCTACAGTAGGTTTATTTATAAATAAACGATAAGCTAACTTCGTACCATCTACTAAAAATCTTACCCACAGAAATCGATCTGTTGCAGAGTAATCGGTAGGTACACTAGTACCTGCAACCCAAGTCCAAGAACCATCAGGTTTTTGCCCTTGCACATCTACATGCATACTATCTAATTCAGTGTTTGCTGTCCAGCTTCTTAACATACTCACAGTATAAGTTGAACCTACTTTTAATTTGGGTAATAAAATATAACGGTTCGCAGTTGGAGCTGTAGGAAAACTATTATTTGCAATATCAAAATTTTCTAACTTCGATGGGTCGAAAAGGTTTTTCCCCACAATTTTTATTCGTTGTGCGCCAATTGTAGATTTAGTGCCAGTGACATAGGGGTGATTAACTTCACTTATTATAATTTTTGATATTTTTTTAGTCTGGGTTGAATCTGTCGTCATCGTTGCATATATGTTCAGAAAGACTTCCGTGGCATCCCCACTATTAAATTCTGCTTCAACTAATCCTACACCATTCAACGTAGCTAAAGTGCCAATAGAACTATTATCTACCCTAACTACAGGGTTGTCTTCACCGGTAACCTTTTCTAAAAAGGCTTTTACATAGTATTTAGTATTAGACTTTAAAGAAAAATTACCTACTTTCGCTCTCTTATAGCTACCTGTACCAGATATTGTTATTGTTTGTGCTAATTCATCAATTAGTATTTCACTTGCTGTAATTATAGTAGCCATAGACTGTTTTAAATATACAATATTCGTTACTGTATTCCCCTTAATCACAATGTCGCTAACTTGCCCATTTGCGGCGTTTTTGGGTAGGCTCACCGTTCCATAACCAGTAGCTTTTTGCTTAGGCTCTTGATTTATATTTACTTGTTGCATAGTAGCCTTATAGTCGTTTAGCTCCTTCTCAAGCTTAGCAATTTTTAGCCGGTGCTCATCAGCCACACCTTCTACAGCTTCCTCCGACATTTTAGCTCTCTCTGCGCTGTCGTACGCTTCAGTTGCTTTCGTGGCTGCTATACCTGCTTGCTGTTCTGCTATTTGCGCACTATTTGCCGCTTCCCAGGCTTTTTCCGTTGCGATGGAGGCAGCCGTTTCCGCCGCTTCCTTATACTCAAACGCGTCATCCGCATAGCCGGACGCTTCTCCCGCCTTGGTTGTTGCTGTCTGGGCATGGCTAGCGGCAATATTAGCTTGCTGTTCAGCTTCATCTACCTTTGCCTGGCCAGCCGCTTCAACTGCCGTAATGGCAGCCGGCAGTGTTTCATTCTCAAAAGTGTCTGCTATATCCTGCGCCCGGTCGGCCTGTTCAGTAGCAGTTCCCGCATGACCAGCCGCATTATCCTCGGATGTCTTGGTTGCCTGCTCAGATGCAAGGGCTGCCGCCGCAC
>JAKOQC010000594.1 GCA_029778565.1 bacterium
TGATGACAATTTAACTTTCTGCAAATTATGGTCTACCAATTCAAAATCTGGTGCTGAACTTCCCACTGTTAGCATATTTTTATCACCTCTATTTAAGAGGTACCCAAAATCCTGCACACTTATTCTTTACGGTGCATGCGAAAATATGTTCTAAGACAGGAGGTGCTTTGTGCTTTATGAATGAAACCTTAGATATGGTTCTTCAGTTCCAACGCAATGAAATTACCGAAGCTCAGGTTTATGGCTTTTTGAGTAAGCTTGCAAAAGGCAAGAACAAAGAGGTTCTGAACCAAATCCGAAGTGATGAGCTCAGGCATTATCAAATGTGGCGGGAAATAAGTGGTCAGGACGTAAGTATAAACTGGTGGAAGGTATTTTACTATTCGTTACTTGCTCTCATTTTTGGCGTTACCTTTACCATCAAGCTCATGGAGAAAGGCGAACAAAATGCCGAGCTTGCCTACAAAGGCGTATCAACTCAATATGCTCAAGCAGAGGCAATTTACAAAGATGAAGAGAAACATGAAGAAACTCTTTATCAGCTTATCGAAGAAGAGAAACTGTCTTATCTGGGTTCCATTGTTTTGGGTTTAAATGATGCATTGGTGGAAATTACCGGCACATTGGCAGGATTAAGTTTTGCTTTAAGAGTCTCTCAAACTGTGGGCATAGCGGGGCTAATTACCGGAGTCGCTGCTTCTCTTTCCATGGCAGCTTCAGAGTACCTCTCTCAGGTGGCTGATAAAAAGCCCAATCCCATAAAAGCAGCCGTTTACACACTTATTGCCTATTTTGTTGTGGTATTGGCCCTTGTGCTTCCGTACTTCTTCATCGCTAACGCCGTTACTGCTTTCATACTAACGGTGGGCATTGGACTGCTTGTGGTATTTTACTATGCCGCTTTTGCATCTGTTATCCACGAGAAGTCTTTTGGAGGTACTTTCCTGCAAATGCTATTGGTCGTACTCGGAGTCTCTTTGATATCCTTTGGCATCGGGGAGATCGCACGACGGGTATTTGGCATTTCGGTTTAAAGAAGTAAAGAATTTGCAA
>JAKOQC010000595.1 GCA_029778565.1 bacterium
TCTACAAGGAATAAATCTGGTCTATACTGTCTATGAATAAGTCCACGAACCTGTTTTCTAGCACCCAAAGCAGTTACACATATGCCGGTAGAAGTGACTATCTTATCTGTTCTCCATGTCTCCCCCACAAGGTTACCAAAATCCTCTTTTATCATAGGGTTGTTAACCAATTCATCTTTTATATCAGCCAGAAAATCCTCTGCTACCGTACTTGTTTTAGATATAATTACAATGTAATTCTTCTTTTGATAGACAATACACCAGATGGGGAAAATTTTAGATACAATAGTGGACTTAGCATGACCACGAGGGGCCGCTCTAACTTTTCTCTGTCCTCCACCCTGAACCACCATCTTCTGTAAATCTGCCATTATTTCATCATGAAAAGAACAACCTTCTCGATAAAAATAGTGAGGGAAATAGGTATGGGCAAAAAAGCGAAAGTCATCCCTACCCCTATCTTTTCTGTCGTTTACACTATATCCACTTGTCTCTAGAAATTCTGTCAACATTTTTTCTAATTCCATACAAATCCCCCTTGCATACATGCAAACAACTTGGTATAATAAAGACAGGAGGTGGTTAGAGTGTTAAACACATTTCTCAATCATTTGGAGTTAACCAAAAGTAAACACACCAGAAAAAATTATGAAATTGACTTAAAACAGTTTAAGAATTTTATTAAAAAAGACTGGAAAGA
Source organism: bacterium (assembly GCA_029778565.1). Classification (GTDB taxonomy): domain Bacteria; phylum Patescibacteriota; class Saccharimonadia; order CAILAD01; family BJGX01; genus JAHFOQ01. The sequence continues at coordinate 701 of JAKOQC010000595.1, forward strand.
AGTTAAACCAGAGGATATAGAAAAATTCTTGCTCAAATTAAAACGTCAAGGCATGTCCGATAATACTTTGGCGAGGAAATATTCCAGTTTACGGTCATTTTACGAATTTCATGTTCAAAGAAACAATCTATCCTATAATCCTGTATCTATGGTAGAAAGACCAAAAACGGTAGAACCGGAGACAAAATATTTAACGGAAGAAGAAGTTGATAAACTACTCAACATTATAGACAATGTAAGAGACAAGTTATTAGTTCACTTAATGGTCACTTCGGGTTTAAGGGTGGGAGAAGTTACAGCATTGAACGTAGAGGATGTTGAAGGTAACCAAATAATAGTTCGCAATGGCAAAGGGAAAAAGAAACGTATTATCCCCATGCACCCTGAGACAAGAAAATTGTTGGATGAATACTTAGACATTAGATATGGTAAAACCAATGCCTTATTTGTGAATAAGAATTATGGCCGGTTCAGCGAATGGGGTATTAGTCTAATATTGAAAAAGTGGGGGCAGAAGGTAGGCATAGATATTAGCCCCCACATGCTCCGGCATACATTTGCCACTAGGGTCTATGAAAAATCGGGTCATGATCTACTGGCGACAAAGGAATTATTGGGCCATTCAAGGGTAGAAACTACCCAAAGATACGCCCATGTTACAAAACACTTGTCCAGTTTAGTTAGCCTTGTGTTGTAATAACAAATTCAACCGGTTCACCATGTAACCCCAATTTTTGCTTATTCAGCACATATTCATATACTTTCTTAATCTCGTCATAGGGGGTGATAAACCCCATATTATCAATGGGCTGTGTCTTTGCCTCATCAGCCCAGATTACCTTGAAAGTAGGTAATCCAACCAATTCCCCATAAAGGTTAAAAGCACCGCCGCCGCTATTGCCCGGGTTTATGGATGCATCTGTCTGAATCCAGCGTGTATTGGAAATAACCCTTTCCTCATAGGAAACAATTCCCATTGTAGCAGTATTCTTATAACCCAACGGAGCGCCGATGCAAATAATATCTTCCAGCCAGTTGACTTCTTCAGCAAATATTACAGGAGAGAGCCAACTCTGCGGCACCCCATCCACCTTCAAAATAGCAATATCCTGGGCGAAATCACCATACTTCACCTGTGCTGGAAAACCGATGTCTGGGGCCTTATCAAAGTAGACTTTAATATCACTCGCTGGTTCTATACCCGCAATAATCACATGAACATTTGTAGCCACATGGCCTTGTTTATCTAAAATAACACCAGAACCCAAAGAATTCGCTGTTCCTTTCTTAGCAGTTATAGTAACTACTTTGGGAGTTAATTTTTTTACTAAATCCCATTTTGCCGTATAATATTTATCCAACATTGCGGCTACCTCTGCCCTAGTGATTTGCTTATCTGGTCTAAATGTACCATCTTCATATCCCGCAATCATATTGCGCCGTAACATGCGGCTTATTACCTTTTCCGCCCAGTGACCGAGGACATCAGAAAACATTTTTTGCCCCCCTAAGCACAATCTTCTCTATCCCACACCGCTTACACTTTAATACATTCCAACACTCTTTACCTGTTGCCCGAACAAACTCCTCACAGCCGCATATACATCTTTGTTTTACCATCTGCATTGCACTCATCTCCCTATATTAAACAAATTATCATTGCTAACCTCCTTCCTTATCCGCTTAAAGATAGCATCGGCAATTTCTTCCGGTGCTTCTTTTTTTATTGCATGACTAATAATATCAAAGAATTTCCGGTAATTATTAAAAACTTGTACCTTCTCAAATACCGTCACCATCATACTCAAGTGTTCCCTTGCTTCTTTAGAGGCGTTTATAAAATGTTTGATAGCCCTATCTAAATCCCGCTTATTTTGTTCTTCATCTGCTTCTGCCATCTTTTCTTCCAGCCTGTCGGTCAACGATTTTAACTTCTGGTAACTCTGCTGTACTTCATTCATGACATTTACTTCTGTATTGAACACTTTCAGCCAGCGTTTCTTACTCTGATCGGCACACTTTGTTATCTGCCGTGGCACTTCTTCTTTCAAAAAGCGGGAAATAGTGCCCACATCGCACTCCACCCCTTTGGCCCGCCACAACCATTCTTGTATTTCTTCCAGGGTGAAGTTCTCTTTTTTTCTCAGTTTTATTATTTCATCTGCATAAGGGTTTAATTTACTAGCCATTTTTTTCACTCCTAAGCAGGATATTTTTCATAACGTGTGGTATACTTCTATGTAAGGAGGTGATAATATGGAGGAGTTTGATGTTAGTTTACTCACTTTTAAAGGTCTCCCCATGATGAGCGTGAGGAAAAACCAAGTAGTATTTAATCCTCAGGCAGTCAAATTAATCAATGCAGAGTATGTTAGGATATTCCACAACGACAATAAACTAATTATTCAACCAGCCAACAACGGTATCCCTTTTAATGCTGGTAGTAAAGGGGAAGTAACAATCCTAGCTAAACCTTTCCTCAACTGGTTAAATGAAAAAGGTTTTGGTAGAGGAAGATATATACTTACCAAAACAGAAGAAGGATTTATGGCATCCCTGTGATGGGATGCCATTTTGTATTACAGGCTATTTTGTTGTATTACGTTTAACTCTAAATTCCCTCTTATAAACCACAATACCAGATGTCTCTTCCACCCACGTCTTAACAATTTACAACCCTTCTCTACTAGTTCCACATCATCGGTTAAATCAAACATAGCTGCTATATCTTGTTCGGGGATTTTGTATTTCTCTGATAATTTATCTATCATACATTAACCTCCTGCGCCCTTTCTTCAAACCCAGGTTCTCACTAACCCCACTACAGGCTTACCGCCAATTTCTATTCGCAAGCTGCCCTGCAATCATCATGGGCTAAACGGCCATCGGTCGTCCCTCAGATTGCCCGCTTGCTTGCACAGTATATCTGGGATTTAACGTCTCCTAGGAGGACGGAAAGGAGTGTGATACGGGTGTACCACCATGATCTATGAACCTTACATTGGTGCCATGAATACCCTCTCTATATATACATAGCCTTAAAATACAAAATTATCAACAAAGGCTCACGCCAACCTTCTAATGCATGATAAA
>JAKOQC010000077.1 GCA_029778565.1 bacterium
ATTCTTTATTGCTGCAGGAGTAAAACACGCAATCCTCCGCACCTTTTCTATCCAGTTCTATAATGTACCGGATATTATTCTTTTTTACTATTTTCTTTAACTTATCGGCAGCACTGTACGCACCAGCACCACCGCTTTCCTCATAATTCGTAAATAACACATAAGGTTTATACCCTTTTTCTAATATATTTAATATACCTAACACACCTGCTCTATCATCAGCTCCTAAACCTGTGGATGACCACAGAACATTATACCGCTGGTCATAAAATATAATACTAGGTTGTTGATTATGCACTATATCCACATGGGCAACAACCATAACAGGTACAGAACCTTCAGCAAATAAAAACAAGTCATTTTCCTGACGAATTGTTTTATAACCTAGCTTCATTAATATTTCTTTTAACGAAACCAGCAATTCTTCCGCATCCTGTTTAAATACCCATTCTATATTATCAATGGTATTATACATATTCATTCTCCTTTCTTCACTACACTAAGTTACTCCGCACTAGTGGCTGGTATGTTATAAATAACTCATCATAACAGTCATCACAGTAATATTCATCATCCACTTCAACAGCATTATCCACAGCTATAACGTCGCTGCAATTACTACATTTTGTAAACAATTCGTCATAGCAATCATCGCAATAATACTTACCGTCTACTTCAACAGCATCTTCTATACGTACAACATCATTACCGCAATTACTACATTCTGTAAACAACTCTTTGCAGCAGCTGGCGCAATAATACTCACCGTCTACTTCAACAGCATCTTCTATACGTATAACATCATCGCAATTACTACATTTTGTAAACAATTCGTCATAGCAATCATCGCAATAATACTCGCAGTCTACTTCAACAGCATCTTCTATACGTATAACATCACCGCAATTACTACATTTTGTAAACAATTCGTCATAGCAATCATCACAGTAGTTACCGTCATTGTCTACCGCGATAACATCCTCCCGCCGTATTGTACAATCACAGTGGTCGCAATACGTATACAGTTCGTCAAAACAATAATCACAATAATATCCATAGTCATAGTCAACGTAACGTGCTTCATAACGATCTATTGTTTCGTTACAATAACTACAATAAACAAACCTTTCATCAAAACAGCATGCGCAGTAAGGATCTCCATCCGGCGAACAGTAAACATCATCTTCTGTTGAAATTGTGCTGCCGCAACATACGCAAACGTACTGCGAGCAATCCGAACAGTGAAAAGATGATTGTGTATCATCCTGTCTAAGCAGTCCACACTCAAAACAGTACACTCCCTCCGCACCTAAACTGAATTCCAACACATCCTCTGCATCGTACGCACTTTTTAATACAATAGCAGCACATGCAGGGTCATCGTAAATATATGCTGAATTATACATCTCAATACGATTACTATTTATATTCAACTTAACCCATGTACTACCTGGGTCAAAACCCGCATGAGTATTCAAAATACCAGCAACCATAGCCCGCACCTGTTTAGCTACAAACAACAGCTGCTTTGGATACTCTTTCATAAACAAAGCAGCGTTCTGATCAAAATTAATGTTTACCCATTGCCGCCAGATTTTCTTAGGCAGCTCTATACCTAAAGGAGAATACTCAGTCTTACGCAAATATGCATAAGCCAGTACCGTACTTTCATCAAGCAACATAGCCA
>JAKOQC010000596.1 GCA_029778565.1 bacterium
AGGCCATCCAGGAACGTCGCCCCATGCTCCAAGAGACCATTTCTTTGTAGGAGTATTAAGGTAAAAGCACTTACGTTTAACTTTGCATCTTACTTGTGTGGGAGATATATATTGAGTAATTTCTAAAATACCATTGATTTCTTGCCTAGAATACTTCAAGATCCATGAAAACGTCCAAGCATCGCCTGTAGAATAAAATCTTATTTTTGGTATAACATCATTGTAATCTTCAGAATTAAGTTCTCCAGCTATTTTCACTCTGTTTGTACTATGCATATTCAAAAAACTATCGAAAACTTGCCACGTAGAACCACCATCTATTGAATATTGAATTTCGACAGCTAAATGTTCTTGTCCAGAATCTACACCAGCAAATGTACCTGTAACTTCAAACTTACCATCAACATCCCATGGACCAGCAATTACGCCTGCTCCCGTAGGCTCTACGCGCCCCCGTGATATTGTTTTAGCTTCCATCACATATCTAATATTTATCAATCTTCCTACATCTTCTGGTACAAACATATTAGAAGAAGCTGTAACTGTTACAGTATCACCAATCTTACCAGTAGAGCCATTATATGAAGATATTGTCAAAGTATCATCAGTATCGTTTTCTTTCATAAATGGGCCATTTTTAAAATTAAGGTCTTCTAATGACCAATTGTCATTGGCATAACGCTTTAATTGCTTTGGTCTATGGTGGCCATCTACTATATATAATACATCGGCTGACTGAACGTATCTTATATTAGGAAGATCAGTGAGCTCATATGGAGCAGAAATTTCATAAGGCACAGAGCCACTCATAATTGGCCTACCATCTACAAAAAACCGCATATATTGATTACCAACTTCAATGTGGATAGATGGTTCACTAGTAAAACTCATTGGGATAAGTATAGCCTTGCCATTGTTTTTTGTGCTGCCTACATACCAAGTACCAGGTCTAAAACTGGTTCCACCATGAGCGAATGGTATAAAATTGCGGCACTTAGCTAACGATACTCTAACCTTTTCAAGGTCTGATCTATACCACAATGCTGGCGCTACTTCACCGCCAACCATTGCTACCTGGTGAGTCTTAAATGTACTGGACGATGGGGAAGATCCCATATTACGTGCCATCAGTATCGAGCCCTCCTGTATTTGCTTTCATAGTCGCAAACAACGTGGATTGCTTCGTTAGCATTGCTTTCCTTCGATCCCTCACTCATCTGCATGGATAGCTGTAATAAATCTAAGTGTTTGCCTCTATCTCCAGCATGGGCCATTGCTATCTCAGCGGCAAGACGAGTAGCAAATGCTTGCACAAACATAGACGGGAATGCTTCCTCACGTATGTTGTTTGTGGTATATATAGCGTAAGCATCAGCTTCATTAGTTCCAATTAGAAGCCTGCCAGTATTTTCATCAGTAATAATCTCATATAAAACTGGTATTTCATCTTTAGTATCTATAGACGCCTTAGAGGTTATCATTCTAATGCATAAGCAATCATCGGGATATTCATAGCAGAACTCCCATTTAATATGTTTATAGTCTGATAAAGTTAGTGGTAC
>JAKOQC010000597.1 GCA_029778565.1 bacterium
ACAGACGCCTGCTGTATTGCACACCGCGTATAACGATGTTGAAGAGATATACAGCGAGCCTACTAATATTTTATCCAGTTAATTAGAACTTCCTTGTTGTAGTATTTTGATAAGGCATGTGGCTAGCCACATGCCTTATCTTTTTATGCTATAACATAACTGGAGGTGGTACTATGGATAAACAAAAGAAAGCACGTAAACGTATATTCACGTTAGTAGAGCTATTGGTTGTATTATTAATCTTAGGAGTGTTGGTCGGACTTGCCGTACCGAGGTATATGGATGCACAGAAATCTGCTAGATTACACACTTTTGCTGCAAATACACGCGAAATTGAGGGTGCATTAGAAACCTATAGACTAAGTAATAGCACGAAGGGTAATAAATATCCAGATAACTTGAACGCGCTACAAAATTTTTTTACACAACAGCCGATTAATCCATACACAGGCAAAAGCATGCTAAGTGACAATCCAGAAGAGAGTGGACTTCGTTATGAGAACCATGACAATGACTATACATTGTGCGTGACACAGCTCGATGTTGACGATGTAGATAAAGATGGCAATAAAGATGAGCTATTACCTATAAAAACACATATCGCTAAAGGAGATGTTTGCAATAATACCGAATCAACTCAATGCCCAATGGGCCAAACTCTCCACCATAATGCAATAGCAATTATACAGAACATAGGTTCTAAACATTACTACACTTCAGATAACCAATCAGAAGATCCTTGGTTGGAAGAAAGCGATTGTTTACTAACACCATCTAATATAATACGAGGCAGTTATGAACAAGGCGTATCTGATAATTTAGTTGAATACCAAATTTATGGGCAAATACTTCCTAAATCTTATGTGGACACCACATCGACGCAAATAAATATTAATGATAATAATATATGGCAAACAAGTGGTAATGTAGTATTTAATGATAATTCTGTAATTATAGGGAACAATAGTAGCGCTACTACTACAAACATATTTCTAATATCTTCGAACATGGCTGATGAAAAATTCACAGAGTTTGTAGTGAATATTCCTGAGGTATCGACTGGAACGATACAAATTGGGCTCAGAGATTATTATTTACAAATTTCTCAGAGTCCATTCGGTATTACTCCAAAAATATGTGTAGTTAATGCACGCGATGTTAACTTCCCTACTCCTTATTGTGCATCTTATGACAATGAAGATTATACTGGGCGGCATACATTTCGTATAGTTGATAAAAATGATATTTGGAATGTAGAACGTTCTCTCTATATAGACGGGGAGTACATCTATACTTATAGCATAACAAAATATGTAGAATATACTCATCTTAGAGACAATCCGGAATATTTTTATATTACAAATATGAATACAAACAGTCAAGTTATATTAGAGCGGTTAGAAACAGGAACAAATAATTATGTTTTTGCAGATTCTGGCACTTACACAAGCACTATTTTTAGAATTTCTGTGCCAAATGCAACAGCTAAAGAGTTGCGCTTATATACAGAGATTATAAACACACATACATACAATAATACTGAATTTAGCTTCAGAATTTCTTTAGATAATGGTAGCACATGGAGTGAATGGTCTGATAAAGGGTACAAAAATTCATTTACAATTGTTCCTGCTGTAACTTCAATCCGTTATATGAATACTATACCTTTTCTATTTCCAAAACAAAAAAGTATACCTTTGGATAATGTATTGATACAATTTCAAGCGACATTAAAAGCATATGAAAATAATAAGTGGTCTTCAGTAGCACGTAGGATGATGTTGTATATTGGATATTGATTATACATGCTATAATAAGTAAAGGAGGTGCAGTAATGCAATATAAAAAGATACTTGTGGTGTTCTTAACAACCTTTCTTATAACAGGGTTGTTAATTGGTTGCACAACACAGTCTCCCAGTGTACCAAAAACTCCGGAAGAACAAGCTAAGCAAGAACGTTTTCAGACGTTTAGTAATAATATACAAGCTATAGAAGAAGCACTAGAAGTATACAAAGAGAAAGAAGGCGTAACTGATATATTATACCCAGATTCTATAACTAGCATTATGCCCTATTTGAAGCAAGACCTAATCAACCCTTATACAGGTACAAGCATGTTAGGTAATAATAAAGAAAGCGGAGTTTATTATATAAATTATGGTTCATATTACAATTTATATGTGTCCCAAGACGACGTGGACGATGTTAACAATAATGGACGAACGAATGATATTTTGCCAATCGATACCAAATATGGCTGTGATCATCTTGCAGCGTATAGTTATAAGAGTCGGATTGATGGTTTTGAGCCTAAGATTTTAGGTATTATAATAAACCCGTTACTCACAAACAAAGACGGAACAATGCATATGACAATTGTGGAGACACAACTTAAACAACCTGATGTACTTCCTGATAGAGCATATAAAGTTTTTATACTTGTTTCAGAAAAATTAGATGATATTGATTCTAAAGATATTACTAATATAGTTGATACTATTGAGAGAACTTTCGGCTCTAATAGTGCAACAGTAATTAATATTCCTTCAGAACCTAATAATGCTTTTGACGCAATAGCTAAAATTCTATCGCCATTGGACAATCCGCCTATTACATATCCTATTGCAGTTGTCCTCGACGAAGATAACCTATTATTAAGTGTATTTTGGTGGAATCCATACTTTACATATGCTACAAGCCCTTATTATCTTAATAGTGATTTAAGTCTTAAAACAATTACTAGACTTGGTGCAGGCTATTCAGGTGTTTATGTACCAGCAAGTGCTCATGGTGATACTATGAACCCACAATTATTCTCACTACTAACAGACAACCAAAAGCAAAGGATTCAAAAAGCGATGAAGATGATCGGTGTGCCTGTCAAAATATATGTTGATTAGAATGCCTGTGCTGTGCTATAACATAACTGGAGGTGCGGTATGAATAAACAAAAAAGAACGCGTAAACATACTTTCACGTTAGTAGAGCTATTGGTTGTATTATTAATCTTAGGAGTGTTGGTCGGACTTGCCGTACCAAGGTATATGGATGCACAGAAAAACGCTAGATTTCGTACATTCACTGCAAATGTAAGGGAAATCCAAAGCACATTGGAAGTATACAGAATGGACAAAACGAGTACTGGTCCTGCTGAATATCCAGATAACTTAAGTGAACTTACGTCCTATTTCACTCAACCGCCAATTAACCCCTACACAGGCGAAAGCATGCTAAGTGACAATCCAAAAGAGAGTGGACTTCGTTATGAGAACCATGACAATGACTACACGCTCTGCGTGACACAGCTTGACATAGACGATGTTAACAATAATGGTAATAGGAACGAATCGATACCAGTTGCTTCTCATATTGCAAAGAACGATGTTGGAGAGACATGTAGCGAGCCTACTAATTCTTGCGCAACGAAAGTCGTAAGAAATTACGAAGCAATAGTATTTACTGTTCCAAATGATGAAGATCTCGACCCTATGTTAGATGTTGTTAGAAACGCATTCGGTTATGATAATGTAACAGTTGTCGATGTATCTTTTCTGCTTGGGGGTGCTGGACCACTTAATCCCGTAAATTATGAAGCTTGTCACACAGCAGAAAGAGTTATTGCGCCTAATGTTACTGCTATTAATATTCCTCTAGTGGTTATACTAGATGAAGATGGCAGTGTAATAGCAGATTTTGTTTGGCCTGTTAACGGAGACAGTTATGTAATGGATCCCGAGATAATCCATACAATGGCTTCTTTAGGATATATAAACCACGGTATTTACTATTCTTTGCCACATTCCGGTGACGATTTTGACCCTTGTTCATTTATGTTTCTGACAGAAGAGCAGAAAAACCAGATAAAAACAGCTTTAGAGAGTATTTATTTACCACCTGAGAAACCTGTTTGTGACCAATATAAAGCGTTACTCTTCTTTTATTCGGATAGTGATCTAACCGATGTTGCGAAAGACACATTCGGAACAAACAATGTAGTTATAGCAGACACTAGAGACACTGCTAATCGGATCATAGCTAATTCTCTCAGTGAAATTTTATGGCCTGGTCAATACGAACAGACACGTTTTAAACCTCTTCTCATCTTGTTTGATAGCAATAATTCTCTAATTGCTGTGCTTGATTGGCCAACAGAGGGGCAAAGAGCTGTTATTGACTGGAACAAGCTGTGTGAAGTAGCTTCTTTAGGACAAGAAAATGATGGGATTTATTATTCATATGAATATGGCGATGTTTTTGAACCTACTTCATTTATGCTTCTGACAGAAGAACAAAAAGCGCAATTAAATACAATATTAGATGGTAATTTACCAGATACTGAGCCACCCGTGATTCTTGCCGCAACACTAACTGGAACAGTGGACGGAGAGTACGGAGAACATGATATAACTCCGATAGGTGAAGTGCTTAGAACAGTTACAGTTAGTGTCAATGATATAACTGGTATGATTTTGAGTATTACTGCGACAGATAATGCCGGAATATGGTATGTATATGCATGGGAACCAAATGGTTATTGGGTTTATCCACAGCTTGATGTAACATCAGAAACTTGGAAATATACGTTTGGTAATGTTCCTGTAGGTAATTATCAACTACGTATTGGAGCCGTTGATATTACCGGAAATTCCTCTCGGTTTAGTTTCTATTTAGTAGTTACGGAGTAGGCAACATCCACCTACTCTTGTGCTATATATACATGTAGCACGACAATGTGCTATATACAAAAAAGGAGGTGTAATAATGAAGAAAAACAAAACACAGAAGAGACGTGGTTTTACACTTGTTGAGTTGCTGGTAGTACTGCTCATTCTTGGTGTGTTAGTTGGACTTGCCGTACCGAGGTATATGGATGCACAGAAATCTGCCAGATTACGCACTTTTGCTGCAAATACACGCGAAATTGAGGGTGCATTAGAAACCTACAGATTAAGTAATAGCACGGAGGGTAATAAATATCCAGATAACTTGAGTGAACTGCAGGATTATTTCACGCAACAGCCCGTAAATCCGTATACAGGCAAAAGCATGCTAAGTGACAATCCAGAAGAGAGTGGACTTCGTTATGAGAACCATGACAATGACTATACATTGTGCGTGACACAGCTTGACATAGACGATGTTAACAATAATGGTAATAGGAACGAACCGATACCAGTTGCTTCTCATATTGCAAAGAACGATGTTGGAGAGACATGTAGTGTTGGAGAGACATGTAGTGTTGTTACAGGAACTATAGAACCATACATAGTGTTTTATGAACCGTTTTTTAGAGATGACCATAACAAAGAATTTGTTAATTTAGCGATGTTAACTCCTCCTCCACATGGAAATGGAATAATACTTGATAGAACTTATATCAATACTACAACAATAACAATAAATCCTGGCGATGAATTAAATGCGTTCCAAACAAATGGCAATGTCCATACTGATGGTAATTACATGATTTGCGCTAGTGATTGTGAAGTAACTACATTAGATACTTTTATGATTAGGAGTAATAACGCCGATGATTCTGCTATTGAATTTACAGCAAACATTCCTGAAATAGAAACTGGTAGAATAGAGATAGGTTTGACAAATTTTTATTTAAAGTATGATGGTAACGAACTCAAATTAATTGCAAGAGTTTCTCAATATTCTGGTATTAGAGTTATAAAATTAGGCGATAGACCTACTGGTCCACATACGTTTAAGTTTGAATTTCACTATGGAAGAGTTAGTATTGCAGTAGATGATGTTACCTTGTTTGAAGGGGCTTCATCCTATGGCCCATTGTATCGTCATTCATTTAATGAAAGCGGGACAAAATTCTTTGTTAGAAATACAAATACCGGTACAGTTGTTCAAATTGGTACTATAGCAATAACAATCGAGAAATATGAGTTTGTTACTACAGGTACATATATAAGCTCTATTTACGATATTTCCACACCGAATTTTATTACAGGTACAACTGATTTGAGGGTAATTCTCAACAAATCTACTCCACTCGAACAATATACTGATTTTACACTTGAATATCAATTATCTCTGGACGGTGGTAATACATGGACTGATTGGCGACCAGTGACTTTATACACAAAAGATAATTGGGAAAATGGTTACGCAGGCGTACCAAACAGCTTTCCGGAAAACATATGTTTGGAAAATGCACGTATACGATTACGGGTTACATTGTCGACTAATAACACAAAATTCTCACCAGAAATAGATTTTGTTTATTTCAGAATAAATAACGCACTAGCACAACCATAGCACTAATTTCTCCATAGATATGGGGGCAGCTACTGAAGCTAGTGGTTGCCCTCTTTTGTTTGGATTCAGTATTTTTCCGTTGTGGTATAATAACTTTATGCTGAATTTGGAAATCGATTTTGAAAGTAATTTGAAGGAAAAACAAGAAAAAACACTAAAACAAGAGCTATCTTCGTACTTACAGGCACTAAAGAATGTATATGACAACGAACCCGCCGAAACGCCC
>JAKOQC010000078.1 GCA_029778565.1 bacterium
CGCTAATCGACCGCCTAGTGCACCACAGTTATCTGCTGATTTTTGATGGGCAAAGTTACAGGATCAAAAATTCTTTAATGAAAAATTACACGTAAATTCCCCTGGGTGGCTGCTGCAGAAGGTGTCTGCAAAAACAGGGAAAAAGTACTTGCAAAAAACAACGGACTGAGCGTTAAAGACAAGGCAACCGGAAGGAGAATCAAGAAAGTACCAAAATCAGCGCGCGAACCCATAAAAAACAAAAGTGGGATCATGGTCGCTAGGACAGCCAAGCGGGAAAATTTGCTTTTGACTGCCGACCAGGTGAACAATCCGGTAAATAGGGCAGTAGTCGATAAACTCAGGTAAACCCCTTTATATGATGGATCTACTACGTTGCGCAAATCTATCATCATCCGATCCCAATTTATAAAGACTAAACCACAGACAAGCATTGTTATATAAAAGAAGGCAAAAACCTTGTTCCACCGCTCGGGACGTAAATAAAAACCTACAAGGAACAAAAAGGCGTAATCCAAAAGAATACGGCTATAATATTTAAAAAGCACCATACTTCCAGGTGGTCCTGATGCAAAGAAAAAATGAATTCCTGCCCAGCAAAAGCAGTAGAACACGAAATATAAGCAAAAGATTGTAATTAGAGCCGACCATAAATATAACCTGCGGGCGTCACTGGATATAAACATAATTCCCAGTAATACTGTGCATATTAGAGCAAATACGCCAAAAACACCATCCATAAAGCGAGGCAGGTATCCTATAGCAGAAAAATAGCTATAGAGATGCGCATAAGGATACCATATAAAAGCGGCAAGTAAGGCTATCCATGTACAGGTTTTCTCAATCTGTATAATCCCAAGAGTTCGCACTCTTCCTAAAAAATTATTTATACTCAAGTTTAGGGTTCCATGCACTTCTATATACTCTCCTTAATCATAAACAGATTTTATTCTTTATTAACATCGCTTTCTCTCATAATGGGAAGAATTCGCCATATAGTTAATAATGCCAGCAATGTCAACGTTATAAATAAAAGATAAACATTTCCCCAAAAAGTAATAATATCATAATTTAGAGGAATAGCTCGCTTGATTATCCAAAGTACCGATGCAAATATCATAGATATACCAACTTCTTTTAATAGAATTTTAAACCAAGCCCAAAATATAACACCTACAGAACTTAAAATCCATGCCATCGCAAAAAAATATACCATACCGCTCAAACTAGAATAGAGAATTATAGCTAATATGATATTACCTTGAAAAGCTCCTAAGAGAATACCAATCACACGGGCAACTAGTAACAAGATTTGAAAAACTAAATTTCCACGTTGCAACTCCATAACATTAAACAATGAGGATATTGGGGAAAATACAAATTGCAACACAATCATCGGAATCAATAATTGAACATAAAAACCTGCTTGGCGCCAATGGAAGCCAAAAACCAAAGGAAACAAATCAGGCGCGACAACAGCAAAAACAATTAGCGGTCCTGTGCCAACGCGTACCAATGTTTCAAAAGCTTTAATGGAAACTTCAGCCAGGTAGTTTTCTCGTCGTGCTTCTGCTGCGCTTGAATGGAAAACCTGGCCAATGGAATGACCAATCAATTCCATAGGCATATGAATAATCTTATCGGACAGCATGTAATATCCTGCTACAACGGGCGAAAACATAGCTGAAAATAATACCAGCGGCAATCGCGAACCGGCGGTGTTGGCTAAAGCTGACCAGGTAGAATACAAAGGGAAATTACGGTACCGCCTTGCAGACCAGCGGACCCTTAATAAACGTATTCTTTTTAGCGCAGCACCATCTTCGCGAAAAGCGCCTAGAACAAGGTTAGCCAAGCCAGCAGCCTGCCCCACAATGGTGCCTAGGATCAAGCCTATAGTTCCAGATTGGGCCAATCCAAGGGCAATCTTGGTAACAGCAGAACCAGCGCCTTGTTGAATCTTGGTCCGCGCCAGGCGACTAAAAGCCTGCTTTCGTATGGCCCAGTAATTAAAAACCTGGTAAGCTCCCCCCAGAAATACACCCAAAGGCAGCAGCCAGAGATAAGAGATGAGATAAGGTGTATTGCTCCACCTAACAATCTGTTCGCCGAATAAAACTACCACCAGTCCAGTAATTGCGGCAACTCCCGCCAGGTTGATTAGAGACAGTACCAGAAGGTTGGCTGC
>JAKOQC010000598.1 GCA_029778565.1 bacterium
AGCAAAGACCGACAAGCTATTTTAGACTTGCCTCATTTTAATGGTGAGATATTCACTGGTATTACTGGTATAACCGACTTTACAACCGACAATCTTAAAACTGTAAACATCGGCGGTAAAGAATACAAAGTTACTCCAGAGCTTACTAAGGCACTGAAAGACTTAAAAGAGCTATGAACACTAACTTAATAGAGGTTAAAAAATGAAATACTTTAGTATGTTTAGTGGGATAGGAGGTTTCGAGCTAGGTATTGGAAAACGTGCTGAATGTATAGGCTATAGTGAGATTGACAAATATGCAAACAAAATATATCAAAAACACTTTGGAGGGAGAAACTATGGAGACGCAACAAAAATTAACGCTAGAGAATTACCAGACTTCGACTTACTCGTGGGAGGATTCCCTTGCCAAGCTTTCTCCGTTGCTGGCAAAAGAGCTGGATTTAACGACACCAGAGGCACACTCTTTTTTGACATCGCTAGGATTCTCAAAGAAAAAAGACCCAGACATTTGGTACTCGAAAACGTTAAGGGTTTACTTAGTCACGAACAAGGCAAAACTTTCCAGACAATACTTGGGGTTCTTGCCGACTTGGGGTATTTTGTGGAATGGCAGGTACTTAACAGCAAAGACTTCGGAGTTCCCCAAAACCGAGAGCGGGTGTTCATTGTCGGACATCTTAGAGGAACACCCAGACCCCAAGTATTTCCTATCGCAGAAAGCAACGGAGAATCTAAAAAAATATCTCAACTTAACAATCCAAGACATTCAAATGATAGAGTCTATGACCCAAAAGGAATAAGTCCAACACTTAATACGGCTCAAGGTGTAAATAGACAACCAAACATAATTACAAGTACGATAACCACAGAAAATGCCCACGGGTTTGGTAAAAATGTAACAGCTAATCAGGTTTATGACATTGCTGTTTTAACTGGAAAAATACGCCGCCTAACTCCCCTAGAGTGTGAACGCTTGCAAGGGTTTCCAGATGGTTGGACAGAGGGTTTAAGCGATACCCAACGCTATAAAACACTTGGCAATGCTGTAACTGTAAACGTAGTAGAAGCAGTAATAACTAACTTAATAGAGGTTAAAAGATGAAAACACCACACACCTCAGCCAAGCAAGGCAAACGAATAAAAGTAGTGATGAAAGATGGCACAATCTTTATTGACAAGTATCTCGGCAAGAAAAGTACAAAAGTAATGTTCGACAACCATACCGTTGTGAGAGGTAATATTAAATCATTTACGATTTTTAAGGAGGTTAAAAGATGAAGATACTCACTAAAAGACGCTTTGATAATCTTATAAGAGAAGCTCAACTTAAAGCCTTGAGCCACGTTTGGGGAGATTACAAAATGCAATACCCAGATGGGGAGTTAGAACCTTGGCTACGTAGTTTTATAGTTGCCTATAACATAAAACCAGAACATTTTAAGGAGAATAAAGAATGAGAGAGCTAGGTAGTATGTATGATAAAGAACCAGCTACTTGGAAAGAGATACTAGAAGATTTTAATATTGTAATGCCGAAAGGAACAAAAAGAATGAGTAACTTACGAGAAGAAATAGAAAAGATAGCGTGGTTGCTAGCGGGTTCTTTAGTAGACCCAAAAATAACCGTAGAACAAGCTACAGACCAAATCATTACTCTACTAGATAAAGAAATACAAAAGGCACGTTTAGATGAAATGAACCGAATGTTAGAAAAACTAAAATCTGGTGAGTGGAAAAGTTTTGCAACAGAAGTTACCGACAGAATTAAACAACTAGAAAAAGGTAATAAATGAAAAATTTTTTAGAAATGCCAGATAACCATAAGAAAAAGATTATCAAAGAAGCTGTACACAAAAGTAATTGGGCTCAAGTAAAAGTACTCTACAAAAAAGATTTAGATAAAGAAATACAAAAGGCTAGGATAAGTTTCTTTAAAGAATTAGTTGGTGAATCAGACTATATAGATTTAGATGGTGGTGATATTGAGGAAATATTAAAACAACTAGAGAATAGAAATGAAGAGGAATAAGGATATACCCCTAATAAACCTAGAAGGAGATATAGATACCGCCCTACTGAAATATGGTGTACATATGCGAGATGGATACGATGGTATACCACTCACACAAGAAGAAGAGATAAAGCTATTTAATATAACCAAAGAATATATAGTAAAAGGTTGTAAACTTTACACATATTCTATGTTGCAAAGAAAGAAAGAAACTAAATAACAATCTTGGTGCTGAAAAGTTAAATGACTAGTGGCGTAAGCCCTCTTCGGTGATTTATCACTGGGAACTAGTAACAGCCAACAACTTGAGAGAGAATGCTCAACTTCGGTTGTTTGCCTGGCCTCTCTCAAATATAGCAAGGTAGCTGGTAGGGTAGCGTGTAATAATCAATAAGCGTATGCCGCAAGGTGTGTTAATAAGCCCTATCAGTCTTGCTAAAGCAATAATATAGACTGGAAAGGTTTTTATAAAAATCATTACATAGAACTAGAGAAAGGAGAATAGTATTTTTACAAACGAAGAATTAAAGATGATTGAGTTTATAGCAAGGAATGATTTAGAGACCATATATAACGGATTAGAAAATGAGGGCTCTGTAGAAAATTGGCAGCATGATAAGCGAATACTACAGAGCATAATAGAAAAGATAAGTCCAGTTAAGTAAAAGTAGTATAATATAAATGTAAATAGGAGATGATATATTTTATCACGTTACAAATGGCTAATCCTTTTAGGAGTAGCAATAGTCGTAACAACGGCGTTCATGTTAAGGATAGTAAGTTTAAACAAACAGCTAGACAAACGAACACGAGAAGTTAGAAATATAGGTATCGAACTAGAAAAACAGAAGATTCATCAAGCTGAACAGTCTAAAAAACAGCAAGATGACCTACAACAACAAATAGACCAATTAAAACAGCAAGTGCAAGCAAAGGCTGAAGCAAAAAGACAAGCAGAAATAGCTGCTGCTAATGCTCCTAAACCTGTGTTTCCACCTGCCCCTGTAGCACAAGCATCTGGCGGAGACGCTAAGATGTTTATTTATATGCACGAATCAGGAAACAACCCAAATAGTATCAACAGGAGTAGTGGAGCTTGCGGATTAGGGCAAGCACTTCCTTGCGGAAAGATGGGGTGTGCACTAGGCGATTATGCTTGTCAAGACGCATTCTTTACTAATTATATGCTTAATCGTTATGGTAGCTGGGAGAACGCAAGAGCTTTTTGGTTATCACATAATTGGTGGTAATAGAAAAAGAGCCTTTTAAAGTCATGCTCAGGACTTCGCTTTCTTGTCGGGTAAGCGACTAAAAGAGCTTCTGCTGTTCGGGGGCTTCGATGAAGTCGA
>JAKOQC010000599.1 GCA_029778565.1 bacterium
GCTCAATGTCTGTCGTAGTTGTATACGTGCATTAGCTAAGTTTGTGCCCTTTGGTAACCCTGGTACTGCGCTACCACTAGCGACTGTTTGCCAACTGGTCCATGTAGCACCACCATCCAGTGATACACGCGTCTCTACAGTTACAGATGTACCTGCAGGTGTATTAGCTGTCCAAGTAATTGTAGCAGATTCTACAGTACCTGCAGTTGTAATATCATGTATAGGAGATGTGCGTGTACCAGAAGAAGGATAAGCCTTGGCATATCCCCAGTATGCGAATTGAATTCCTTTCCCTCCTGTAATATATGTTACAAGAATACTATGAGAAGTACTAGAATTAATTGGGGCTCTAAAATAGTGATTAGCTACATTTGTGGAAAACGCGGTATCAACTTCGTCTAATCGAACAACCCAACTACTAGTTCCTAAATTCTCAGTGCGTCCAATAGCAAATGCGATGTCATAGCCAGATGGAATAGTTTGTGCTACTGCGGCATTCCACCAAAGTCCATACCAAAAAATATCTCCCTCCCGATATGTGAAATTACTCAATGTAACTCCATTTGCAGTAATACTTGTTATACGTGTAGAAGATGTAATCTCGTAAGAATTACCCACATCAGAAGTTTGAGCGGGGTTACCTCTATTAATAATACTAACTCCACTACCTCCGGTGAAATCAGGCGTACTTGTCGCAAATACTATATATTTATATTTTGAACCATTCCAAAACGCATCTGGAAGAATGTATGGAGTATTTTGTTGTATAATTTCTTTGTTCGGTTGATTTTGCCCATCTAAAGTAATATTGCCGTTCGTTGCAGTGACATTATCGAGTATACCACTTGAGAAGTCCGTTTGTGTAGTCTCTATGATTGTGGTAGTACGAACTTGTTTGAATCGCGCTTCTAAGGTCCGGGTGCTACTAACTGTGAATATGTACACAGTGCTGGCTGTTAGTGAAATACCGTTCTCATACCAACCATCGAAGTTGTACCCTGCATTTGGTGATGCAGTCAGTGTTATAGTACTGCCACAAGTTCCTGCACCTGTAATCTTGACTGTACCATAGGACGCATTGTCAGGTGATGCAGTTATTGTATACGTCTTGATAGTGTAGTTAGCAGTTACAGTCACATCCTTGGCTGGCATAACAAAGCTGTTGTTTGTGATAGTCACATCAGGCGAAGACCAGCTACC
>JAKOQC010000079.1 GCA_029778565.1 bacterium
ACGAGCTGACGACAGCCGTGCAGCACCTGTATATAAGTTTCTGCAAGCAGACACCAATCAATCTCTTGAAAGTTCTTACTATGTCAAGTCCAGGTAAGGTTCTTCGTGTATCGTCGAATTAAACCACATGCTCCACCGCTTGTGCGGGTCCCCGTCTATTCCTTTGAGTTTTAATCTTGCGACCGTACTCCCCAGGCGGTACACTTAATGTGTTAACTGCATTACTGCAAGATCAAGTCTCACAACAACTAGTGTACATCGTTTAGGGCGTGGACTACCAGGGTATCTAATCCTGTTTGCTCCCCACGCTTTCGCATCTCAGCGTCAATAATGTTCCAGTAGATCGCCTTCGCAATCGGTATTCCTTCTGATCTCTACGGATTTTACCCCTACACCAGAAATTCCATCTACCTCTCCCACATTCTAGATTAACAGTTTTCAAAGCAGTTCTATAGTTAAGCTATAGGATTTCACTTCAAACTTATTAATCCGCCTACATGCTCTTTACGCCCAGTGATTCCGAGTAACGCTTGCACCCCCCGTATTACCGCGGCTGCTGGCACGGAGTTAGCCGGTGCTTATTCATATAATACCGTCATTATCTTCTCATATAAAAGGAGTTTACGCACCGAAATGTGTCATCCTCCACGCGGCGTTGCTGCATCAGACTTTCGTCCATTGTGCAATATTCCCCACTGCTGCCTCCCGTAGGAGTCTGGACCGTGTCTCAGTTCCAGTGTGACTGATCATCCTCTCAAACCAGTTATGTGTCATAGTCTTGGTAAGCCATTACCCCACCAACTAACTGATACAATACAGGCTAATCTCTTACCAATAAATCTTTCCCTTATTAACTTCTGTTAATAAGGAGTATAAGGTATTAGCAAACGTTTCCATTTGTTATCCCTTAGTAAGAGGCATATTACCTATACATTACTCACCCGTGCGCCACTTAGCTGACAATTATAGCAAGCTATAACCCGTTCTCGTTCGACTTGCATGTGTTAAGCACGCCGCCAGCGTTCACTCTGAGCCAGGATCAAACTCTCCATAAATTATTGATTAAATCTAATTTAATCATTATGTAGT
>JAKOQC010000600.1 GCA_029778565.1 bacterium
ACTCTATGCACAAACTTAAACGCGGATAAGGTGGATGGTGAGGACGCTTCTACGCTCAAAGTCAACGCCCGCGCATTGAGCACTGCAAAATTGGTAGCGGAGGTGAATAGTTCCGCCCCGGCAAGCCCTGTAAACGGACAGATTTGGTATGACTCCTTGAACAACAAGTTCAAAGGATACGCTAACGGGGCGTGGGTTTGAATTACTTGGTGGAGCGAAGATTAAAAGCGTTCAAAGTGGGAGAGTCACATTTACTAGCAAAAGTGATGTAACAGTTAATATTACTCCCGTAAACTTATCAAAGGCTGTACTAATATTTAACCAACAGACACCATCTAATGATTATGGCCCGGTCAAGGGGTACTTTGCTTCAAATAGTCAAATTGTGTTTAGCGGAGGGACGAACGGATATACGATATCTTGGTTCGTTATAGAGTTTGAAAGCGGGGTTACTGTTCAGAGTGGAACTGGTACTTTAGCAAGTGGTTCAGCCACAGTAACAATATCTCAAGTCGATTTAAGTAAATCTATACTTATTGTTTCTTGCATGAGTGGTTCGGGTTATCTTTACAACAGAACAGTAGATGGTTATTTCTCCTCAAGTACGCAACTTACATTCAAAGGATACACTACTAGTACCGCAACTTTTGCGTGGTTTGTCTTAACCTTCACATCTTAATTAAAGCAGAGGAGGTAACGAAACATGTTTTTCTATGCTCAACTCGACGAAAATAACATCTGCATCGGTGTATCGCAGTTGTCTAGCCTCGTAGAATCTCCTAATTTAGTTCCAATTGATGGCTTAGATACTGATAAAATCTGGCGCAAGTACGAAAATGGTCAGTGGTCAGTAGAAAAATATGAACCACAGACCACTGCTCCACTGACTGAATTTGAGCAGATGCAGCAGCAGTTGCAACTTATGCAATTAGCTTTGGATGAATTAATTCTTGGAGGTGGGCTATAATGGCAGCATACATGGGGCAAAGGATTATTGATGGCATATATACC
>JAKOQC010000601.1 GCA_029778565.1 bacterium
ATGCTCTAGATCTAGCCATTAGTTAACACCTCCTTATAACTCTTGAGCGGAGCTGCCGCCTTCCCACTGGCCGACTTCGATGATTACGAACTCTCCAGGTTCAGCGATAGCTACACCAACCTGCATTTTTACCTGTCCGATTTTCACAATTTCAGGAGTATTCAATTCTCCGTCACATTTAACGAAGAAAGACTCTTCAGGAGTGCTACCTTTAAACCCTTCTCGGTTGTTGTTATACTCGGACAATAGGAAGGACCTAATAACAGTCGTAATTCTATTCCATAGGCGCTCATTATTAGGTTCATAAACAACCCACCGCATATTATTCTTCAGGGATTTCTTAATATAGTTCAAACCTCTCCGAATGTTAATATAGGTATTATCTAACATTCTTGCACCCCAAGTAATAATACCCTCATTTTTAAAGGAACGAATCACATTAATACCAATCGGGTTCATGGTTTCTTGTTCAGCGTCAGTTACATGGTATTTAACATCCAGTACACCAAATAACCGCCCGTCGATAATACCAGCAGGAGCTTTATAAACAGACCTATTACTATCCGTCCGTGCCATCATACCTGCAATGTGTCCAGCTACAGGAATAAATTTAGTTTTGTCTGCTGTAACACCAATAGGATCAGAAACCTTAATCCACGGATAGTACAGAGCACCATAGCTAGTTTGAGTAATGCCGTTGCGGAAAGTAACAATGTCTTCTTTATCTGTGTTTTCAGGCGCGTCAATTAAAAAGATGCAGTCTCCTCTACCCTCGACATAGGCATTGCAATGAGCAATAACCGTAGTACTTTGGGAATCCGGCACAACCAAAATGTTTAGATCATCCACATAATCAAAAGCACTTACAGCATTAGTGAAGTCATCGTCAGCCAAGTCAGCAGTTCCGTCAATTCCTCCTGCTAAAGCCTTTTTCGCGCCAAGATCGTCAGCAACAAACTCTTTTTCGGCACTTTTGACTTCTACCTTAATGAATTTATCCACTCCGTTAACAATATTTTCAATAAAGCGAGAACTGGTAGATAGCAAAGAAACAT
>JAKOQC010000602.1 GCA_029778565.1 bacterium
GACTTATGGCTCCTTCTTTTTATTGCCATTACGTGTAGCCGAACAAGGCGAAGGTAATTTTTTGCTCGTCGGCAAAACCGAGCGCACATTGAAGCGTAATATTATTGATCCGCTAAGAGAGCTATATGGGCCTACCAAGGTTTCGCAAGTATATGGTGATGGACTCGTTGATCTTTTCGGACGTAAATGTTACATCGTTGGCGCAAACGACGAGCGAGCCGTGACCAAGATTCAAGGTATTGGTCTTGTGTATGCATATGGCGACGAGGTGACTACTTGGCCAGAGTCCTTCTTTGAGATGCTCAAGTCACGACTTGATAAGCCAGGAGCAAAATTCGACGGCACATGCAACCCAGGATCACCACAACATTGGCTCAAAAAATTCATAGATACTGCAGATAAAAAGTGGCTTAAACACTTTCACTTCCAATTAGACGATAATCCATTTCTCGATACAGACTTCGTAGAAGCATTGAAAACCGAATATACGGGCGTATGGTATCAGCGATATATCCTTGGCCAGTGGGTCGTAGCTGAAGGTATCGTATATGACATGTTTGATGCAACAAGACATGTTACGGATGACATTCCAAACATTAAGAAGTATTGGGTTGGAGTCGACTACGGCACAAGCAATGCCACAGCTTTTGTCTTGCTTGGACTTGGCACCGACAACCGTTTATACGTCTTGCGAGAATATCGACATGAAGCTGGTGCGGATTTGGTACGAAGTAAAACTGATATTCAATATGCCGTAGACTTTATAAACTGGCTTGGTAATATAAGACCAGAATGGATATTTATCGATCCTTCGGCAAAGTCATTTCGGTTAGCATTGTGGCAAATGCGTTTTAAATATCCAGCACTAAGCAAGGTTGCACAAGCAGATAATACGGTGCTTGACGGCATTAGAAAAGTGTCATCATTACTTTCAGCTGAGAAGCTTTTTGTTCATAAATCATGTAAAGGTTTGCTCGAAGAATTTACAAGCTATGCGTGGGATCCTAAAGCGCAAGAACGGGGAGAAGATAAACCAATAAAAGAATTCGACCACAGTCTCGATGCTTTACGGTATGCGGTAAATGGTTTAGGACGATATTATAATTTGGTGATGGATTCATAAAGGTGTATAATTACATGTTAAGCACATAGCAAAGGAGGGAGCGGAGC
>JAKOQC010000603.1 GCA_029778565.1 bacterium
ACTCGGCAGGCAGCGTTGAGTATCAAAAAAGCACCGGACAACAATACAACTTTGTTTGTTACTCCTGTTACTGCATCGGGTAGTTGGATATACCAGTCTACCAGCGTTTTCATAGTGTCTGTGTTTTCTTTTAGTATCTCCAGTAGACCGGTTTCGCCCATCAGTACTGCCAATTCTTGCAAGCTGGCAAGCAGTTGGTCAATTTTCTTTTGATACGATTCCATGAACTTTTCATTTTCTCGCATGGCAGAACCGACAGAATTATGCGCCGTGGACGTTGCTTCCAATGCTGTAGACATACTTTCAATAAGGGAAATGAAGAAGTTCCTTCTTCGTACACCAGCAGCAGACATGGAAAGTTCATATTGTTCCGCTTGACTAAGAGACTTCCATGCCTCTTCTGTCTCTTCCAAGGAAACAACTAACTCCGTCTGCTGTTGTTCAGTCATTTCCCGCCATACTTTTTGTACGTCTTTCAAGATGGCGTTTAAGTCTCTAAACCCATCGGCGCCATCCCTTACCTGTATGCCCAGCTTTTCAAAAACGTTTATTGTGTCCGGTCTGTAGATATAGGAGTAGATAGTTTTGAGGGCGTTACCAATTTCAGCACCACTTTTTGCGGTAGATTCGGACAGTGCAGTAATATGCCCAATTAATTCTTCTATACTCAGACCTGCGTTCTTTGCCGTACTACCTGTTACTGCCAATGCTTCCAATAAGTCCCTGTTAGTTACGGCATAGTTGTTAGATACTTCGTTGACCATGTCAACTATTTTTATTGCGTCTCTTGTTTCCATATTGAATTGTTTTAATGTAGCAAGCAGGTATCGGGCCGATTCCTCTGCATCCATCATGCCCACGTTCATATTGAGCAGGGTTACACGTGTTAATTCTTCAATTTCTCCCTGTCGCATACCTGCTTGTGCCCAAATAGTAGCCACATCTAGCACTTCTTTATTAAGAAAACCATAGGCTTGTCCCAAATTCAACAAATCTTTTTGCAATTTATTAAAATCAGTAGCCTGGCCCTGCATAACTTTTTGCAGTTCAATCATGCCGTATTCGGTTTGTCTTATTACATCTATTAGTTTATTAGCAGAACGGATTGCACCATAAAAAATCGTACCGGACACAAACCAGTCGGTACGATAACCTAAAGCCTCTATTAAGTTCCCATACTTCTTTCTTGGTCCCTGTTTACCTTGAATTTTTCGCAGTTCATCTTCCAGTTTTTTAGCATGTATCTGTAATTCCTGCAACTCCTGCTTATTTACTTCTTTAATTATCCGCACTCTGCCCATCGCGCCTTGCCGTGTAATTTGTTCCAGGGTTTTGTAATGAGTTTTGTATTTATCTATACTACGGCTAAAAGAACTGTCAATAACTCTACCTAACTCCTTAAAAGAAGTGCTTGCTTTTCGTGCATAACCGCTAATCTCTTTGGTAATGGATTCAATCGTTTTGGCGTCTTTCTGCAGTTGTTTCAGGTCGAACGTCAGTTCGCCTATTACTTTCTTGACTATACGTATCACCACCTTTCCTGTTTGCAACGCCTGCAAGGAAAGTAAGAAGAAGGCTATAAAAAGTTAGTTGAAAAAATACACCACCCAGTTCACCGTTTCTATACCAAGCCAATAATAAAATTGTAATACCACCGAAAATAATTGTAAGGATACAGAAAAACCATTCCAATGCAGTAGGTTTATGCATTATACACACCTCCACATATAATTTACCACAATATTATGCCATTATGCAAGTCTTAATAACCGAAAAATTGCATCAATTCATTTATGTCCTGTTCAGTAGCTACTTTTGTATCTACTTGTACTTCAAACCCTGCTAACTTATATTGTCTCTTTATTTCTTCATCTAATTCTTCCCATAGTGCATTAAGTTGTGGTAAAGTTAACTTTTTTATTTCATCAAAAGTAAGGGAGGTGTGTATTACTAGGGGGACTATTACTTTTTGCCAGTCAACTACTTTTTTTCTTCTTCCTCGCCTCCCATTTTGTACCCACTTATGTCTATTGCTATTTTAAGAATTTCCTTCGCAATTTTTAAATCTATCAGTTTTTTAATATCTTCCTCACTTAAATCGGGATGGGCATAATTCAGTATTTTAGTTAATATTTCATAGAGAATAGTCCTTGTTTCTTCTTCATAGAAGTTTATCATTATTGGTTCTACGTTTATTTTACTAAATTTGTCCATCGCCCACTCCATATCTTCCAGGGTAAAGGGCAGTATGGTATATTCTTTACCATCACGAAGGATTATTTTTTCTCCCAATGCTAATATTTTTTTCATAAGCCAACCTCCTAAGTATAAAAGGGGGCTTAATCGCCCCCTTATTAAAACCTAGTAAAACTAATCATTCTCTTGTCTGCACGTCCGGGGTCTAGTAACTTCAATTCCAGGTTGTGGGTAGAAGCTGTTGCCCTGGCAAAGTCAATATTGAATGTACCTTGTGCTCTTGCCTTGTAAATTTCCGTTTGAATACCACCTTCTGTACCATCTGCCATTTGGAACCTTGCCACATGAATAATCCTTACCGGTCTAGGTAGAGAGGTGGTCAATACATGGTTTACATCTGCATCGCTAACAGTATATTGATAGTCAATCAATACTTCTTTGCCTTTATCGGCATCAGAAAATGTGATTACTCCACCAGCACCTACTTTATACTCACCAGCACTAGGTGCTTCCCCTACTTCTGTTAAATAAGTACCATCCTTAAACCTAATACTAATTGTATTTTCTACTAATTTATCACCGTATTTTAGCGTATATGATGGTTCCTCATTATCTATAAAGCAACCTTCGTCAAATACATAAATTTTAGCTGGTGTATTTGTTATTGTCTTACTACCCTGTGTAATATCCAAAAGTTTCAGATCGAATTCAGCAGTAGTGGCTGTTATGGTAGCATTTTTCCCTGTAATTACCTCATCAAATGGGAATAAAGCGTCTCCACCAAAAATATCTTCACTTGTAGTTTCTAG
>JAKOQC010000604.1 GCA_029778565.1 bacterium
CAGGAATACACCAGACGTGGCGATTGTTTCATATCCGATAAAAGCCTTTATAGCAGAGTTATTAATATGGGAATTAACAAACAAATTTACAGGGAAGCCTTTGATTTGTTATTTAATAATCCTACATCGCAACGAGTTTTTGCTGGCATAAATCTCCATGGTCCCTACACCGTAGAAGCGATTAATGAAGCAGGCCGCTATCTATCACCGGAAACTAAATGTGCTGTATACCTTCCGGGAATATTCTTTTCCGAAAAAGAAGGGGCTGAACTTTACAGTATTCTCAGTCAAACCCCGGCACCCCCTTTATCTTTTAAGGATCTTAAAAAGCAGGTAAAAGACGTAGAAAAGAAATTTGGTCAAAAACTGAATAAATCTCAGATGCAGTTAATTGAATCAGTCTGTGAAAACAAAATAACTTTATTGACCGGCGAGGCAGGAACCGGTAAATCTTTAGTCTTAAAGGTTTTAGCTGAGTCTTACTATCAACTCACTGGCACCATGCCTGTTATAATAGCCCCTACTGCCCTTGCGGCTCACCGTGCCGCAGACAATACTTCTATGTCAGATACGGCCAAGACCATACATAGGTTCGCCTCAATA
Source organism: bacterium (assembly GCA_029778565.1). GTDB lineage: Bacteria > Patescibacteriota > Saccharimonadia > CAILAD01 > BJGX01 > JAHFOQ01. Next base: position 604 of record JAKOQC010000604.1, read on the forward strand.
TTCAGCGATGAAGCCGATTTAATCGTAAATAACAATATTGATGACAGAGATAAAAACGTTCCCCAGTATTCACCGGGATTGGTAATCGTAGATGAATGTTCCATGATGGGGCCGGTTATGCTGAGAAAATTATTATCCAGAATAACTCCAGACACCAGGATCGTTTTTGCAGGTGATCCTAATCAATTGCCCCCTATAGGAGCCGATGGAACATTTACTGCAATGTTAAAACTGGCTAAAAAGGGCATCGGCAGTCATATCCATTTAAGTGAGAATTATCGCAATTCTGAGGGCGTTATAATTGCCGCCAGGTCTTTATTGAGCGGCCAACCACTTCCAGAAGCAGAAAACGTTTTTATACACATAGTCTCCGATAGTGAGATCCCGGCCAAAATAGTAGAATGCGTAGAAAAGGTTGGAGGCATTGACGTAGAGGACACTATGGTTTTAGCTCCATACCGTTCCAAGGGTTATCATACCGAAGCTATAAACAAAGTTTTGGCCAAGAAATATGGAACCGGCGCATTAATTACCGGAACCGAATTTCGGATTGGCGATCCGGTTATCGCCAAACGAAACGACTATGCTATTGGCGGAATACCCCGCCCCAGTACCATACGCAGGCTTCGTACCTCCAGAGAAGATGTTTACAATGGCATGAAGGGTATCATTAAAGACTATGATTCAGTCTCAAGAACAGTTTGTATTGAATTTTATACCGGCCTTAAAGGTGAACGGTTATACCGGGTCGAGGAACTCAACTACTATATAGAACTGGCCTATACTACCACCGTCCATAAAGCTCAGGGAGGGCAAGCCCGAAATGTAATATTGGTCATAAATACAGAAGGAGCCATGAAAAACTTAAATCTTATTTACACTGCCCTAACCCGTTGCCAGGAAGGTGGACAAGTTCACATCATCACTAAAAAAGAATTTTTAGAAGCACCATATTTGAAACCAGTAAAAGAAAACGAAACCGGAAATAACTTCGAATATGCAGCTAATCGCTGTTTAACTAAATTCATGTATCGTGTATTGGATCTGCAGAATCAGCCCGAAAAGAGAAAATACGGCCCGGGCATAAGAAAGCATGTAGTTTAGAGAGGTGTCTCCAATGGAAGCAACTATAGTAAAAATCCCTGGAACCAAATGGGGAGATTTGCCCGAATGGGGAGAGCCAATATTAAGGCTTCTAAATGAGCGCATATTTATGACTAATCAGCAGATAGCTAAATTCTTCCCGATCTACGGCAAG
>JAKOQC010000605.1 GCA_029778565.1 bacterium
AATTACAACTATTGGTAATAGCACTCCAGCTAACAATCTAATAACAGCAACGGCAATAGGTGATGGATCAAAGGCAATGTTTGACATTACCAAAACACCGTTAGAGAAATATGTATCTTTAGCCCACATAACGAACATTCCAGGCCCAAGCATGACTAAAGATACCATAGACACCACAGCTTTGGATACCGTTGGTGGGTATCGAACGTTTATTACTGGATTCAAGAATGCTGGAAGATTAACCTTAACAATGATGTTTACAGCAGATGGTTATAATGCTCTTAAAGACTTTTATGATAATGACTTACCACAAAAATTCAGAATTACATTACCAGATAAGGCTACAGATGATGGACATGGAACACAACTTACTTTTGATGGATTAGTAACAGAAATACCTTTAACCATACCGCCAGATGACAAGATAACCTGTGATGTAACTGTTCAAATAGTTGGAACAGTTAACTTAGCAGTTGCAAACTAAAGAAAAGGAGTGATTAGAATTGGCGATTAAAGCAGGTGTTGGAACAACCCTAAAAATGAGTACATCTGAAGCTGGACTAGCTACTGCTAATCCTATTGCAAATATAACGAATATCACAGGCCCTGGAATGTCAAAAGATACTATCGATACTACTGCACTTGATACCACAGGTGGGTATCGTACTTTTATCACTGGATTCAAAAATCCAGGAACATTAACGTTCACATTAATGTTTGATAGCTCTGGATATAAAACCTTAAAAGATAGCTTTGATAGTGATAGTCCGTATTTCATACAAATAGAATTACCTGACAAAGGCACTTTACATGGTTCCAGATTTACTTTCCAAGGACTAGTAACTGAAATACCTTTGACTATACCTCCAGATGACAAGATAACCTGTGATGTAACAATACAGATAAGTGGTTCTGTAACATTTGAACAGGCTGCCTAATAATTAAGGAGGAATGTGTATGAGTGAGAAAGTATTAAGTAAAGAAGACTTTTTAAAACTTCCTAAACCAGTTGTAAAGAAAGTATTTTGTGAAACCTTGGATGCATATGTATACATAAAAAAGATGAGTGCATTGGATTTTGATAATTACAATAATGAAATAATAGAACTAGTTGAAGATGAAAATGGAAACACCAAGATACGTCAGAATTTGAAGGGTGTTAAGCTCAAATTCTTAGTATACACTCTATGTGATGAGAAGGGTAACAGACTTTTCAAAGATGACGAATATGTAAAGCTTGGTGCTTTGGATAGAGAAGTCATTGATGAGTTGTTTCAGAAAGCGTCAGAATTGAATGAAATATCTGAAACTGAAAAAGAAAGATTAGAAAAAAACTCACGTACGGAGCAGGAAGGCGGTTTGCCTTTAGGCTAGCTTTAGCCCTAGGTTATCCACATCCTGATTTCCTGCTCAGTATACTTACACCAGAACAATTTGCAGAATGGCAAGCTTTCTACAAGCTGGAACCGTGGGGATTCCAAATAAA
>JAKOQC010000606.1 GCA_029778565.1 bacterium
CAGCACAGGAAATTGTTGATGCCAGAGCAGGATTTTCTACAATTGGGGGCCGTATAACTGCCATTGAAGGGGATATTGAAACACATATGGCAGATAATGTGCATTTCTACAAAAACTACAGAGGCCATATGTTTCACGTGCTGAACTCGTGGATTCCGAAGAAACACATATATAAAGGTCAACTTCATATGCACACCACTAATTCAGACGGAATAAATACACCCACAGAAATGATGGAAGCATATCGCAACGCAGGTTATGACTTTGCAGCTATAACAGATCATAACAAAGTAACGGCAGACCCGCAAGTAGAAGGGATATTGTTCATACCAGGAACGGAGGAAACAACAGACCCGTCCCATTTTATTACCCTCAATACCACAACTACATACATCGGGACAACTTTGGGGGAATGGGGCGCAATACCAATACCAAAAGGTTCGCTAAAGCTATATAAGGACATAATAAAGGCTTTACCCAAAGGTGCTATACACAGTTTGGCACATCCAGCACTATCAGCATGGCCAATTGTGCCCGAGCATATCCCTGACCTATATGGGTATTCGCTTTTTGAAATACTTAATGGTTCAACGAATTCGAGCGCTTTGTATGATCGTGCATTGTCAAGTGGTCGTAGATGTTGGTGCACGGCTGTAGATGATGCACACAGCGTTACCGCAATCAATAAAGCGTGGATAATGGTTAATGCCGATGCCCTTGACCAAGATACAATAATTGATGAAATCCAATCTGGAAATTTTTATGCAACAAACGGTGCGACTATATCTAATGTAACTGTTGAAAATGGCGTAATAACAATTACGGTACCAGAGAATAGCACTATTAAATGGATAACAGAAAATGGCGCGGTGATAAAAACAACTCCGAACGTTTTGACCGATAACTACCCCATTGTCGGGGATGAGGGATATGTCAGGGTAGAGGTCACTAATAATGCAGGTAAAAAGGCATGGTCACAACCTATATTTATTACTCAATTAGGCAGCAGGAAATACGATGATGAGGAAATAATAACTACGTTCAAGCCCGAACTAAGAACAACGGGCGGAACTTATAATCATACGTATGCAGTTCAAACATGTAAGGTGATTAAAAGAGGGAAACTAGTATATGTAGCAATAGATATTAAATTATCCAAAAAAGATCCTGCCTGTTCAGGTGTAGTTTATGTATCATTGCCTTATCAAGTAGGTTCGTATGCAGGGTTGACTATTGGCAATTATCGCAACTTTGCTTTGGGAAATAACAATATATTAACATGCAGAGCTGACCCTGACTCTAATTATGGGAAAATTGCTGCCTTTTTATTTGAAAATGGCGATGGTGTAGATGTGGTTAAGCTAAGCGCTAATAAGCTAACCGACACGACTTATATTATGATTAGCGGCATATATGAGAGTTATGAGTAATTCACATCCTGCGGGGGGAACTCAGGTACAGGAAGAAGTACCTGAACCCTATAAATCTGCTATCTTTGCGGTTTGGGGAGATGCTCCAACGGTGTCAGATAGTGTAGATTAGGATACGAGTGCGGTCTAATCGCAAAGGAAGGTGGTGAAACTAATGAATCGAGAAAATTTTAAACGTCGTTGAGTACATGAAAGCGAAAAATAAGTAATATGAGGTGACGCTATGGAAGCTACTGAATTATGCAAAATAAAACATCAAGCAATTGATGAAAAATTGAATATCGCAGAAAACCGATTGAATAGTCACGGTCA
>JAKOQC010000607.1 GCA_029778565.1 bacterium
ATATGATGCTCATATACATACACAGGATTGTAGATATACACCTGGAGAAACTATTATAGAAGGAGAATGGACATATTGTACTGGTGAGCTTAATACTTATTCAGATTTAGTAACAAATGTCACACCTGTAAAACGTACCGGGAATAGTGGTAGTAAAACGTTTGAGTATACTGGTAGCATACAGACTTTCACAGCTCCAATAACTGGCAAATACACTTTAGAAGTCTGGGGAGCTCAAGGGGGTACCTGTGGAGGTACTCCAGGAGGATTAGGTGGATACTCTAAAGGCAATATTTCACTGACACAGGGGCAAGAAATCTATGTTTATGTAGGCGGTTCCGGTAGCCAACGTAACGGAGGCTGGAACGGTGGGGGCTCAGGTGGTTTAGGAACCCGCCCAGACATTCATGGCGGCGGAGGAGGTGGCGCCACTGACATAAGAGTTGGTGGAATAACTCTAGACAAAAGGGTAATTGTAGCCGGTGGAGGTGGCGGCGCCGGTGGAGATGGTCAAGGCGGTTCACCATATGGATATATTTATATTGGAACAGGAGGTGTTCCAGGTACCGGAGGTGGAGTTACTGGTACAAATGGTAAGCAAGGCACAAGTAAACAAGACCAATCTGGCTATGGTGGAACCGGAGCCACGGCTACATCTGGAGGCTATGGTGGAGCTGCAACTACTGCTTCCTATGGTAGGACTGATGGGATTTATCATACAGCCGGAGGCGGCGGTGGTGGCGGTGGCTACTACGGCGGAGGCGGCGGTGGTGGCGGTTCCAGAGGAGGAGCTTCGCCATATATTGGAAGTAGAGGCGCAGATGGTAGTCTAGGTCAAGGAGGTAATGGAGGTAATGGAGCCACTTCCGGTCATGGATATTACTCAGGTTCCGGCGGTGGCGGTGGCGGTGGTTCCGGTTATGTTGGTGGTGTGAAAGGTGGAATTACTCAAAACGGTGTAAGAAGTGGGAACGGTATGGCTAAAATAACCTGGTGGGGAGAAACATACTACACTGGTCCCGATTATGTAGCACCTCCTAATAGACAGAAATATACCTATACACCTGTTAAAATAGCTTATAGCACACCAACTGCCGTAAGTACATTAACGGCAATAACTTTTGGAAGTTTAAATGGTACTTATGAGGGAATTGTAGCTACAATAAATACTATCTCAAATTATTACAATCAAATCCCGCAAACAATAGGCGGACAATTAAATCCGATATTTAGTTGCCAGGAAGTTCCAAATGTACATCAGTGCGTGGATGCTTGTAAGACACCTAATAGAATATTAACATGTAATGAGCCTCACCACTATGGCGCACATTATGATGGGTCTAATCCAATATGTTGGAGTGCTTGTAAAAATGACAATAACCATAAAGCACATAGGACTGAAGTAAAAGGAACAGATGGAAGTACTATAAGAAGTGCTACATTTATAAATACAGACTATGAGTTTACAGTGTACTTCCCGAATACTGGAGACTTCTATCAATCTAACTTGCATGGTATTTCAAATACAACAAGTATCAGAGGTATAGGTTATGTAGACAACATGGATACCACTAAGTGGATAAGAGAAAAGAGAGTAATGTTTACTTTTGATGTATTATATTGTAATAACGGTACATGGGAGCAATACCGAGCTGGTGAGTGGATAGAGTTGCCAGTAACAGGTGACACATATCCCTACTATCATTTCTATTGTACTTTGAATAATAACGAGAGAGCATCCGCAGCAGTTTATTATGAGGTAGAAGCTATAAACACTCATCCTTCGCCTGGTGGTAAGAATGACATTTATCGTAGAGATATTGACAGAAATAACGATAACTTCTTATATGAAACAAATAAGAATAGATTTATTAACTTAACAGCATATCATGGTGCTTATAAATCAACTTATGTAGATTTAGTGGGTAGAATAGGTAACTTGCTGATATCAGATACTGATGATATGAGATTCAGTAACTTCTTCAAGACTATTATAATTGACGAATGGTTAGTAAAAGGTATAATTAATAAAGTGTATGAGGGCGACCAAGCAAGATACCTGTCATGGTATTCAAATGAGGGTCAACTTATGACAGATGTAAGAGGCGTCAAAGTAACTAAAGAAACAGGCATGTATAATACCTGGGGAACTCAGAAGTGGACAGAAAAAGCGGAAGCTAACCCGTTACCGCTTTCTGCTGAAAAGAACAATATAGCTCAATTGCAGAATGACCCTCTGAAACCAGGTTACGATGTGCTGTTTGAAATCACTACTATAGGCGATTACTACAATGTAGGACTTCAGATTCTTCCATACTTTTATGCACTAAATACTATTACTGGTGATTTAATACCAGTAGATGTATGGATGAAGACGAATGACGAGTATAGAGCTATCAATATTCATAAGTTGAGCGAGAGCCAATATTATTGGGATATATTTAGTAATAATGATATTAACGCTATAGGTTCAATTACAGACCCTAATTGGATAGCTTTCAAAGGTTCTGGATTATACAATTACATTATGAACCTTGACTGGGTAAACGAGCAAGAAAGACGTAACTATGATATGGATGAGCATGTAATAACCGAAAGAGTAGCTAAGACATATGTAGAGCATGTGTTTAACGGTACAGAAACTGTAGATAAGTTAGTAGATACACCATTGGGTAACAGTTATGCTTTAGGTACATTGCAACTATTAACACCTAAGGGTAAAGCTAGAACATTTATTGGAACCGAATATACAAATACTGTTAATATCAATGGCGGAAAGTTTACTAACTTAAAGAACGCAGCCGAGGTAGAAGAGTTTAACGTACATGCTCAAAGATGGCATCTGAAGTTAGGTCTGCCAGCTTCAGTAGTATTTACTAGATATAATGGTACTAAACACTTACATCCGACAGAGCTAATTAATAAGAACGGTAATTTAATACAAGCTAAAGATGAACTAGTCGGTGAAGGTTGGGTAGTACTGATGACAGCTGATATTAAAGCTATAGGCACTACTTGGACTTTACAATATAGTCAAGGAGTTAATAATGGTGTAATTACAGTGGGCGGTAAGAAGATAATACTTCCATCAACTATTCCAACTGTATTGGCAGTATATGATACTGAAGCATCTTCGTCAATTGACGTTGACACCATAGGCACACATTAATGAAAAGTATGACCTAGGGGAGAAATCTCCTAGGTCATCCTATGAATAGGAGGGTTATAGGTGAAAAAGATTTACAGATTGCTATTATTTATACTTATTTTATCAACTTCTAATAGAATTAATGTAAAAGCAGAAACAGTTGATGATTTAAGAGAAGTAACTGGAAATCGTCGAATAAATACGATAGAAACTATGACAGAGATTAATCAAATTTTAAAAAGAAAGCAGGATTCAGACGAGGCAAAAGAGCTAGCAGAGTATGCGAGCGTTATTGAGGAAAAGTTAATAAAAAAGAATGAGGAAGAGTTAAAAAAATTGTATGATGATAAGTCAGAGAAGGAAAAGGTGCTGTTAGAATTAGTATCAAATGACCAGCCAGTTTACGCTGTATTAACAGTATTAAAAGATTTAGAGGACATAGTGAATAGGATACAACAACTGGACAGCGCAAAGAATTTGAGTATATCAATACAAGTAGATGAAGATGATAGCATTGATGAACAGTATGAATATGCTAAGGGTATGTTAGAAAGTATCGAAAATGATTTTGAACTAGGTCATATTGGAAAAGGGTTAAAGCCACCAACATCTGGTATATTTAAGTTAACGGAGGCTTACGGAATATATCTAGACAACGAAGCTGGTACTACAAAAATACATAATGATTTTGTAAGATTCAAAACTTTAAATTATGAGGATACTATAATAGTTAGTCAATGGAACGGAAAGATTAAAAGCATAGACAATGGTAAAATCATAATACAACACGGACCAAGTTTAATTACAGAATATGATAAAATAAAAGACATAAAAGTAAAAGTTGGAGATATTGTGAAGCAATATGAGGAGTTAGGGGTAGCAGATGGGGATGACATATACTTTGCAGTAAAACTAGACGGAAAATATATAGACCCAATGACAATATACGGTGAGGAAGGCATAAAGATTTATTATGATTGGGTAAATGCTAACCCCTTTAGAATAATTCAAGTTAACGATATGAGTAAAGTAAAGAACGAGGTAGAGATAGAGGTAGAGCCA
>JAKOQC010000608.1 GCA_029778565.1 bacterium
AGCTAATTTTTCCATGTTGTAATAGAGAAGCCAGTTCTTTAGTGGTGCGCCTTTGTAGAAGTGGAATCCATGGGCGGTGTAAAGTACCGGATGCGTATTAGTTCGCTGACAGGCAAGACGGGTGACGAAAGCTGCAACAGGCGTATGCACATGAACAAGCGAAAAGCGTATCTCTTTGAGCAGTTTTTCCATTTGTTGTAGTGACTTAAAAACCTTGGGAGAATAAGGGCTTCTACTGAAATCTACGTTGTGTTTTATGACCCCAAACTCATCAAACTCTTGCCGCCTATTCCCAAGCTTTGTTGCTACATGGACTTCATACCCCTTTTCCTGTAACAGTTTCATAAAGGGTATGTGAAAGTTTAATAGGTGGCTTTCCACTGTAGCGACAAAAAGAACTTTCTTTTTCTCTTTTTCGTACATACGTCTAGTCATGACCCATCATCTACTACAATATAATAAGCATTTTGTCTTATGATTATAACTGACCATGAAGGTGAAACCTGTATGAAGCCAAGAATTGCACTGGTTTATCTAATGGCTCAATCGTTGCATATGCATACATATCGATGGTAGCATTCAGAATGTGCCCACCGTATACGTCACAATAGGGACTAACATCAGTCCCTCCGCCTGCGAGCCCCAAACGTAATGGTGCTTTGGCTCGTACTACCATTGTGTAAATAGCTCCTTTATATTAGATTCAAATTTATCATAACTGAATTGTTCAGCTCTTGTGCGGATAGCTTCGCTTTTATAATGGTTTCTATGTTCTACTATATCTACAATAGCTTCTGCTAATGCGTCGGCGTGACATGGCGGCACCACATGACCAGTTACGCCATCTATATTATAGTAAGATGTGCCAGTTCCTAACTGGGTAGTTACTACAGGTATACCACATGCCATGGCTTCAACACCGACAAGTCCAAATGCTTCTCCACGATCAACAGATGGCAATACAAAAACATCGGCAGCATTGTATAATGGCGGTAGTTGTGATTGTTCAACAGGCGGTAGTTGTAATACACGTTTTGCATATGGTGAGCGCGCCAATAATTTATCTACACTATCATTGTCTTTGCCAACCATAACAATATAGTAATTGTCAGGTAAATATTGTAGAGCTTCTATGAGATATTGTAGCCCCTTGTAACGTCCAAATCTTCCTACATACAACACAATGTGACTGTTTAGTGGAGCTTGCAACTGTTGCAACCACTGCTCACGCGCATTTGTAGGCATCGGTTTAAATAAATCTGTATCTATGCCAGGTGGAATTATTGTTACTTTATCTATGTTGACTTGCAGTATTGACGATGTTTGCGCAAGTATTGGTGATGTAGTAATAATACGATCCATTTTACGTAGAAATCTACCAACAAACAATTTGTTAAATGTAGATCCTGCCGTGCCCCAACCTACTAA
>JAKOQC010000609.1 GCA_029778565.1 bacterium
AACTGTATTGTAGCACCTGCATTTTCTGCTTCCCACATTTTGATAAATTGTATAAACTGTGTTTTAAATTTATCTAATTGTCTCTCAGTCTCGTATAACATATAGACACCCCCTTTCTTAACTGCATTTTGAATACCCACATTTACACACCCAGCAACCACTCTCCGGTATCAATGCTTGTCCACATTCAGGGCAGACACGCTCTGTTTTCCTGATATGCTTATTCTGCAGCTCTTCTAATGCATGAGCTATAGCACTTGCGCAACTCCTGCCGGGGCTTAAATCTTTACCCGAACCCTTAGCATATTGATAGGCGGGGCAGACACCTGCCGAATGGAGTTGGTCTATTACTTCTTCTATTGGTATCCCTGCCCTCAATGCCAGCGAAATTAGCCTGCTGGTAGCTTGTGTATACACCGTACAACCGCCTTTAGAAGTGTTGATAAATGTTTCTACTATATCGCCATTTTCATCATAAAAAACCATCATATAGGCGGTACCGCAACCGGTACGAAGTTTAATCCTGGTACCGTTGGCTACTTCCATAGCAGGTTTAATGAACACATCTTCTTCTGCCTTCCCTACAGTAAATACGTCTTTCCTACTGCCTTCTCTGTAAACCGTTATCCCTTTACAATCTAATATATAAGCTAATTTATATGCTTCTGATATATCTTCTTTGGTAGCATTGGCAGGCATGTTTATAGTTTTTGATACGGCATTTTCTACGTATCTTTGGAAAGCTGACTGCATACATACATGCCATTCAGGAGGTATTTCCCTGGCAGTAGCAAATAGCTTTTTCAAATCATCGGGTACGCCGGGAACATTGGCAGTTCCTTTTTTAATAACCTGTTCCATAATTTTGCTGTCGTAAAGGTTTCTATCACGTAATGCTTTTTCAAACAATGGTGATACTACTTTCAACCCACCTGCAACGTTTTTTGTATACGCCAATGCAAACAAGGGTTCAATTCCGTATCCTTCTACGCCAGCAATTATACTAATAGAACCGGTAGGAGCTATCGTTGTTCTTGTTGTGTTGTTTGGGGCATATTCCTTCGCCTTTACATTGATAAATTTCATCACTTCTTCTGCCAGTTCTAATGCCTCATCAGAAACATAAGGTATGCCCAATTTAATCAACATATCTGCCCAACCCATTACACCTAACCCAATTTTCCTATATTTTTTAGTTTGTTGTTCAATCTCAGGTAATGGATACATGTTTTTATCTATAAGGTTATTCAAAAAATGAACGGCAACTTGTACGGTATTGTCTAGTTTATCCCAATCTACTCCAACTGCGGCATAACTCGTAACATGATTGGCCAAGTTAATGCTCCCAAGACAACAACTTTCATACGGTAATAGAGGTTGTTCACCGCATGGATTAGTGGCCTCTATTTCCTCATCTACAGGGTGTTTTTTATTGATAGTGTCTAAAAACACTAGCCCCGGCTCTCCTGTCGCCCATGCATGTTCAATAATAGCATCCCAAATTTCTCTTGCCCTAACAGTTTTATAAACCTTGCCATTAAACCGCAAATCAAAGTCTGTATCATCTTCTACTGCCTTCATAAATTCATCTGTTATCCCTACAGAAATATTGAAGTTAGTTAATTTTGTAGTATCGTCTTTACAGCAAATGAATTCCATTATATCAGGGTGATCTACCCGAAGCACACCCATGTTGGCTCCTTTTCTTCTACCACCTTGTTTTACTACATCTGTTGCTACGTCAAATATTCGCATGAAAGATACGGGGCCGGAAGCTGTACCACCAGTAGAAAGGGGGTCTCCTGCCGGTCGTAATCTGCTAAATGAAAACCCTGTGCCCCCGCCATATTTATTTATCATTACAGCATGTTTTACGGCATCCATAATAGATACCATATCATCCTCTATTGGTAAAACATAACAAGCACTCATCATGGGATTGTCTGTACCAGCGTTCATTAAACAAGGACTATTAGGCAAAAAGTCAAGGTTAGACATAACTTTGTAGTATCTTTCTTCCCATTCCACATCATTGCCAGCTATGTATTTTGCTACTCTCCTAAACATATCATCTGGTGTTTCGCTAGGTTGGAGATAACGTAACTCTAATAATTTAATAGCATTGTCGGTTAGCAACTTTCACCCTCCCACTTGGCCAGTATTTTAGTTAACCAATTATTCAGTTGCGTCTAAGTGTATACCATGCGTCCAACAATCGCACTTTACAAAATGGTATCATCTTGTTCCATTCTCTACCTTCCTCCCTGTACTTCCAAATCCTCCTCCTCTATTTGTCCCGATCTTCGACACATCCTCCACTTCTACCCATTGGATCTTCGGCACCTTCTGCAATACTGCTTGAGCAATTCTATCGCCCTTTTGAATTAAGTATGCCTTTTCTCCTGTATT
>JAKOQC010000610.1 GCA_029778565.1 bacterium
AATATGTTCCTCTGGTTACGGGACTGTCTGCAAGCAGGGCAACAAACACGTGCAGTTACGACGTTGACTCTTACTTTGCAACAGAGAATGGGTTGTACTCTGTTAAAATAATAGATCGACTTGGAAACATAGAGTCTATACCGGTCAGTTTGAAGATTAACCCAGAATTCAATAAATCTAGCATTGCTTGCGTGGAAAATAGTGACTTCTTTGGATATATTTTTTGTGTAACAACTGGTGGGGAAATATTTTGTTTTCACAGAGGAGCTAACGCTTGGTACAAGTGGAGTATACCAGCATCAAGGGTTACTGTCATAGCCAGTGTAGGAAACGATGTTTTTATAGGCAACGATAAGGGCATGCTGCTTAAATACGACCACTTGAGTGGATACGATAACAAAAGTATTATAACCTCGGAGTTACTAGATAAGGTACGAATATTTAATCAAGGCCGGGAGTTTATGATACTTGATTTGGCATTGGATATAAGGCCGCTAAGTGACGGAGTTGTTATAGCTGGTGTCCTTGATAATTACAGCATGGACAAAAAGGCGGAAAGGCAGGAAGTACTTTCTGGGTCGGCGGCTTCTATTTTAGATAGGGTTTATTTAGACTTTTTTAAATTTGATATGGGAAGTAAAAACATTCAAGTCCCCGTGGTTGTAAACAATATTTTTTATAACGTTTCTTTAAGGTTACGCTGCAGCGGAAAAATAGAGTTACTGCACGTATACTATAGGGGGGCAAAAATTTCAAGGAAAGGGGTGTTGAGTCGTGGCTGACAGGTACTTACTTCCTTACGAGTTTGCGTATGGTAGCTTAGCCGAATCGGCTAAGTTTAACGAAAACTGGAAGGCCTGTATTGACGGATTAAACGATTTAGTCACTTTTTTTAGAGGAGACTCCCCGCCTACGGGGGTAATAATTGATGGTATGTGCTGGTGGGATAGCAACTATAATCCACCAGTTTTGAGAAAATATAACGCATCAACAGGGAAGTGGGAATGGTTTGGCACCTGGGCGGGGTTTAGCGCCCCATCCAACCCGTCAAAGGGTGCTGTTTTTGTTAGCGAGGAGAATGGATACATTAAATATTTTAATGGCTCGGCTTGGCTTTCTATATACGCGGCATGGGAGCTAGATAGTAACGGTGACTTAATGCCTGCGGAGGTTTAACGATATGGCCGATAGATATAACATCCAAATAGACTGCGGGGCCACATATAAGCTGATAATTGAATGGCAAAACGAGGACGGCACCTACGTAAATTTAACTGGGTATAAAGCCAGGATGAAATTGAAACATAGCTATTCTACCGAGGCTTTAGTTAGTTTAACTAATTTAGATGGAATAACATTAAGAGGTGCCTCGGGACAGGTTGTTATCAGCATACCACCCGAAAAAACCAGAGAGTTAGTTGGAACTGGTGTCTATGATGTAGAGTTAGAGTCTCCTGGCGGAGAAGTCACTCGTATTTTAGAGGGTACCTGGGTCGCGATACCAGAGGTGACAGATTAGATGGTTATATATGTTCACCCCATAGAAAATAAGGTTACTATAGTACGAAGGGATAATAAAGTAACAATATCTCATGTCGGGGTCCAAGGCGAGAGGGGCCCAGAGTTAATGATTCAGTACTCAAGGGACGGGGTGTCTGGTTGGCACGCCGTTCCTACAGTTGATGACAACTACCTACGCTTTTCAAGTGATGAGGGAAGAACGTGGGGAAACGCTATATGGTTTAACACTATAGACGAATGCCACGACTACATGATTAAGTCTCAGGCGTGGGCGGAAAATCCTGTAGATACAGAAGTAGAGAATGGTAAGTATTCTGCATTACATCACAGAGTATATGCAGAACAAGCCGAGAATGAGGCAAAACAGGCTAGAGATAATGCTACTGCGTCAATGAATGCTGCAGCTGCTTTCGCAGGTAGTGCTAGCCAGTCTGCTAGTAACGCCTTATCCTCAGCTAACGATGCCGAGTTGAGTAAGCAAAAAGCCTATCAATGGGCTGAGAATCCTGAGAACGACGAAGTTGAGCCAGGGCAATACTCAGCATTACACCATGCATTGCAGGCTAAAAAATCAGAAATTACAGCGGCGGAATATGCCATAGATGCAGCAAAATCAGCAGTTGAAGCTTTTGGGGCAGCGGCACCTCCTTGGGACAGCGAAACTGTTTACAGTTATAATGACGTAATAAGTTTCGATAACGGACACACATATAGATGTATAGGAATAAATATTACAGGCGCAGATTATGCACCTAACATTAATGGAATAGACAATGAAGAATATTGGACACGTATTACAGTAGCCCCTAACGGATATTTTGAAATAGATGAAGATGGAAATATTATGCCAATGATTTCTCCAATTACCAGCGAAATATTTATGCTTGATGAATATGGAGATATCAC
>JAKOQC010000611.1 GCA_029778565.1 bacterium
TTAAAGGCAAAGGCAGTGGTAAGAATAAATTCATAGGAAACAAGCCAATTTTCGGCATCAGGTACCTCCAGTATATCTAGGTATTTTATTTTCCTGTTGAGACCACTTTGCCCTGCTAAAATAGAGGATCCTGAGAGAACTGGTAACTTCAACATTTCATTCACTGAAATCATATTTTGGCCTCCAAATTTGGGTGAACGTTATATGCTTTCTGCACAACAACATGGCCATCCAATTTATGCTTTTGACACATTGACTGTTTTTTCAGACACAATATAATTTTATCAGCTATTTTGGTGATCATTCTTTTTGCTTGAATTATCCTACTCAGTTTAATTATTCCCCAGTAAATGTAATATTAAAATTATACAACCTGATTTAAAGATCAACAAATCATTATGTTATGTCGAGGTGAAGTAATAGTGCAGGAAAGAGAAGAACTTATCCTCAACCCAGTTCCACAGGAAGAACGCACGGGATGGAAAGCTCCGCTTTTTAACATACTAGGTTGCAATATAGCCATTTCGGAGCTAATGGTTGGTGGAGCACTTATAGCGGGTATGACTTTCAAGGATATGGCTATAGCTTCAGTCATCGGCAATCTTTTGTTGGTAATTATATTGTCCATCCAAGGATACATAGGATACAAGGAAGGGCTTAATACTTACATCCTTGCAAAAGGGGCTTTTGGCAATGTGGGAGGCAAATGGATCATTTCCCTGATCTTGGGAATTACCAGCTTTGGTTGGTTTGGAGTCCAAGCTGGAGTAGCTGGGTTGTCGATCCAAAAGATTTTTCCAAGCTTTAATTTCACCATTACAACTATCGTAATAGGACTGTTGATGGTAATCGTGGCTACGTATGGGTTTAAAACTATGGCGGTCTTCAATTATATAGCAATACCGCCATTGATTATTTTGCTCATATGGGGGTTGATCAAAACTGTAGGAATTAATAACATTGATACCATCAAATCTTACATACCTTCTCAACACATCAGCTTAAAAGAAGGTATCAATATGGTCGTAGGATTAATTATAGTTGGTGCAGTGATATCTCCAGATTACCTTCGCTATGCTAAA
>JAKOQC010000612.1 GCA_029778565.1 bacterium
ACGTATATAATGATCCTCCGATGCTCGATGTTCTCATGGCCTGGCTGGCTAGTACACTTACTGGTTTATGGATGCCAGTTGACATAAATAGACCTTCCAAGGTTGTCTACTGGTTGTTCTATCTTTTCGTAATAATACCGGTAATTCTTACAACTGTTTACATCAATGGAACTTTTTTGATCCCTTTTTTGAGAATATCTTTGCCTGTAATCCTTTCTTTCCTTTCAATTGGCCTTTTCTACAAAATACCTCTTTTTAAAGTTAGAAAACTTAGGATCTCTAATCAGACTTTTTGGACTTGTTTTGTTCTAGCGCTCTTGGTTTCCTATGCATACGTCCTTGCCATCTTCGGGCCGCATTTAGAGTTTGTAAGCATATTTAGTGAAGAGGTTTACTCGATTAGATTGGCTGCTAGAAGTTTGACTGCAGATAAGTTGATAGGCTACGTTAAGAATTGGTGCGCAAATTTGCTTAACCCTTTCCTGATCGCTTACGGGTTGAATTCTAAGAAGTACTTTCCGGTTGTGATGGGGGTTTGTGGCCAGATTTTATTGTATTCGGCTGAGGCTTCGAAGATTACGCTATTATCTTTGCTGGTTTTCTTCGGTCTTTTCTTGTTGTTATCCAAAAATAGAAAACAAGTGGGACTAAAGATATTTGTGGTGATAATTTGCGTGGTAATGGTGAGTGGTTTGCTTGATTATTTTCTAAATACCAAAGTTTTTGTCTCTCTGATTGGGCAGAGACTGATTTTCACCCATGGGCTTTTAACGACATACTATTTTGACTTTTTTAGCACGAATCCCAAAGCTCATATGGGATACAACAAGCTACTAAGTAACTATGTTGATTATACTTATACGGAAGCGCCTCCTTTTGTAATTGGTCATTATTACTTTGAGAGCTCGACTATGAGCGCGAACGAAAACTTTTGGGCCTCTGCGTACGCTGATTTCGGGTACTTCGGGCTTTTTGTTTACGGGATTATAGTCGGTCTTTTGTTCTGGATATGCGATAGTCTGACGTGGCGCATGCCTATTCAGTTTTCCGCCATAGTTGTCTTTAGTCCGCTCTTTTCATTGGTGAATGCGTCGCTCTTTACTTGTTTGTTAACGCACGGCATCATACTTTTGCTGTTTTTTTTATGGCTAGTTCCTCAGACATTGGTAGGTGTTGGCAATGGATAAAAAAGTTTGCCATTTAACCACAGTTCACTCCCCTCTAGACGTTCGCATCTTTTACAAAGAATGTAAAACTTTACACGAGGCTGGGTTAAGTGTTGTCTTGATGGCACAAAGCGAGCATGATAACGTTATTGATGGAATACGGATCAAAGCATTACCAAGAATTCAAAATCGTCTAAATAGAATGCTTAAGTTACCATGGATTGCGTTAAGAAAAGCACTTGATGAAAATGCTGACCTTTATCACTTTCACGATCCTGAGTTAATACCTGCCGGTTTGGTACTGAAACTATACGGAAAGAAAGTAATCTATGATGTGCACGAAGATGTTCCCAGAGACATACTATCCAAGCCGTACATTAATCCATATTTGGCAGTAGCTTTATCTCATTTTTCTGAGTGGCTTGAGAATTTTTCTTCTAAGAGGTTTGATGCTGTTGTGGCTGCTACTACTTACATTGGCATGCGGTTTTCCAAACTCAACCACCGAACCGTTGTAGTTAATAACTACCCGTTATTAGATGAAATGTATGGGCCTGTAATTTGGGAGGA
>JAKOQC010000613.1 GCA_029778565.1 bacterium
GCCTACACTATTAGCTGCTGGCGCGGGACGTACGCGCCAATTGACAACATCTTTGCTGAAGTGCTCTCTAAAGAAAAGAGAAAGAAGCCCGCGCCTCAGACCCGTGATCCGTTAGGTGATTGCGCAGGGTGCCCCTACCCGCGCCAAATCGGCCGCAGTAAGTATGGTTGCTATTGGCCCACTTGCCTGCGCGACGACCTAGCCAGCGGCTTGTGCCAGCCGGGGCCGCTGGGGAGGCTGGGAATTGTGGACAACGACTATTCTGGGGAGATGAACCATGAACCGTTATAAATGCCCCGCTTGCGGCGGGAGGAAAGGGGAGTTTGTCGGAGATGCTTGAATTAAACAAAATCTACAACATGGATTGTATGGAAGGAATGAAATACATAGATGATAAAAGTATAGATATGATATTATGTGATTTGCCTTATGGAACAACTGATTGTAAATGGGATATTTGTATTCCATTAGATAAATTATTTGAACAATATCGAAGAATAATCAAAGATAACGGAGTTATTGCTTTGTTTGGTTGTGAGCCATTTAATACAAAACTTAGAAATACTGCATTTGATATTTTTAAATATGATTGGATTTGGTTAAAAAATAAAGCAACAGGATTTCAACATGCAAAGAATAGACCAATGAATATTTACGAAGTTATTTCAATATTTTCTAAAGGCAGCATGGGTCATAAATCTTTACTTGGTGAAAAAAGGATGGTTTATAATCCTCAAGGATTAGTTTATTTTGGAAAAGAAACAAGTGGTTGTAAAAATAAATTTGGTCATACTGTTGGAGCAAGACCATCACATAAAGATAGGGTATTTCAGGAATTTACTAATTATCCCACTAATGTATTGAAGTATGATGTTCCACCAAACAACAAAGAAAGAATACATAGTACGCAAAAACCAGTAGATTTATGTGAATATTTAATTAAAACTTATACATATGAAGGTGAGTTAGTTTTAGATAATTGTATAGGTTCAGGCACAACCGCAATCGCCTGTATCAACACCGGGCGCAACTACATAGGCTTTGAAATCGATCCAGACTATTACGAGGCGGCACTGGAGCGCATAAGAATACATATGCAGCAACAAACAATATTTGAACTACTCAAAGGAGGTCAACCATGAACCGTTTTAAATGCCCCGC
>JAKOQC010000614.1 GCA_029778565.1 bacterium
AGAGTGGTTCATTGGTATTTGATGATGAGCCTGATAAAGCTTATCAAGCAAAAGTGTATAATAACATAGATATTGAAGAAATAGCAGCTTATGGAAAATCTATGGTTACATTCGAATGTCAACCTTTTGCAGAGAGTTTAGAATATAGACAAGTTAATGTTTCTAGTATTACAGACAATGCACATGAAATCAAAGTAAATGTAAGTGGCACAGCAGAAACTTGTTGTATTATAACAATTAAAAATAATGGAACATCTGATATAAATAATATCACTTTAATTAGAAAGGTGGAGGTATAATATGGCATCAGCAAGCAACTGGTTAGAAGAAGCTATATTAAATTATTTTTTCAGGAATCAATCAGTAGCTCAACCCACGCAACTATATTTAGCTCTATACTTCAATGACCCAACAGATGCAGATACAGGGACAGAAGTTAGTGGACAGGGCTACCAAAGACAACAAGTAACTTTTGGAGTTCCCACGCAAGTTGGAGACAAGGCAGTAATTACTAATAATCAAAAGATAGAGTTTCCAATCGCTCAAAGCGATTGGGGGCAGGTGTCGCATTGGGGTATCAGGACTGCTCAAACTGGGGGCAATTTGCTATGTAGAGGAAGTTTTTCTAGGGTCGAAAACATCCAAACAGGAAATCGTTTTACCATTGAAACAGGTAAATTGCAAGTAAGCATGGAATAGGGGTGAGGTTACATGTTTAACCGACAACCCTTTAATCGAGGTAAGTTTAATGTTCCAAGCGTAACTATTTCTAGCAATAATGGAATTGCTCTCATGAAGTTGGGAGCTGTTCCGGTAAGCGCTCAACAGACAATAAGTGTCAGCGGCCAGGCAAACTTGAAATTAAGTGGGCTTTCTGATGGAACTATAGTCAGATATGCTGCTGGCTCTTGTCTATTTAGTTTAGGTAGTTACGCTGATGGAACTAAAGTATTTATCGTAGAAGCTGAAGATGCAGCTCTGGTAATGCTGACGCAAGAAACTCAGCAGCAATTATCAGGTGAGCAGGTAATGCGTTTTGAAGATTTGGTGCTGCGACCAGGTGATG
>JAKOQC010000080.1 GCA_029778565.1 bacterium
AAGAGTGATGGTTCGCAAGTCGCTGCTAATCAGCCTCGCTTTGATGTTATTGATGGGGTATTGGGCTTGATGGTGGAGGAGGGGACGACGAATGCCATACCGCATAGTAGCGATGGTAAGTTTGTGTATAGTAGCATAATAGATAGAAATCGCTATACTAATGATATTGAAGAGTGGATTACTGACTCGAGTGTGCCATCTCCAGCATTACATGTAAAAAGGACTACGCCTTATCCAGTAAATAATGGTTGTGCATATGTTACTGTTGGAGATTTATTAGTTGGGAGTGTAGTTCCGAGACAAGAATATACAATAAGCTTATGGTTCAAAGGAAATAAGCAGTCGAGTAGCATTATAGCACAGATAAGGTTTAACTGGTGCGATTCAAACGATCAGCTTATAGGAAAAACTGTAATATTACCGATTTCATTTACAGATAATTGGCAAAGGTATGTGTTTACAGTTGCCGCTCCTGATGGAGCGTATAGAATAAATCAATTTCAGGTTGGGCTTGAAACTATAAACTTAAATGATACTTACGAATTTTATATCGCTGGTTTACAGCTCGAGCAGAAGCCCTACGCCACCAGCTTTATAGACGGCACTCGTGCAGCGGAAACCCTGACCATTCCCACAGCGGGGGTGCTGAATCCGCAGGAGGGGACGATAGAGTGCTGGGTGTATGTGCCTCAGTTCTGGCAACCTGGAATACAATTTTTGCGAAGGATTTGGGGTATTGGTCGTGGTGCTGGTGCTGGAATGTATGTGCTTAGATATGACCCATATGACCCATATAAAGGAAAGATAGTTTTTGGAATATACAATAATGCGGGTACGGCTCAAAATATTTCTGTGGCCAAACCTTCTGTAGGATGGCATTATTTTGCAGCTAAGTGGTCGGCCTCCGAAATGGCTTTGTTTATTGACGGGGTAAAGGTGGGTAGCATCGCTAATCCAAGTTTACCGTCAAGTTTTGCTGATACTGTAATTTCAATTGGATGCCGTCCTGATTCTCCTTACGATAATGTGAACACTCTCATTGACGACCTCCGCATCTCAAGCATTGCCCGCAGCGATGCGGAGATAGCGGCGGCGTATCAAAGCGGACAATCATTGCCTGTAGACGAATGGACAAC
>JAKOQC010000615.1 GCA_029778565.1 bacterium
AAAATAAATAAACAAACAAAACAAAACTTTATGATAAAATTACAAAAGAGTTCTCTTGTCTTAATTCTGATTATTGTTGTTCTCACAGTAGGTTGTGTTTCTATCTATACCCTGGGTTACACCCCTGGTGCTGCATGGCATAAAGCAGAGGATGTTAAATCAGGCACCTTTGGTCAAAATGTTGGTGGTAGCAACTATAACTTTCCTGGTAATGTAGGCATCGGTACTACCTCTTCATCTTCACAACTAGATGTAACAGGCAATATCTATGCCACTAAACAGGTTACTGCTGGAACCAAGTTTAAGGTAGGCGTAAGTGAAATAACCTCTGGCAAGATAACAGGACTTGATGCTCCAACTAATCCTAGTGATGCAGCTAACAAGGCATATGTTGATGAACAGATAATTGGTGGTGGTAATTTGCCATTAGTGAATAGTGTCCACACCCAACAGGATTGTATTAACGCTGGAGGCGAAGTGGTTGATAGCGATGTTACCTTAAAACAATGTCGATTTGCGGGTTCAAACTGTCCAAGCGGATGGACACAATATAAAAATTGGTCTACAACAATAAAACTTGATTGTGACGAATGCGCTTGTAGAATGCATAATAGCTGGTGGACAGGGTACGCGGGGCACGCACACCACTACAGGGAGGGGGTGTGTGCAAGTCACCCGTGGTCAGACTCAATACAAGAATTCGTAGTGCTGGCATATACAGAGGACGTCGAGTCGTATGGAGTAGAATGGTGTAGATGCACGATAAAAATGCCCATAATACAGATCGGCTGTTACTAAAAAAGCAAGTAAATTAAATAAAAGAAGGTTTCTCTTGCCCAAGGGTCAACCCTTGGGCAATTTACCCCGTTAGATAATTATGGTATATTATAAATGATTATGTGGTATTATGTTTATGTTTTGCAAAGTTGAAGAGAAAAGTATTTAAAAACTGCTTGGGGTAAAAGATATATTAAAAACAGATTGAAGAAATATCTAACGGGGTAAACTTTTTAGTGATTAAGATTTAGATTATTTTCCTTGATTTTTAGGCCCTTTTCTCTCTTGTTACCACCCCTCACCTTTTTGAAGGTGAGGGGTT
>JAKOQC010000616.1 GCA_029778565.1 bacterium
AAAAATTTGACAATAATGATTTATTTTTATAAAATAGATATAAATACTTTATAGTAAACTTTATAGTAAAACCTGGATATTCACTTTTTAAACAAATCCTACCCAAGTTTTACTAATAGTACAAAAGGTCGAAAACAAAACAAAAAAATAAATAAACAAACAAAACAAAACTTTATGATAAAATTACAAAAGAGTTCTCTTGTCTTAATTCTGATTATTGTTGTTCTCACAGTAGGTTGTGTTTCTATCTATACCCTGGGTTACACCCCTGGTGCTGCATGGCATAAAGCAGAGGATGTTAAATCAGGCACCTTTGGTCAAAATGTTGGTAGTGGCAACTATAACTTTCCTGGCAATGTAGGCATCAAGAAAACAAACCCCAGCTCAGAACTAGATGTCACAGGCAATATCTATGCCACTGACCAAGTTACTGCTGGAACAATGTTCAAGGTAGGTTCCTCAGAACTTTCTTCTTCACAACTGAAAATCAATGGCAGTTCTTTGGTAGTAACAAGCACTGGCAAAGTTGGCATCGGGACGACGAGTCCGCAAGCAAAATTAGAAGTGAATGGAGCAATAAAAATTGGAACTCAGGACACTTGTAACGCAAACACGGCCGGAACAATAAGGTATAACTCAACGAGTAAAGAGTTACAGCTTTGTAATGGCACTAATTGGTCCATATTACAACAAATATGGACGACTTGTGGAGACAATATCACGTTTACTTACAAGGGTTCTACAGTTACTTATGGTACTGTCTATAGCTCCGCAACCGGCAAGTGTTGGATGGATAGAAATCTTGGCGCTTCCCGGGTAGCTACAGCTTACAACGATTCTCAAGCTTACGGTGATCTCTTTCAATGGGGTAGATTAGACGATGGTCACCAAAATAGGAATAGTGGTATAACCTCTACTCTATCTTCAACTGATATTCCGGGTCATAGTAATTTTATAATAGCGCCCAACTATCCAAATGATTGGCGTTCTCCTCAAAACAATAATCTCTGGCAAGGGGTAAACGGTATAAATAACCCCTGTCCTGCTGGTTGGAGAATACCAACAATATGGGAATGGGACGCCGAGCGTTCCTCGTGGAGCCAGCAGAATTATATTGGCGCCTATGCCAGTCCCCTTCGATTAACCATGACTGGCTTCCGGTATGACCAAGATGGAAGGCTAGAAGGCGAAGGAGGCACTGGTAATTATTGGTCTTCTACCACTAATGGTGAATGGATTTGGCACCTATCATTCTGGTGGGACGGGGCGTATATCACCTACTACCACCGGGCTTACGGCCATTCGGTTCGCTGCATCAAGGACTGATTCGATATTTTGACTATTTTCCCGTGAAATCCCGCAAAGCGGGATTTCATTTTGCCCAAGGGTCAACCCTTGGGCAATTTACCCCGTTAGATAATTGTGGTATTATGTTTATGTTTTGCAAAGTTGAAGAGAAAAGTATTTAAAAACTGCTTGGGGTAAAAGATATATTAAAAACAGATTGAAGAAATATCTAACGGGGTAAACTTTTTAGTGATTAAGATTTAGATTATTTTCCTTGATTTTTAGGCCCTTTTCTCTCTTGTTACCACCCCTCACCTTTTTGAAGGTGAGGGGTT
>JAKOQC010000081.1 GCA_029778565.1 bacterium
CCCCTACCACTTCAATAACCACATCACCAAACTTAAGCATGGCGTAAAGGAGCAGACCTATTGCAGCGCCTATCAGCAAAATAGGCCAGTTTGCCATTGCCCACGCAGCTGCCTGCGCCAGTATGGGTTGTACCATAAGCCATAGTTTCGTAATGAGCATAGGTATTTGAGTAACACCCCATAGCGTTAATGCCGCGGTTACCGCGATAAGGATTGGCTCTATAATTGGCCAGAAAGCAGAAATCATCTCGCCTATCTCTCTGATAGCGTCAATTACAATATTGACAACAAATGCAACAGCATCAAAACCTTTAATTAAACTGTCAATTAATTGTATAAATCCCGGACTGTTAATCAATGCATTAATATTCTCCATTACAGGAACAAAAGCCTGTAAAGCACCATTTTTGATTTCATTCCATGTATCTCCGAATGTCCGGGGCATATCATCGAACATATCATTTATGTTCTTAGCAGAGTCAAACACGGCGTTTTTAATAATATCAGCTGTTATGGCTCCTTCCGCTGCCAGTTCTTTTAGCTCACCTTTAGTTTTGCCCATATATTTTGCTATTGCCTCATATATCATTGTTGCATTTTCCATTATTGATACTAATTCATCCCCTTGAAGTCTTCCTGAGGCCATTGCTTGAGCTAATTGTCGCATCGCTGCTTGCTGCATTGAAGTATCTGCTCCAGCTATTTTAAAAGATTTTTGTACCAGCTCAGTAAACGCTATTAATTCATCATTTGAGGTAAATGCATCTTTTGCAAGCAAACCCATCTTCGCTACTGCATCAGCCATTGAATCATACGCACCGCGGGAGCGTTTAGCGGCTGCAAATATCTTATTTTGAAGCTCAGCCTGATCCTGAAGGCCGTCATTAATGAGATTAAGCCTTGCGGCAGTATTTGAAAAATTGTCAATGATTTCTATTCCCTTCTTTACCGCTGCAAGACTTATAAATGTTTTAACCAATTTCCCTAATCCATTGCTCGCCTTATTTGCGCCCGCCCCCATATTTTCAAG
>JAKOQC010000617.1 GCA_029778565.1 bacterium
ATCATATTAAACACAGTTAAAGTCATTTTCAAAAAAGAAAGCTCAATGGGCGTTCAGGAAGGGGACTTACAAGACGTTAATACAAAATTGATAAAAGAATTTAACATTAAAGACTATCCTGAAAATACAAACTTCAAGTGATAGTCGAAGGTGCAGGATGTAAAAGACCTTAACGTACGGTCTACGTAGTTAGCAGCTACGCAATGGGGAACGGATTCGGGTATAATTGACCTCGTCCTTGTGGGAGAGGCAGATAAAGCCTACCTGCAAAACCTGATAGACAAGGTCGAGCCAATGCTTCACCGAAAAATCCGTTACTTAACCTTGAACGAAGACGAGCTTGAAAGGTACAAAGCCGCCTTGAAGCTCGAAGAGGCGATAGAGCTGTGGAGCAGCGGTAGAAGTGAGTGAGGGCAGGGTGAGGGATTTATAATATGCCAGTGTAATCGTCAATGGCTTGGAGTATATGAAATTACCTTGAGAAAAGGACGGGATATAAGTTGCATTGCCCGTTTAATTCACTCTTTTGAGTAATATCGATGTTTATTGTGCAGATTTTGCTATGAAAAAGACTATTCTTCAAAACGCCACTTATCTGTTTATTAGCAATTTTGCCGTAAGGCTTCTTACGGCTTTAGCGACTATTCTGGTTGCTAGATATTTAGGCACAGAACAGTATGGTATTTTAAGCATCGGCTTAGCGTTTGGTGCAGTTGCTGGGTATTTTACTGACTTAGGGCTTACTCATACACTGATAAGGGAAGGAACTAAACCTAATGCCGATATTGAAAGGCTTTTAGGTGGAGCGTTAAAACTTAGGTTGTTATTTGCAGCATGTACGACTATCGTAAGTGCAATATTGATACATTGGCTATATAAAGATCAAATATTACGCAATGCAGTTTATTATATAGTCATTCCTACCGTTTGGGGTGGGGCATTACAAGGCGTCGGTGTTGCATATTTCCAAATGATCGAGGAAATGCATTATGTTGCGGCAATAAGAATCTTTTCGACAGTGATCACTGCAGGATTCCTTTTGCTCGGAGTACTGTTGCAGTGGCCATTATGCCTTTTGGCGATCGTCTATGGTATGTCGTCGTTGATTGGGGGTATCGTAAGCACCAGATTAGTAGTGCATCGAGTGCCTTCGATTGGTGGGTTTCATTCAGGTTTGTTAAACAACCTTATGGCGTTTACTCTTGGGGGACTTTTAGTGATGTTGATACCTCAGATGAGCTTGCTTGTACTGCAGCGAGTAACGACCTTAAAGGAAGTTGGATATTTTTCGGCTGCCTATCGCATCCCTGGACTACTATATCAAATTCCAGGTACAATTGCAGCTGCATTTTATCCAAGGCTCTTTCACCTTGGAGCCGTAAACCCAAATGAGCACGTTAAGCTTTTGGGACGTGAACTTAAATTTATGAGTATAGCAAGCGGGGCATTAGTTCTTCCATTTGCATTTTATCCTGATGTTGTTATAAAGATACTTTTCGGTCTTGATTGGGTTCAGGGTGGAAGCCCAGTCCTTGCTATTTTAGCATGGGTTGTGGTATTTCAAGGCATCAATTTTCCAATGGCCGATGCTTTAACTACAAGAGGTTTTCAAAACATACGCACTGGAGTTCTTGTTATCGCTACTATTTCTGGGATTCTTGCTTATATTGCCCTTGGGTCAAGATTAGGAGCCATTGGTGGTGCAGTAGCTGCATTGATTGTAGAGGGAGTTTTGTTATTAGGCTACACGGTTTTTAACTCACGGGGATGGCAAATTTTAAAAATTGGACTACCCACATCAATGGTTGCTTTATTTTTAACCACACTATTGACAATTATATTAAAATATTTAAGTATAAGTCATTGGATAGGCATTATTTCGGCACCAATTTTATATATTATTTTAGTTGTAGTGATAGATCCCGAGGTAAAGGCTGAAATTAGACGTAGTTGTATAACTTTATCGCAAAAGTTAGCAACTATTGGGAAAAAGGATATTTGATTTTATTCAAGGATTATAGCAAAATTAGCAAATATTTAGAAAGAGGGTAAGGTGGCTTGATATGGCAGATACAAACGATTTGGTCTCCATTATCGTTCCTGCATATAATGCTGAAAAATATATTGCAGATGCGATAGGGTCAGTGCTTCGACAAACGTATCCCTATTTTGAATTAATTATAGTTGATGACGCTTCAACGGATAGAACCGCAGAAGTAGTTCAATCTTTTAGCGACCAGCGCATAAAGCTGATTCGACACGCTTCCAATAAAGGGCCGGGCGCCGCAAGGAACACGGCAATAGAGGCTGCAAACGGCAAATGGATAGCTGTTTTAGATGCCGACGATCAATGGAAGGCCAATCGCTTGGAGCGGTTGGTTGAAGTATCGCTAGAAGCGGGAAATGGCTACTTTGTGGCTGATGATTTTATGCTTTGTTTTGATTCCGTATCTGGCCTTAAACCTTGGAGACGTGGCTTAGAAACTGCCCTTAATATTTCTTATCATAATGACTCGTTAATTTTAAATCTATGCGATTATATAAAGCTTGGGACTTCGCCTATAAAACCATTTATGCCCTTGGATCATGTACGACAATTCCAGTTGCGCTACTATATAGATTGTCTTTGCGGAGAGGATCTTGAATTTTTATGCCACCTCTTTCGCACAGGTCTAAAATTAAGGCTTATTGCGGAACCGTTATATCTTTACCGCATAACGCCAGATTCTTTGACAAGTAAACCAAGTGCTCATGAGCATTTGTGCGAAGTGTACGAGAGATTGATAGCTGAGCCAGGTTTCTCTCAAGAGGAAAAGCTGATTTTTAAGGAACTTCTTGCAAAACGAAAAGAGGAAATCGAATATGCTCCATTTCCTCAGGCCCTTAAGCAGCGAAACTATGGTGAAGCTTTAAAGTTGGCCATTAAGCGGCCAACAGTTCTATTAAAGTTTTTACGACGACTACCTAAATCCGCAAGATATCGTTTAGCAGCATGGAAAAGTGAAGGAAAGACAAGGTGAGAAAATTGGCTAATAAAATCGCTCTTTTTCTTCCCTCTTTGCGCGGTGGGGGAGCGGAAAGAGTAATGGTGAATTTGGCCCGAGGATTTTTTGATCAAGGAATAGACGTTGATTTAGTTCTTGTCAAAGCTGAAGGGCCTTACCTGTCGGAGGTTCCAGGGGGAGTACGGGTTGTTGATTTACACTCATCTAGAGTGCTTACTAGCTTGCCTCGCCTGACGCATTACCTTCGTCGGGAGCGCCCGCAATCTATGCTATCTGCTATGGATCATGCAAACATTGTAGCCATCTGGGCGCGAAAATTGTCCGGGGTGCCTTGCCGTGGTGTAGTAAGTGTCCACAGTACCCTTTCGCGGGCTCTAACGAATAACCCTAATTTACGAGGTTATCTAATGCCAAACCTCATTCGGATTTTCTATCCCTGGGCTGATACCGTGGTTGCCGTATCCAATGGTGTAGCCGAAGATTTTGCAAATATTACGAGATTGCCTCGAGAAAGTATAAAAGTTATTTATAACCCCATTGTTATTCCTGAGCTTTTGGAGAAAGCCAAAGAAGCAGTAGAGCATCCCTGGTTTTCGCGAGGAGAACCCCCTGTAATTCTTTCAGTGGGTCGTCTTACGAAAGCTAAAGACTATCCAACCTTGATTCGAGCTTTTGCTCTGGTACGGAGAAAATATCCTGCTAGGTTAATGATTTTAGGTGAAGGCGAAGAGCGAGCTAAGCTGGAAGCATTAACGCAAGAGTTAGGTTTGCAAGACGACATATCCCTGCCTGGTTTTGTGGATAACCCTTATGCCTATATGGCCCGAGCAGCTGTTTTCGTGCTTTCTTCAGCGTGGGAAGGGTTCGGCAATGTTTTGGTAGAAGCTATGGCTGTGGGAACGCCTGTAATTTCAACGGATTGCCCCAGCGGCCCTGCAGAGATACTGGAAAACGGAAGATGGGGGAAGCTTGTGCCGGTGGGGGACACCAACGCAATGGCACAAGCAATTTTAAGCACTCTTAGTGGTCAAGAAGTGAAAGTGGGTTTTCAAAATCGTGCTCTAAAGTTTACTATTGAGCGAATTACTAAATATTATTTGGAGGCGTTAAGTATCTCAATTGGATATAGGGAGCAATAACTATAACGTCAGGATTACAGTACAATTAAGTATATTGATAACTGTCTTGGGAACTGCACTGTTCAGCCTCACGGATGGAACGAGTAATCCACTTTTTCCTTTTTCAGCTGAATTAATGTTGACTACACAGCTTTTAGCATTCTTGGTAGCATTGCCTCTGGTTCAAATTCCTATAAAGGGATTATCTGCAATGGGTTTGTTAATGTGGGTTTTTCTATTTACTCTAAGCATGGCATCAGTCCTGTGGGGAGCTTCTCCGTTTTTATCGCTGCAACGAACGCTGCTGGTATTTGTCCCAAGCATATTTTTATTTCTTTTGACAGTAAGCGACAATAATCCTATCGAAACTTTTTGGAAAGTAGCTCGAGGACTAATTATCTTTGGTGTGTTGCTATCGATGATTGGTATAGTTCTATAT
This sequence comes from bacterium, assembly GCA_029778565.1. GTDB lineage: Bacteria > Patescibacteriota > Saccharimonadia > CAILAD01 > BJGX01 > JAHFOQ01. Next base: position 4,563 of record JAKOQC010000617.1, read on the forward strand.
ATTTTTGGAACAACCATTATTACCAAGTTTGGGCGGATGCAAGTTATGAAAATTGGTGGCTTACAGTTACAACAATCGCTTATTGGTGTTTCACCATTGTTACGGATTTCATCTCTTACTGGTAACCCTAATAGCTTAGCCTCGTGGCTTATGATAACCCTAAATTTAACTGTGGCACAGTGGTTAGCAAATCGCCTCTCGAGGTTTAAGTTTATCCTCCTGTTTGGTGTGCAAGTCATTGCCTTGCTTTTAACATTTTCTCGTGCTGGTATTGGTGCAACCATTATTATTATGGGGTTACTATATGTGTTATCTGCATGCAAAAGGTCGCGACAACTACAAAGAACTGCAGTTTTAGTGCTATTGTTATTTGTTTCAATTTTCATTCTAAGTTATTTGGTTGAATTGTCTCCCGCACTAAAAAACCGGCTAATGGTAGGTCTTAGCGGGCGAGGTCCTGCCTGGTATTTGGCGTGGAATGAGTTTATACAAAGGCCATTAACTGGAGTTGGTTTTGGCATTTCTTACGAAACTATCCTAGAAGATGCTGGTTTAGCTATAACAACGCATAACCTATTTCTAGGCTTATTATCTGAATTGGGCATTGTAGGTTTTTTGCTTGTTTTTGTCATATGGCTACTCGGTTTTTTAGGCTCTTATTACATGGTTAAAAATGCTAAAAAAAACTTCAATAACACACAATATGATGAAATAGTGATTGGTGGTTTTATTATATCTGTTCTGACAGGATTGGTGGTTCATCAATTTTTTGAATTTGGATTATTACGGTATGACTTTCGTACCCTATATTGGGCCTACCTTGTGAGCATACCACTGAACCCAGTCTTTTACAACAATGAAATATGGAGCTAAACAAGTATGAAATGGCAAATTCTTTTTCTCATCACCGGCCTAGCTTACGGCGGAGCGGAAACTCAGTTGGTAAACTTGGCAACTAAACTGAAGTGCAGAGGTTGGGATGTACGGGTCGTTTCCATGCTTCCTCCACAGGCCTTCGTGGAAGAGCTGAAAAATGCCCATATCCCGCTTGCAACCCTCAACATGCGCCGCGGTGTGGCAGACCCGCGAGCAATTTTTAGGTTGCTAAAAATACTGCGGGAGTGGAAGCCTGATATAGTGCACAGCCATATGGTACATGCCAATTTGCTGGCGCGGGTTGTTAGAATTTTTTGTAAGATACCGGTGCTTATCTCCACGGCTCACAGTATTGATGAAGGTGGCAGGTGGCGGGAAGTTGCTTACCGACTGACAGATCCTCTTGCCGACTTGATCACCAACGTAAGCCGGGCTGCGGTAGAACGCTATATTCGCGTTGGTGCGGCGCCAAAAAATAAAATTATGTTCATGCCCAATGGGATCGATACAGCTAAATTTAACCTAAATAAAGCAGCTGGCCAGCGCCTGCGAAATGAATTAGGGGTAGATAATTATTTCGTTTGGTTAGCAGTAGG
>JAKOQC010000618.1 GCA_029778565.1 bacterium
ATATCGCCCTCGCTCTGTATATAGCCAGTGCCAGAGCCGATACTAGTAATACCAGCTGTATTGGATTCATTAATAGTAAGCACTGCACCACCATTAATGCTGACTACACCATCATTGATAGTGAGTCGTCCCTGTGCACTCACTGTCGCTATAATGATGAAAAAACTTATAAATATTGTAAACCAACGCATAATTTTATAGATTTATTCTTTGTTGGGTTTATTAATATTTATCTTTTCTTTTTCTATTTCTATAGTCTGTCTATCTTTTACATCTTTAATTAGATTATTTTGTTTAATGTCATTATTAGCATTTTCGGTTTTTAACTGTAGAGTTTCTAATGGGCCTGGTGCAGGTGGGAAACGTAAATCTTCAAATTTAGAACTTATGTTGCCATTTTCATCATATGTGTCTGCTCTATTAGCTGTAACAGTCCACATAAATTTAGCATTTGAGCTGCCACCATTTAGCTCTATTACATCAAATCCAGTTTTAGTTTTGTTTGTTACATAGACACCCTGGCAATCGTCCTCTAATTGTATAAAAACCCTTAAAGGATGTTTATCATTTATTGTTACATTTTTTGCAAAATTTGGATCTAGCTCTATATGTGCTCTACCATTATTAAGCTGTCCCTCTCCATAATCCTGAAACAACACCTCTGGTGCTTCAGGGCAGAATAATGTTACAAGTTCTTCATTTGTATTTTTTACAATGGTAGATGCTGTACCTGTACCTAATATCTTATAATCTGTTCCAGTTCCACGTCCACCAACATATGCATATGCAGTAGTACTATTATTTTTAAAGTATCCACCCCATGTATTATCACCCGAACCAGTAGCATAGCCATAAACACCAGTTTTACTGCCAGTGAAAGCCCCGCCACTACCATCAGTTAAAGTATTTGCTGTTTGATTATTTCCAACTCCCACTACTCCTGTTCCTGTTGTAGTATTAGCTATGCTATAAGAGCCAGTCTTAGAGCCAGTGAAAGCGCCGCCGCTACCATCTACTAAATATGATGTGGATGTTACATTATTACCAGCTCCAGCGACACCAGTGCCACTAGTATGTATATTTACACTCCATACGCCGAAACCTTGTGACTGAGCTGTTTGAGCATAGATGCCACCACCATTATTTGTTCCAGTAGCAGCAGTATTTACTGCATAGATAGCATCACCAGCAGGGCGTGAATGTTGTGCTTGTACGCCCTGCCCATTATCCTGATTAGAAAATGCTAATACACCGCAACCAGTCCCCGTACCAGCAGTAGCAGATATATTTCCTACAACACCTATACCATCAGCAGATAAGCCATTGCCACGTACACCATTATATGCTTCACCCCAAACACCTATACCACTACTAGCAGAATTATATCCATATACAC
>JAKOQC010000619.1 GCA_029778565.1 bacterium
CAGAGTGGTCATTGCCCAAAAATATGTACCACCATATGCAAAGGGTCGTGCTGTAGGAACTAGCTCCAATGTATATACCAATGTCTGAAGTGAACCGCCCATTTCTTTAATGGAAGCAACAAGGGGATTATCAACGTAACCTAAAGTTGTAATCCAAACACCAAAATTTAGCCTTTCGGCCCCTGGAATGTTACGCAAAGCGAATATCAGAGGAAATATTGTTAATGCACATACACCAAGAATAAAAACTAAACCAACAGGAATCTTCTTTATAGACCGATGCCATACCCACAATAGTGCTATTGTATCCATCGCAGCACCACCTCTTCCTCCAATGAACAAATTGGCTAAAATTTCACTTAATAGGATAACTATTGCCAGCCATCGCAACACCCTACTGTCACGACTTGTTGCCAATAAGAATAAAGCGGCCGGAACTAAAAAGCCACTGAGTACTGTATCAATTGTTGCAAAGCCCGTCGGTTTATCAACTTGATAAATTGCGAAATAGCCACCCCGGATGACAATTTGTAATATGTGATAATACTTATAGAGCCAAAATGGGAGGGCTAATGCTATTAGCAAGATACTTACAAATCTTACACTTGAGTACGTTAAATGTATGTAGCCAATACGTTCTCGTTTTCGCGGAGAATTAACATAACCAACTAATGCACCTAAATGTAGCCATGAAAACGAAACCAGAACAAAATAAAGACTTTGAATGATGCTAACATCGGAAAAACGATTATCAAGGATGCCTTCATCCAGTAAGCCAAAAAGATGTAACACACAATGCGAAGCATTAAAGGTAAAGCAAGCAAGAATAAATATTATATATAAGTTCAAGTAATCTTGTTGGGAACACCATCTCCACGATAGAATGATCCATACAAATTGAAATATTAAGAGACTAGAAATAATAACATTGCCGTTGGCAAATGAGCTTACCCATGATTTATCCATTACATAAAAAAGGCCCAAGGATAACATAGTAACTTGGGTTAATTGAAGATATATAATAATAAATTTAAAAAAGGATTCTCTTGAAAACATGGGCTTAGGGTTATCCTGTACCATTGCTTATGTCTCCTTAGCAGATATAGATTTACATTAATAATCCTCTAACTATATAAACGTGTATACCCATTTTACTCAACAGTTATATTATTTTTTAACCTTCGTACAGCCAAACCAACAATATACATACTACCTATTAGCTGGGCGAAATTGCTTAAGCCAACTGCTAACGCAGCTGCTATAAGTCCAAGTTTTGGGATTAACAATGCCGCAGCTATTGTTGTAATAATGGTTGCTATAACAAATAACGGCAACTGTACCCCTATTAGCACCCTCATTCATGCTCCGTCTCGCCATTCCATGATATCTTTCTTAAGTCACCGATGTGACACTGCGGTGGGTTAAAAAACAAACCTTCCTTTACTCCTTGAATTGTTGCACAAAAAGTCTCACGGTCGCTAAACATTCTACCCTTTAAAATAGCAGCTGCAATGAAACGAACACCCCAAAGCCAGTGGCGCAAATGTCTTGTTGACCAATTCTCACCATATAACCGACTTAACCACATAATGTTTCGGATTGAATATTTCAACCTCCAGGGTGGGATCTTTGATTTTGCTTCCGGCCTAAGCATACGAAAAAGCCATGCACTAGAAACAAGAATCAGACGAAACCCGGCCTGCCTCATGCGGAAAGCATAATCCGTATCATCCACATATATGAAATACTCCTTTGAGGGTAACCCCACTATCTCAACCGCTTCGCGCGGTATTAGTGGCCCTTCAAAGGCGAAGTTCATAACCTCCTGATATTCCGGAAGCTGAGAACATTGATCATAGACCGCATTAACTGATACCATAACTTGGCTAGGCATGCAAAACGCAGTTGAAAGGTTATACTTTAACGCGGCAAATTCGGCTAACGAGCCGTCTTCCCAAAGTCGAACAGGTATTAATACATTGGACTTGTTTCTCTCCTTCAACTTTGCCTCAGTCTGTAACAAAGCGCTTAATGCATCTATATGTGGGCGAACATCATCATCCATAAGCCAGAGCCAGTCGTAACCCCTTTCATATCCTCGTTTTACGCCTTCATGAAACCCACCTGCTCCGCCTGTGTTCTCGTTCATTCTTACATAATGGATCCTTATAGGTTTTCCATCAGTCAAATTTTTAACTTCATACTCCCTTTCCCAAGGCTCGCTTAAGCCGTCAGGGGGTAATTCAGCAATATACCCGCTTTTCATTAATGTTTCAGGCGTGCCGTCGCTGGAAAAGTTATCTATGATATAAATTGCTTCTAAAGGCCTTGTTTGCTTGAGCAAAGCCTCAAGGCATTCTAACAGCAGGTTTTTTCTATTGTATGTTACTACTACGGCACATACTGTTTCTTTTATTTTGTTCCTACTGCTTGTATCCATGCTCACTTTATCCTCTCCTCAAAAACTTCAAG
>JAKOQC010000620.1 GCA_029778565.1 bacterium
CAAGGTTTTGACAGTGTTCCTTATCTAAACAGCTCTCTATTTGAAGAACATGAAGTAGAAAAGGGCTGTCATATTTCCAGTATTGCTAACGAAGACATACCATACTACCCTAAAACGACACTGAAGAACAAATCTAATCTTTCAAGCAGTCGCACAGGAACAGCACCGCTTTTAGACTACCTATTTGAGTTTTTGGACAGCTACAATTTCAGTTCAGGTAAAGAAGCGAAGGGTGAAGATGTTATCAGCCCTGCTGTTTTAGGGCTTATCTTTGAAAAGATTAACGGCTACAAGGATGGCAGTTACTACACACCTGACAACATTACTTCTTTCATGGCACGCAAGTCGTTGGAAACAATTTTAATAAGCCGTGTCAACGCAGAGCTTGGCTACAACTTTGAAAACTACGACTACCTGCGTTCTTCCTTTAAGGAAAGTATGCCAGAAGAAAAGAAAGAAAAGGTAAAGCAAATTATCAAAGAGCTGAGAATTTTAGACCCTGCTGTAGGTAGCGGACACTTTCTTGTATCTGCCATGAACGTGCTACTTAAAATGTGGTATGACTTTTTCATAGACGATTTCTACAAACTACATACTGATGAAGCCTTTGATAGGTATTTTATCGACGACAACGGTATGTTTGTAAACGAAAAAGGGCAGCCGTATCCTTACCAGCGTGAACACAGCAGTGATGGTTTTACTGTAAATGAAAAACAGCAGTTTGTTCAGAAAACGCTCTTTGAGGCTAAGGAATACATTATAGAGCATAACTTACATGGTGTAGATATTAACCCAAACGCTGTTCAGATAGCAAAACTACGCTTATGGATAGAGCTGTTGAAAAACGCCTACTATACAGAAGAAAGCGGTTTTACCCGCATGCAAACACTGCCTAACTTAGAGTTTAAGATTATATGCGCTGATGCATTGACACCACTGTTTACAAAAGGGAAGCAAATGACTTTTATAGGACAGGATCTAGACAGTCTTAAACAGCTTATGCAGGAATACTATAATACAGATGACAAAAAACGTAAAGATGTGATACGTTCTTTGGAATACCCCCAACTTATGAGTTCATTACAAGGACAATTAACGTGGCTTTCAGGCGAAGAAAAAAAGAAAATAATGAGATGGTCTCCTTTCAGTGATAAACCCGCTGATTGGTTTGAGCCAGAGTTTATGTTTGGTGCAGACAAGTTCGATGTAGTGATAACGAACCCACCGTATATACAGTTACAGAGGAACAGAGGCGAGCTAGGTAAAAAATATCAACCTTACCACTATGAAGTATTTACTGGAACAGGTGATATTTACCTGCTATTCTTCGAGCGGGGTATTAAGCTTCTTAAAGAAGATGGAGTGCTTTGCTACATTACTTCTGACAAGTGGCTTAGAAGTAATTACGGCACAAAACTACGTAGCTTTGTGATAAAGAACGCTCCTTTACAGTGGGTAATCGATCTCGGACCTGATGTGTTTGACAGTGCCACTGTAGATACAGCTATTGCTTTGCTACAAAAAACTACTCAACAGCAAACAAATAATGCTAAAGGTGTTAATCTAAAAGAGGTTAAAAAAGAAAACATCGATTTAGATGCTTTCTTGAAAAACGCTAAAACAGTAGCTTGCACATCAAGTGATCCTTGGACAATTATGACCGATAACATAGAAGCTAATATAAAGCAAAAAGTAGAAAAGATAGGGAAACCGCTTAAAGAATGGAACGTTCAGATAAACTATGGCGTCAAAACTGGTTTAGATAAAGCTTTTGTAATTACTACAGAAAAACGTAACGAAATTTTAGACAATTGTAAAAACGAAGAAGAACGTGGTAGAACTAAAGAA
>JAKOQC010000621.1 GCA_029778565.1 bacterium
ACTTACACTAGAAGCGATGCACAAACTCAAAGAACAAGCCACACTTATGAAAGAAGCGTTACTACAGGGACGTATTAATGAGATTGGTGATATACTCGATTATGGATGGAATTACAAGAAGCGTATGGCTGATGATATTACGAATGCATATATCTAAGAAATCTATAGAACAGCCAAAGACATGGGAGCGACAGGCGGTAAGTTGACTGGTGCAGGTGGAGGTGGATACTTGATGTTGTTTGTACCCGAGCAACACAGATATGATGTGATGCGCACATTGAAGTTATATAAAGGTAGATTTGAACGATACCACTTCACTAAGGGTGGGATAGAAACATGGAGGATTAATAATGATTGAAGATCAATTGCAAGAAATAATGCAAATATTTGAGGGAATCCAACTAACATTACAAGACCATATCAGAATTAGTGCAGATATTATAACAAACGCATATAAGAATGGCAATAAAGTACTGATTTGTGGAAATGGGGGCAGTGCAGCTGATGCACAGCACATAGCAGGTGAGTTTATGGGACAATTCAAGAAAGATCGTGCACCGCTTCCAGCTATCGCGTTACATACTAATACATCGTACTTGACAGCAGTCGCTAACGACTATGGTTACAAAGAAGTTTTCGCTAGAGCAGTCAAAGCACTTGGACGACCAGGTGATGTACTAATAGCTATTAGTACATCAGGTAATTCTGACAACGTAATACAAGCAGTTCGTGTAGCTAAAGACATGGGTATAGTTACAATCGCATTAACTGGTGCATCAGGTGGATTACTTGGACATATTGCTGACATTACAATACGTATACCAAGCGACAACACGCCAAGAATACAAGAAGGGCATATTGCTATAGGACATATTATATGTAGCATAGTAGAAAATAATCTATTTGGTGATAATTATGATAGATGAAGCTGTAATATTAGCAAGCGGTTATGGTACTCGCCTTAGGCCATTAACGGACCATATGAACAAAGTTGTACTGCCAGTAGGTGGTAGACCGTGGATCACATATGTATTAGATATGCTACAGGGTTGGGGTATCAAACGTGTTGTACTAAAAGTAGCATATAAATGGAATACAATATACAAAACCATCGGTCATCACTACGGTGATATGGATATTAATTATGTAGTGACTGAAATGCCCTTGG
>JAKOQC010000622.1 GCA_029778565.1 bacterium
TGCAGCAACTGAAGAGTATAATGGCACATCTTGGTCATCTGGAGGCAACTTAATCACTGCAAGAAATTATCTTGCTGGAGCTGGTACACAAACTGCTGGGTTATGCATGGGTGGTACTACTACGGGTAGTAATTATCTTGCAGCAACTGAAGAGTATAATGGCACATCTTGGTCTGCTGGTGGTAATTTAATAACTGCAAGGCGTCGGCTTGCTGGTGCTGGAACACAAAATGCAGGTTTGTGTATGGGTGGGTATACAGGTAGTAATTCTGCAAAAACTGAAGAGTATAATGGCACATCTTGGTCAAGTGGTGGCAACTTAATTACTGCAAGGTCTGGTCTTGCTGGCGCAGGAACACAAAGTGCTGGTTTGTGTATGGGTGGGACTACAGGTAGTGATTATCTTGCAGTAACTGAAGAGTATAATCAACCTTGGTCTCGTCTATAAAGGAGAAAAATATGGATTATTTAGATATTATCAAGTCATCGAATTTGATTTCGGGCACTGATATAGAAAAATTAAGTGCTATTAAGCCTCAGCTTCTACACGCCTATACCCACTCCCAACTTTTTCGCACTCGCACTGAAATGGAAGTATCGGTTCTTAATGATGTTAAATTTCCTACACCTGATAGCAAATACTGGCAGGCAATTAGAGAACAATCAGTTATGTTTGAGGAGTTGTTTAATCTTAGCTTTGAATATCGAAAAAACAACGTTGAAATATTAAAGCTTCAAAGGCAACTACAAAATGAAGAAGACGATTTGGAAAGGGAATTGATACAAATTGAGATTGAGAAGAAAGAATTTTTAAAGTTAAGCATGGAAAGAGTAGCAAAGGAGCGCATAAGAGAATTGGTTGAATGGCAAGATATAAAAGATGGGTTGCAAATAGTTTGTAGCCCTGATGATGTAAATGAGCACCAACTTGTCTCCTATACTCAACGTTGGATAAATCAACTAATAGCAATGGGTGGCAGTGGCTCACCCCCTGAACGATGGAACTTAATTGGACAGCTGGATAAGGGATTGAAAGAGTGTAGAAAAAGAGGTTGTCTTGATAAAGTATATAGAGCATTTGATAAAAACATTATTCAATTTTTAGAGTTTAATGGTATAGGAAAGGAGGAAATAGAATGTCTACCAAATACGCAAAAGTCCCATCCACAAATAGCGGAAAAGGCTTTATAACTCACAGCGATTGGGAAGTAAATAAACTACAATTCAGCGTATTAGCTGAGAAAGATGGTTTTATGTATGTTAAGGTTGAGGGGGAAGATGCTAAAATAGGTGAGTGGGTTAAA
>JAKOQC010000623.1 GCA_029778565.1 bacterium
CCTATAAACGTCAATGATAAGTTGAATATTATCGTTCCAGTTGTACTTTTTTAGCACAAAGTTGCGGGCGTTAATAGATAATTTTCTTTTAAGTTCACTATCTATCAAGATCTTCTCTATAGCTTCAGCAGTAGCTTCTGGACTTCTTGGTGGAACAATAAAACCTGTCTCACCATCTTTCACAACCTCAGGCAGACCACCAATATTTGAAACTACTACAGGAATCCCACACGCTTGTGCTTCAACTACTGCCACACCAAACGATTCACTCTCCGACACTGATACTGATACTGTAAAAGCGTTTAGATACTTCGGAACTTCCTGGTGTGGTATATAACCCAAGAACTTCACCTTATCGCAGATTCCTAGAGATCGCACAAGCTCTTCCAAATCTGTGCGTAAATAGCCTTCACCACCGATCCATAGCTCCAAAGGCATATCAGGATGCCTGTCACTGAGTATTTTGAAAGCCCTAATCAAATACTCTATGCCGTATTTTGGCTTCAATGCCTTTATAGTGCCAATAATCATTTTGTCCTTCGGCTTAAGCTCGGGTAAAGGCTTGAAGGCTTCACAATCAACCCCAAAAGGGGTCACAAAAACTTCTTTATTAGTGTACTTTTTAGTTTCTAACGCCATGATATTGCTGGTAGAAAGAATAAAATCAGCTTTTGCCAAGACAGACCTAACTAAGTGCTTATGAAAAGAACTTGTTTTGGGGAAATCAAAGATGTCTGACCCCCAGACAGAGATAATGAATGGGTGGTAGTCAAGCAAGCTGCCAACAAGACCGTAGCTGGAAACATAATGTGCGTGCAATATGTCAGGGCGAAAGTCATTAACAATTCTCTTAATCCTTCTTACATTAGCTATGTAGTTAAGTTTCCCCAAAGGTGGAAAGAGTGGTTCTATGTATTCAATAAACCGATCTTTAGTTTTAGGCTCATGGAATGATAATACCAAAACCTCATGGCCTTCTTCTCTCAAACTATAGGCTATTTTTAGAGTGTGCACACTATTACCAGGTGCTAACAAGCAAACTTTCATCCCAGGCATATTACTGTTCACCTCCAACCATAAGTCTACCAAACGTCTAAAGCTTACTCACAAAAACTCAAACACTCGCCTATGCTAGCGTACTGTGCACAGTCGGGTACTTTTTGTGATTATGTGATAACAAGAACATTAGAGAACAGCCGGCAGACATCGAAAAGAATTAGCGGTGTTCTCTATTAAACTCTACAGAATTAAATTACACAAGTGTCTGTACTTTAGCCTAAAACATTCCCTTACGACTCGGTATCTTGATCAATCCCAGGTCAAAAACCGTTTCATGGTCTTGTGTTATTCGTACTAAAAACATAGAGCAAAATGTGAATGGGATTGTAGTTTTTGGTTATCGTCTCCCTATAAAAAATGTACACGTCAGCAGCTGGATCGTCTACCTCTCATAGAATGGCATGCTTCTATGAGTAAGTCTGACTACAAGCTTAGAGCACCGAAGAGACATTCCTCACAGTTGGGAATAGCCCTGGCTTAACTTTCACAATGCGAATGAGAATACACCTCTATTGAATAGGCTCATGATTTCACTCTAACACGTAAAGTGTTATTTGATCTTACGGTAACCCTATATAAGGACATTTAATCCTGCCTCTCTGGCTTATTTCAATTCTTGAGGTATAACTAAAAAGGCATAAATTCATATAACTGATTCTAATTTCAAAGTTTGAACCCGCCTGAATGTATAACTATTCACAAGATTTGAAGGTGAGACACCTCTCAATTACTCACTCTTGTCGCATTCCGATCTTAAAAATCCCACCTCAAGGTAAAGGGGAAGCAAAAGAAGGGCACTGCTTAAGCTTAAACCGAAAGGAGTACTAGACTCGAAAAAAGCTCTCAAATATGCAGAAAATATCACCGCGCTGGTTATGTGAAGTCTGCTATCTTTTAACAGCCTCGTTACAAAGCATAGATACAAAACGAAGTATAACCAACCAAACTGTAAAAGGATATTCAAATAAGTGTTGTGAGGACTCCGAGTAACATCCAATACATCCTGAAAAACCCTTCTATACCCAACGTATCCCATGCCTAACGGGTATGCTACAACTAACTCAGACGCTAAAGACCACAAGGATTCTCTCTTCGCTAAATAATATATCGGCTTACCCAAAAATACAAAAGGCAGGTAAACAGAATAGCCGAATACGTAAAGCACGACTATAGCGACAAGCGCAGCAACAAAAAATAATGCCTGTAACCTTCGAGACTTTACATTCCTAAGTACTAGATAACTCAACAATGCGAAGAATCCAGCACGGCTTTCAGACAGAACGGTAAAAACCAAAGCGAAACACCAAACACAGAATATAGTTAGTTTTTTCTCGGCGAGGTATAGATCACACAGATAAACCATTAAGAGCATTAAAATCGGCACGCTGTTTTGGTTAACAAAATAAAGTCTGTCGAAATTTGAACTTAACAACGCATAAAGCACTGAAAACCCCATCACTATCCATATGAAGGCATATACGTGATTCTCCTTAATATGAACCCGGGCGAATAGTTCATAGACTATAATAGTTACAATAGTGGTAACTGTTATTAACAGATTGGACCAAAAAACTTCTGACCCACCATAAAAGGATGAGAGGTTTATCAGGAGCAAGAATAACAAATAATACATTATACGCTGCTTAGATATTTGAAAGTCCCTCTTAGCACCAAATTGCAGAATAATCAAAATGTAAAGCGAGATGAAAACAACAGAATAACCTGCAGCCGTTTGAGCTACTACTAAACCCGTCAAATATAGAATGAGAATTAAACTCTGAATTTTATCAGAATCTATA
>JAKOQC010000624.1 GCA_029778565.1 bacterium
CTCCTAAATTGCAGTTAATTCAGATCTATTGGCTAGTTTTGCCAACCAACAGACACAATAACCCTAAGCCAATCCATATTTTTGTTTCAGACTTAGGGCCGTTTTTAAATTATGCACAATGCTAGCAAGCACTGTACTGGTATGAAATTGCATTAACCCTAAATGACGAGCCTTGCTCATCCCATAATGCAATTTAAAATGACCAAATACCCGTTCCACCGTATTTCTGGTTTGGCTCTTTTGGGTATTGGAACGTTTTTGTTGTTCGGTCAAAGGGGTATTACGCCATGCTCTATCATGAATATAATTGTTTATCGGTGGTTCATGCTTGGCAAGATAGTCGTCATGGGCTTGGCTTTTATACGCACTGTCAGCGTAAACAGCAGATTCATCACCTGTTAACAGCGTGGTAAAACATTGGGAATCATGCACATTGGCTGGGGTAGTTTCAACTTTTTTGACAAAGCTGTCTTCATCACAGTTTAGATGGATTTTAAAGCCGTAGGTGGTTTTCACTTTGCCTGTACTGTCTTTTTTACTGACGTAGGCAGCTTCTTTGTCTTGGGTATTGTCGGTATGTTTGCCTTTTTTAGCTCGTTTGTTCTTGGCTTCGACGATACTGGCATCGATGATGCTGACACTGCCTGCTTTGATGATAATATTTTGCTCGGCTAGTTGCTCATTGATTTGGTTGAATAAGGGTTGGGTAAGTCCAAGTTCGCCTAGGTGTTTGTGGTATCGCCAGATGGTGCTGTGGTCAGGTACGTTATCGGTAAGCGATAGCCCGACAAAGCGGCGAAAGAGTAAGTCTCGTGCGGTAATACCCCCTAAAAGGGCGGCATCTAAAAGTAGAATCAACACAAGTCCTGCGTTTAGTGCAGGACGCGTGAGTTTGTTAAAGCCATCATACGCGTTTGCGCTGGAGTGAATCCACCGAGCGACATATGAGGACGGTTGTTATTGTAACACCACAGCCACTGTGTCGCCTCGATTTGAGCGTGTTCGAGTGACTCAAA
>JAKOQC010000625.1 GCA_029778565.1 bacterium
CTACTAAGAATAGGTTCGTAGCATTGTCGCAAAACCTCAACAACAAATGAATCTCTTGCTCCTATCACTATTCTGCTAGGATAAAGCATATCAAATACAGTAGACGCCTCACGCAAAAACTCTGGATTGGACGCATAGAAAATCTTACCGCCCTGAGACAAACTACTGTATCTGGCAGACAAAATTCTATTTGTTCCTACTGGAACTGTTGACTTAATTGCTACCACATAGTCCTTTTTAGGATTAAGCTTATTTCTCAGTTCGCTCACGGCAGCAAAAAGATCTGTCAAGTCGGCGTCACCGTCTGAAGTTGATGGTGTTCCTACTGCGATAACAATCAAATCGCTATTCGCGACCTCATGGCTTACATGATCTCTAAACACCACCCGGTCCGAACAACTATGCCATACTTGGTCTAAACCTGGCTCATAAATTGGCAACATCCCGTCCAACAACAACCCAATCTTTGTTTGATCTCTCTCCACTATGCAGACATCATGTCCTACATAGGCCAGACAAATACCGGTTGTTAGCCCAACATAGCCGCCTCCGATTACAAATATACGCATCATCTCACCCCTTCTCAGTATTACTTAACGGCATAATAAGAATAAAGCCAATACAGTTGAATTATAAACCTGAGATGCCACCACTTTCACAAATTCGCAAATAAAGTACCAGCATATTGTAACCATAACGCAATCGTAAATAACCAAGCTAACCGTTCTATAGCCTGGCCGAAATAGGGGCACTCTGATTTAAAAGACAGCATTTCTGCTATTAGATTTCCTCAATAACTAGACGACTGCGGGAGCTCCCACCTACATTACCTTTAGCAGACAGTCTGTTGTCATAGATGAACGACAAAAGCTATTTGAACTCATGAAGTTGTACGACACCACAGAAAACTAACTAATTCCTAGACAGTCCAATTGTCGCGTTTTGGTACGTTATACGCAGCATCCTGAGTACTCCATGCTTAGAGGTAGAATATGAATCAAATCATTTCCCTGCTTATCAGCTACTTTATATCTGTGTTATTGGCTAATGGACTTATCGTCTCGTTGAGTAATGCAACTCCGCAATCGAGGTCTTGCCAGAAGGTAAACAAAAATTCTGACGATGTTTTAAACACATGGTCTAAAGTACCGGGAAAAGTAGGGTGTTTTTTCTATCCAAGCCAAAGCGGAAACGATGTTACATAGTTTAGATTTATTCTCCATAATCATTTCCATAAGTTGCTAAGAATACAATAGAACTATAGTATGACAATTTAGCATTGGCTAATATCTTTACAAGCCTACTTGTTTTTGGAGTTTCTAGGCGGAACATATATGTTCCCAAAGATGTTCTTGTAACCAAAAATTGGGTTATACGCAAGAAGGCTCTAGGGTTATATCGGATGATGTACGTTCGCTGATCCAGGTGCTTTAACCATTTCCTCTCCTAGAAATACTCACAAGATGAAAGGCAAGCTAACCCACGCGATGTAATCGTAAAAGCCACAGCGTTTATGAACGATTACACGATAGTACGTTGAAACATAAAAACGTCAATCAAAAGCAAACTGGTAACTGCTACCTGTTTCTACAAATCCATTGCAATATCACATAACTACACTAAATGCCATTAGAATTTCTGATGCTACCCTGTGCCTACTAACAGGCAAAGGCGAGAGGTTAAAGACTTAAGTAAAGGTCAATAAGCCTTTGTTCCATTACTTCCCATGCGTAGTACGCTTTGAATATACCTTTGGACATCTCAGCAAAGGCAGACCGCTTTCCCGGATCCCAGTTAGCGATCTCCATCAAGGCCTTTTCTAAGTCTTGTAGATTCCCATACTCGACAACGAAACCAGCATTATACTGTTGCACGAGTTTGTCCATCCCTGTGTTAGCAGCCACTATAATGGGAAGTCCTAACATCATCGCTTCGAACAATTTATTAGCACTTGAGTATCTGTTGTTAGGTACTGAAGGATCATAAGTCGCAAAAATTACATCACAGTCACAATAAGTCTTTAGTACTTCGGTATAAGAAACGCGGCCAATGAAACGTGCATTTGGCACTTTCTCGATTAGAGACTTTACTTTGTCTTCATCAGATCCAAACCCACCAATGATCAGTTTCCACTCTGGGTGTAGTTTTATGACGCTAATCATTTCAAAAATACCTCTGTTTTTCCGCAAAGAACCCACATAACCCACTGTAAACTGGTGAACTTTTACGTCCTCAGAATTGCACTCAAAGTTAGGAGGGGAATTGTAAACAACAATTAGACGCTTGGGTTTCGCTCCATCTATCTGCGTTATGCGACATTCATCCGCTATAATCGTAGCGTCAGCGGTAGATATAGCCCAAAGCTCTGCTCTCCTCAACATGGAACGTAAGAATACAGGAATTCCACGCACCCTGTCAGAGTAAAAATCAAATATATCATAAACTAACTTCTTACGGAAAACAAACTTACATAATAAAGCAGGGATCACAGTATCAAAGTCGCAAGCGTGAATTATAGAGAAAGAATTACGATTCCTAGCTAACCAAATAAAAAGAGCAATGTTCCACACAATGATGTTGAACGCATTAAGAAGACCTTTTCCATAGCTACCACGAACCCTTAGGCGGTGTATTCTGAAGACACCTCTGTCTTCTCTTTCAGGAAACTGAAATTCTCGATCCCACCCTAGAACCAGAACATCAAACCCCGCACGCCCGAGAGCATAGGCCTCCTTTTCTACCCTAACATCCGGTGAGATAGCATCAGATCTTATAATTACAACACTTGTCAAATTCATCTCTCCAACTTTTTCTATTACGTACCTTCTAAATCAGCTAAGGTCCAACAGCCAAAGCCTCATGCCTATAGAATATGATTAAGCTGTTTTACTGCTTTCTTACTACTGTTGAAACTTCTAACCTACTTAACCTCTAATTAGTTCCTCTACCTTTTAAAGTTATGGCTTGCTTACCTCTCTCTATACTACAGCCAACAATAACATTATACCATTATCCTTTTATCACTAACCCACTTACCCCGGCTACAGTCTCGTAACTGAGTGAGCACAAGCTCTTGTTTGCGTGGAAACGAATGGCGGTGCGCCACAGTAACATACATGTCCATAATCACTTCTACGCATCATCAAATATAATTGCCGTAGTTTGTGCTTGCACACTCACCACCCAATGGTCATGGAAGCAAAGACCCTTATTATACTGAGTGTAAATTAATGTGCCTACTATTACTAACAATGTAACCTACTAACAACGCAATCTTTTTGACACTGCAATCGTTACTACCAATATGAAAAACAATCCGTAAAAAGCTCAGCCGAACTAAATAGTAGTTTGTTACTCTTTAATAGTCATCAGTTTTGTGGAAAGTGCTTCTCTTCTCAATACCATCACAGAACCAGTATATCTCTATAGACTACTTACGTAAGTTCAGTGCAATGAGTTAATTGCAACACTCTGCAAAGCCTCGACAAAAGCTTCTACAGAATGATCATGCAGAAACTGTTCATAATTCCAAGTTTTATCCCACTCATTCAACACAAAATCAATCCCCATTTCAATTGACTCGCCACTTATACCTTGAATTATATAAACGGGGTTGCCGTATTTGTGATGCATGTAATCAGCAAAGATCGACTGATTAGATATAATTGGTTTGCCTGCTAGACATGCATCATATATAACACCACTCGCACGATAATTGAAACCCTTACGAAGCAGCGCCAAGACAACAGAACAATCAGACATAAACTTTTCATATTCTGTATCACTGAAGTACTGTTTGACAATCACACTATCGCTGATGTACTCTGTCCTACCTTTCGCTACAACCACAATTCCCTTGTCACGGAACTGTGGTTGAGCAGATATTAGAAGCTCTTCCAAATCAGCAGTGTTACTTCCGCTTGGTGCGAAAACTAGAATTCGTCCAGAAGGTACTAGACTACCCGAGTCACCGCGTCGTAGGCCACTACAACTTAGAATTTCAGGGACATGCACCACTTCACGTCTTAACAGCTTGCTAGCAAAATCAGCTATAAAAGGTTCTAGGGCTACCAAAGTGACTTGCCTACCCACACAACGTAAGAGAGCTCTCTTTAGTACGCTTCGCGCGGCATCATCAACGTTGTAATGCAGGAAAGCTATAGTATTTCTCGAAAGCGAAGAAAAACTAGCTGATAAAAGCGAGAAAGAAACTGTTTCGAAACTGCTTACCAAAATTAAGTCCCATGGCTTAAACTTCTTCAAATAATTTATAGCCCAAAGAACGCGTTCCATCTCTCTTAGCTTCCTTACTGGAACTGGCACTACCTTGTCCAATTCAACATAGAAAAAGTCCGGTATGACTATGTC
>JAKOQC010000082.1 GCA_029778565.1 bacterium
AATAGCACGATAGATACCAGTTGCTTAGGTTGTGGTCTTAACACTAAAGTTAAATCTCCACAGATGAAACCATATGGTAATTTTAAGAAAGGAATATTAAACATTGGTGAAGCTCCTGGAGAACAAGAAGACGCTATTGGCAAACCTTTTCAAGGTAGAGCAGGACAGGCTTTACAGCAAGCCTATGCTACTGTTGGAATTGATTTGTTTGAAGATTGCCTAAACATCAATGCTGTTAACTGCAGAACTATGGACAACGAAGGAAACAACAGAACTCCTACAGATAAAGAGATTGCATATTGTAGGAATAGAGTGCTTAGCTGTATTAAAATGCACAAGCCCAAAATAATTGTGCTATTAGGTAATTCTGCTGTGCAATCAGTAATTGGTGGTAGATGGAAGAAGAATTTAGGCACAATTACTAAATGGAGAGGTTGGACAATTCCAGATAGGGAATTTAAGGCTTGGATATGTCCAACGTTACACCCAAGTTATATCATAAGACAAGGTGATACTCCAGAAGTTACTACCATATGGAAACAGGATTTGAAAAGAATAGCTAATCTTACGTTAGCCAAGTTTCCTATGTTTGAAGATGAAAGTAAATGTGTTAAGATTGTTTCTAAGATTGAAATGGTTAATGTGTTAAACAAATTGATGGATTCTGATAAGGTATTTATTGATATTGAGACTACAGGAATAAAACCCTATAATAAAGACCAGCATAGAATTGTATGTATTTCTATTTGTAATGCTGAAGATAATGTATATGTCTTACCAGCACCAGATATGGATGAGGAAATACAAGCATTAAAACAATTGTTGGAGAATCCTAATATTGGTAAAATGGCTCATAATATGAAATATGAAGATACTTGGCTAAATATTATGTATGGTATAAAGGTTAATCCGTGGGTATGGGATAGTATGTTAGCATCTCACATCTTGGATAATAGGACTGAAATAGCCAGTCTTAAGTTCCAGACATATGTTAATTTTGGTATAGCTGATTATGATAGTGCTATAGAGAAGTATTTACATGGTGTTGATGATAAAAATGCAAACTCACCTAACAAAATAATGGATTTGGTAGCTAATCCTATTAAGAGAAAAGAATTATTTACTTATTGTGGACTGGATAGTTTATTTGGATATAGATTAGCTCAAATGCAAATGAAACAGGTTGGTGTTCAGTCGTGAAGATTGAAGCTACTATAGCTGATGCTTATCAGTTATTTCATGAAGGAGCGTTGGCTTTGGCCAGAGCAGAACGACAAGGTATACGATTAGATGTCGACTATTGTGAACGACAGAAAAAACTCCTTACTAATAGAATTGATAGAGCATATAATAAATTTAAGGAAACTAAGTTGTATGCTATTTGGAATAAGGTTTACAAAGATAAAACCAATTTAGACAGCAATCATCAATTAGGTTATATTCTTTACAATATTATGAAAATAGAACCACCTAAACTTACTGTAAGTGGTAAGGGTGCTACTGATGAAGATACTTTAATGCAATTAGATTTACCAGAACTAAAATGGATTAAGGAAGTTCGTAGGTATAAGAAAATTAGAGATACTTATTTGGATTCTTTTCTACGTGAACAAACTGATGGTTATCTTCACCCATTTTTCAATTTGCATACAGTTAGAACGTATAGGTCATCATGTCAGTCTCCAAATATACAGAATATACCAAGGCGTGATACGGAGGCTATGACTATTTGTAGGAAGGCGTTGTTTGCCAGACCAGGACACCATATTGTAGAGATAGATTATCACGCACTTGAAGTATCCATTTCTGCTTGTGTCAATAAAGACCCTAATCTTATTAGGTATTTAACTAATCCAGAATCTGATATGCATGGTGATATGGCCATACAGATATTTATGCTACATGATTATTTGGATATGATAGAAAACGCTGGTGGAGTTAATAAAATTGACGAATTTAAGGTATTACGAGATGCTACTAAAAATGGTTTTGTATTTCCGCAGTTTTATGGAGATTATTATGCTAACAATGCAGTAAGCATAGCTTGTGATTGGTGTAAATTACCTAAGGGAAAATGGAGGAAAAACCAAGGCATTACAATAGTAAATAATAAAACCATAGGAGAACATTTGATTGAGCATGGCATAAAGTCATTAGATGATTTTATAGAGCATATGAAAGGAATAGAGTATGATTTTTGGCACAACCGATTTGGTGTTTATGGTCAATGGAGAGAAGACTGGTATAGGGAATATCAGAAGAAAGGCTATTTTGACCTATTGACAGGATTTAGGTGTTCTGGTATAATGAGGCGGAATGAGGTAATTAACTATCCTGTTCAGGGCACGGCGTTTCATTGTTTGTTAAAAACGTTTGTAGAAGTGGATAAGATTATGCAGAGGGAGAATTGGGATAGTAGGTTGATAGGACAGATTCATGATTCTATACTTTTAGATGTGCATCCTAATGAATTGGAACACGTAATAAAAACAGTAAGGAGGGTTGCTACTGTAAAAATACCAAGAATATGGAAGTGGATTATTGTGCCATTATCAGTTGAAGCAGATGTTACACCAGTAGACGGTAGTTGGGCTGATAAAAAAGAATATGATGGAGGGATTTAATAATGCCATTGTATCAAAAGTATCGTCCTAAAGATTTTAGCGAGTTTATAGGTAATGAGGAAGTAGTTGAAGCATTAAGAGGGTTACTGTCAAA
>JAKOQC010000626.1 GCA_029778565.1 bacterium
GCCGTGGAGTTATGCCAAGCATACATACCGGATGCTGTTTCACCAAACGTAGTTATACTGCCAAAGTTTTCCGCCGTAGAATCCTGATAGGCATACATACCATAAGCTCGAGCACCGTAGGTAGGGTCGTCTTCTTTTCCAGTCGTTATTGTGCCCCTGTTTGTAGCCGTGGAGTCATACCAAGCATACATACCGAAGGCTCTTGTACCGGATGTAATAATATTGCCTTCGTCTTCATTTATAATCTCAGAACGATTGCAAGCATAGATGCCAAAAGCTTCCAACGAACCATTGGTAGTTATATTTCCACAATTTTTTGCTATAGAGTCAATGTAGGCATACATGCCATAGGCTTCAATCCCATTAGTTTCAATGCTGCCACTGTTTATAACAGTAGAATTATTAGCAGCATACATGCCATGCGCCCAATAGCCATGTGTGGTTATCGTACCCTCGCTCTCGTTCGTGGCAGTGGAATTATCATATGCATACATGCCATGCGCATCAGCCTTATTAGTTTCAATGCTGCCGCTGTTTATAACAGTAGAATTATTAGCAGCATACATGCCATTGGCGGAATCATCATTAGTTTCAATGCTACCGCTGTTCGTAGAAGTAGAATTATAATATGCATACATGCCATTCGCCCATCGGTTATGTGTGATAATCATACCCTCGCTCTCATTCGTGGCAGTAGAATTACCATATGCATACATGCCATGCGCCTCTTCACCATATGTGGTAATCGTACCACCACTATTGTTCGTAGCCTTTGCGCCTCCGCCTGCATACATGCCATGGGCACCAATCCCCTTAGTCTCAATGCTGCCGTTGTTTGTAGCAGTCGAGTGGTAATACACGTCATTATCCTCATCATAATAATAACCCTCAGCATACATGCCGTAGGCACTACTACCATATGTGGTAATCATACCACCACTATTGTTCGTGGCAGTGGCACCATCTAGGGCGTACATGCCGTAAGCCGCATATCCACGCGTTATGACAGTGCCGAAGTTTGAGGCATAGTGGCTTTCTCCCTCATCGTCTTTTTCTTCTACGAACATACCATGTTCATATTCTAGATTTGTATCTATCGTGCCATAGTTAATGCAATTAGGTTTGCCTTCCTCAGGGTTACCCTTGAGGGTGTAATCTATGGTATCGTAATTAACAACAGCATCGTCATCTTGCGCAAACCCCACCCCACTCCAGACCAATAAAACCGAAATTACAAGAAAGAAAGATAAGAGCATAAAACACTTTGGGTACTTGCCTACATTTCTCATTCGCCTCTCTCCTTTTCTATTATTGTATAAATAATCTCATTATTGCCATATCAGTACAAAAATAAAGGCATTATGGTGATTTTATAAATAAAGTAGATGAGGGATAAAGGGAAAGTAACGACCTTTTGGGGATTTGGGGATACAATTTTGGATCACTTATCAACTAATCCAAACATATCATGATAACGATTTAGTGATTAAAGTTAACAGTTTTATTGAACTTTTTTCAATTATGACCCTGTGCCATGGATGACGACCTGTGCCTTTTTGTGGCTTAAACTATTACATTTTCTCTTGTTATCTCATCGTTTCTTGATTTTTCATCGATTTTAGTCTTGGCTAATTTAAAGATATAAACCTTATGATGCAGCAGCCCTTTTTGTATCTCTTTAGGAAGGTCTGCCCCGCAACGTCATGGAGAAGTTGCAGGGCAAAT
This sequence comes from bacterium, assembly GCA_029778565.1. Lineage (GTDB taxonomy): Bacteria > Patescibacteriota > Saccharimonadia > CAILAD01 > BJGX01 > JAHFOQ01. The sequence continues at coordinate 1,726 of JAKOQC010000626.1, forward strand.
ACACCCATCTAATTTATTAGGATATTAGGAATCAATAGTACCAGTTGCGGAAAAGCCGTTATAAGCGCTAAAACTAGGACCATCACTCCCAAAAATGGCGTAAGGTACCTAAATGTGCTTTCATATCTCACGCCCGATATCCTGCAAGCGGCAATTAAATCGACGCCGAGGGGAGGGGTGTTTGCCCCAATAGCAAGGTTCACGCATACCATTAGGCCTAAATGTATCAGGTCAACACCTAGCATGTTAAATATGGGCAGAAATATGGGCAGGACTATTATAATTATGGCTATAGTCTCCATGAACATTCCAAGCAAAAGCAAAAGGATGTTAAAGAGTATCAATATGACCCAGTAGTTTTCGCTAATCGAAAGC
>JAKOQC010000083.1 GCA_029778565.1 bacterium
ATTGCTTTTTGATACTCACCAAAAAACTGATCTGCATAGCTTTGTGATGTACCATCGGGTGCAGGAACGAGATACAATGGCTTACCCACCTCATCTTCATACGTCTCTGGTAAATATGGATAGCGTTTGCGAAGTGCATCAAAGTCATCAACAAAATGTATATGATCTACACTGCGACCACGTTTTATAAGTCCGCGACGCAGAGCATCGGCTGTTAATACTTCACGAGTGTGACCAATATGGTACGGCCCCGACGGAGAGATACCACTACAAACACGCAAATTTCCATTTGGATGTTTAGCTTCTATTGCATCACAAACAACATCTACCCAATAACTAGATTGGCCTTGTGTTTCATTATTCATAGTAATATTATACGCACTTTTCATCATTTGCTCCATTCAAACAAAAAGCGCCTCATTCTAGCAGAAGCGCTTTTTGTTTGTAAAACCTTTTCTTATTCAACCTTCATAATCTTATAAGTCATTGTTCCGGCTGGCACCTCTACATCAGCAACCTCACCTACCTTTTTACCAAGCAAGGCTTTACCAATAGGAGATTCATCCGAAATTTTACCACTGTCTGGATCCGCTTCGGTACGACCGACAATGTGAAACACCTGTTTGCCATCATCAAGACTAACATGTACTTTCGAACCTACCGCAACTACACCACCTTCACTTTTCGTAATGGTTTTGGCGTGCTTTAAGATATTACCAATCTCGGCAATACGGCCTTCAATAAACGCTTGGCGCTCTTTAGCATCATCCCAGCTAGAATTTTCTGATAAATCACCAAATTCTTTCGCTTCGCGTAATGCTTTAGCAACTTCTTTTCGTTTGTTCTTAACCAAATCTTCGAGCTCTGTTTCGAGATCTTTAATTCCTTGGGGTGTCAGATAGAAATCTTGTTGTGACATGAATTTTTTAACTACTCCTTATGTTTCTCTCTTATTCCGTAAGTTCTATATGTTCTTCAAGAAAAATGACCCTTGGCCGCACTTGTTTGGTTTGGCTTTCAGGTCGCAATAAAACCCGAGAATATTTTGTTATTATTCTGCTGGTGTTTGTTTTTTATTCTCGCAAATCACACCCCTTATGTCAAGCTCGCTGAGATATATTTTTTAGTTTCTTGGTGTAGAAAAATACCATTTAAGAATTTCTTTGGTTGTTGGCACAGCAAATTCTGCACCCTCGCCTGAGTTTTCAACCAATACCACAGTAACAATTTTAGGGTCATTGGCTGGCGCATAGGCAGTAAACCATGCATGCGGCTTGGTGATAGGATTCTTGCCATCAAACCCTTGCGTGCTGGTTTCGGCTGTACCAGTCTTACCGGCTACTGGCACAGGTACTTCACGCTTCATACTACAACATGCTGTGCCAGACGCTACAGCGCCCTCCATACCAGCTCTTACCACTGCTAACGTGGCTGGTGAGGCAATATTGGCAGTTTGCACCACTGGATCAATTGTGCGCACTATTTGCCCCTGAGCATCTTTTACTGCCATCGCAAAATGGGGTTGATAAAGTGTACCGCCATTTGCTACCGCAGCAGTTGCCATTGCAAGTTGTAATGGAGTAACACGAATGTCTCCCTGGCCAATTGAAATATTGTAGGTATCACCAACAAACCATGGGTCGGTAGAATATTTTTTCTTGGCTTCGGGAGATGGTATAAAACCAGCAGACTGATCACCAATATCAGCCTTTAGACTAGTACCAAAACCAAACTTTTTATACCAATTGGTTAGTTTGGTTGGGCCAAGCCCGGTAAAGCTTTCAAAGCCACCCCCAACCATATAGTAGAAAATGTCTGAGCTCCATGTTAAGGCCCGTACAACATTAACAGCACCAAGCCCACCCGGCTCCCAGCCCTTAAATGTATATACAATATTTGGATCGTACTGATTTTTTACATCAAGTTTACCGTTATCAATCAGAGTAGTATTAGAGTTAATAACTCCTTCCTCAAGTCCGGCAGTGGAGATGAATGGTTTTATTGTAGAACCTATTGGATATCCACCTGATGCGACACGATTAAACAGAGGCTTAGCAGGATCATTTAGTAGTGTATTGTAGTCGTTTTGACTAATACCCTTGGCAAAGGCATTACCGTCATAACTTGGATAATTAACAGCTGCCAGTACTTGTCCGTTTCTTGGGTCTACCGCAACAGCAGCACCACCACGCGAACCAGCTCGTTCTACTGCAGCTTTCAACTGGGCGGCCATCTGGTCTTGTAAGCCTTTATCGATACTGAGTACTAAATTTTTACCTGCCAGAGGATCTTGCTTGGCCAAGTATCTTACCGGAGTACCGGTAGCGTCAACTTCTACTTGTTCTTTTCCATACTGACCACGTAAGTCTGTCTCGTAATATTTCTCAAGACCAGTCTTACCAATAGTATCAATTGGTCGATAACTTGGATTAGCCGCCCATTCTTCTTGCGAAATACGTCCGGTGTAGCCCAGGAACGGCGCCAGGGTACCACCGTCAAGATACTGGCGTGATGGATTAACTTCTACACTAAAGCCGTTTAATCGAGCGGCTGCTTCTTCGGTATTTAAGGCAACGTCACGACTAACGTTTTCAGCAATAACAACTGGCTGTGAATTTTTTAAGCCCTTCTTCTCCACGATCTGTACAATTTCTTCAGGTTGTTTTGAAAGAATACTCGCAATTGTCTGATAGGCAGCTGCTCTATCTGTTTTACTCGTACTCACTTGACTTGGAATAACTACAATATCAAAACGGGCATCATTGCGTACTAAAAGTATGCCATTTCGGTCGTACATGGCTCCACGGGGTGCAGGAATTTCCGAAATTCTCACCCTATTACTGCTAGCTAAGAGTGAGTGTTGCTGTCCAGTAATAATTTGCAGATACCCCAGTCGCAAGACCAATACTGAAGCAAATAGTAAAAGTAGTGCAACCATCACCCAATAAAATGATATGCGTACCGGTTCTTCAAGCTGAATTTTTTCTGAGCTACCGGCCAAAATTGCTGCCGACCAATCCTCACTCTTCTGAACACGCTGTTCTTTTTTAGAAAACCGAAATTCTATAGCTCTGTCATAAAATTCACCAAATATATTCATTCTTGCCTAGCCCCGCAACCACCGTTTTTTTACTTCACCAGAGTTTAGGTAACTCTGGAGCCATATTGCAGCCATATACAGCAGTGCACCAGCTATCAAAGTAAAAGTTAGCTGAATAACACCGGCTACAAAATAACTACTGAGTTGACGAAATCTCTCAATAGAAAAAACCATTACCAGCTGAATAAATAAGTACAGTATTTCTAATAACCCAAGGGTGATTATTACATTCCAAAAACCCACTGCGCGCTCACCTAAATGCACAACATATTTGGCAATTACTGCAGCAAATAACAGAAAGAACATATTAAAACCAAAGAAAGTACCAGCATGAATATCGAGTATCAATCCGCTTACAAGTGCGATTGGTGCTAAATCTGAAGCACGTAATTGCAGTGTAGAGACGACAATTACCGCTAAAACCAAATTAAAAGTAAAACTACCACCTAAAAGTGTAATTTGGAGTAAAACAGCAGCCAGTGCAGCGAGATAAAATACAATCAACTTCATTGCTTGAGACCCGTTACAACAAATACCAACTCTAACGTATTGAGGTTTACTAATGGTTTCAAACTAGCACTTTGAAACACTGCATTGTCTGCCTTCGTTACTCCCTCCACCTGACCAATCAGTATCCCCTGCGGTACCAAGCCAGAGCCCGCCGAAACAATTTGTTCTCCTTGAGTTACTACTTCACCCTGAGCGACGTCTTCAAAGCTATACCCTTGTCCAATTTGTCCACGTACTATACCTTGGGCACGACCATCTTGTCCTATCGCACGAATTCGAAAATCTGGATCGCTCACCAAAAAGACTTTACTACTATAATCATTTACCTGATAAATGGTTCCTACCAAAACCCCACTACTAATTACTGCCTGACCCACTTGCACGCCACTACTACTGCCCCTGTCTATGGTTATAAATCGTCTACTATCATCTGGTTCGGTACTCACAACCCTCGAAGGTAATAACTGTAGGTTGAGACGTGAGTTAAAATTAAGCTGTGCTCGCAATAGTTCGTTCTCATGCCCCACTTCTTTAAGAGCCGAGAGTTGATTGCGCAAATCGAGCACCTCAGATTGTAAATTTTTATTATCTTCACCCAGGCGAGAAATCGAACCAAGAAAACTAAACTCGCCAGTTATAGTATTACGCAAGCTTACTAATCTGGCGCCTACTGGGTTAAATAATTGATCGTGCACCAAACGAAAAGGCCAACCTATTCCGGCTGCATTAATAACAATAATAATCACTGCAATTGCTGCAGCTATGCCGACAAGTAATATCGAACGATTCTTCATACTCAAACCCCCTCTAATGCGGTACTTTTTCGTACTGAGTACTTACCAACACGTCTTTTAGACTATCTAAATCTTCTAATACCATACCGGTTCCGCGCACAACTGCAGTAAGTGGGTCATCGGCAATATGTACCGGCATTTTCGTTTGAGCTGCCAACAACACATCTAAGCCACGTAGCAGTGCGCCGCCACCGGCAAGATATATACCTTTGTCCATAATGTCTGCCAAAAGTTCTGGTGGTGTTTCTTCTATAGTATGCTTTACTGCATCTACAATAGCTCTTACCGATCGAGATAAAGCTTTTCTGGTTTGATCAGAATTAATAGTCATCTCTTTTGGTAAGCCAGTTATCATATCTCGTCCACGAATAGGCGCCTCAAGCATTTTACTTAGTTTTGCCGCCGAGCCGATATTTATTTTAATTGTTTCGGCCGTGCGCTCACCAATCTGTAGACTGAATTCTTCTTTAGCATAAGCGATAACATCATCAGTAAGTTCATCCCCAGCAATACGTACCGAGCGTGACGAAACAATTCCTCCAAGCGAAATTACCGCCACCTCTGAAGTACCGCCCCCAATATCAACTATCATCGACCCGGCGGCATCGTGTACTGGCAAGCCACTACCCACAGCCGCTGCCATTGGCTCTTCTATCAAGAAAGCCTGACGTGCACCAGCGTTCATAGCCGCTTCTTCTACCGCACGTTTTTCTACTTCGGTAACACCAGATGGAATACCCACTACCACACGTGGACGCGGAAAGAGCACAAAACTTTCTTTATGTACTTTTTCAATAAAGTATTTAAGCATTTGCTCAGTAATTTCAAAGTCTGATACCACACCATCTACGAGGGGTCGTGTTGCCACAATATTAGCTGGAGTTTTACCAACCATCCGTTTGGCTTCATCTCCAATTGCCAAAATCTGCTTGTTTTTAGTGTTAATTGCTACTACAGAAGGTTCGTTAATGACAATACCCTTACCACGCACGTATACCAAAGTATTGGCCGTACCAAGGTCAATACCTATATCATGACTAAAATTACCCAAAAGCTGTTGTATCATCTCTATTTAGTGTAACAAATCTTAGCCATCTGTTGCTAGGGTAAATGTAAGAATAATAAAAAACTGCTAGCTAATCGCCAGCAGTTCTAACTTTCTAACTGAAAGAGTGCTCTCTTGACACTATCCTTTGCCACGTTAAAAGGTACTTGCTTCGCATTCTCTTGCTCCCAAAGTTCCCACTCTTTCTTTAAACGTTCTTCATCTCTCACATCAGCAAACTTAAAACATCGATTACACCGTTTGGCAGTGGTATACATTGAGCATTCGTCATACCATTGATGAAAGCCAAGCTTACAGAGCAATGGTTTCTTTACTGTTTCTTCATCAGCCATTCTAACCTCCTTAGGACAAGTAAGGTTCTTGGTATTATATATATGAAGCTCTAATTAGTCAATGTAGCTATTAATGCAACCAACCAGCAATTATCGAAAATGCAATGAGGTTATTAAAAGCATGTAGTAACATACTAGGAATCACACTTTTTAGACGCAAGCGAATAATTGCCAAAATAATTGCCAAAATAAAGGTATAAATTACTACGTTCGGCTGAAAGTGTAATAGTGCAAAGACCAAGCTCGTTAGAAAAATACCAAAAAATGTCCCAAACCGTCGCATTAATACTGGCAATATTAACCCTCTAAAATACAGTTCTTCCACAATTGGTGCTACAACTACAGCAGCTGCAAAACTCAGCCACAACCCAACTCCGCTATTACCATAGGTCAGAGCATTGTTCTGGGCTTGGTCGGCGTTAAAACTCGGCACTAGCCAGACCACCAGACTAAAAATTAGTATTACACTAGTCGTTAATATAAGTAATCCACCAACCACAAAAAGTGCAAATCGCCACCACGAAAAGCCATTTAAGCCAAGAGTTTGCCTAGTAGCATGGTATTTTTTTACCAGCCAGAAGAGCAAACAAAACTCGGTCGCTAAGGTTGCCAGATCGATTATTGCCTCTACTAATTGCTTGTTATTAATACCATTCAGTAATGGTGTAGGCAGTGGTAAATGTTTAAGTCCAAACCAAGCGATAGCCAACACAATAGGTACCAAAATTGTTACAGCCAACACCATTACAACATCGCGTATGCGCCATGGAACCTCTGGCATTGGTAACCATGGTTGGCGTTTCTTTTTAACTCCCGCCTCGGCCTGCATAGCTAGAATAACTTACGAATATCAGATACTGATACAATAATCATCAGGCCAATAAGAGCAACAAAACCAATAATATGTACCAAGTTTTCGCGTTCTGGAGAAATCTTTACTCCAATCTTGCGCAGTATCATCATGAATTCTCTCCCGCCATCAAGGGCTGGTAATGGAAGAGCGTTAATGACTGCAAGACTAAGTGAGATAGAGGCAATAAAGAGCCAAATGTAGGTCGAGCCAAAACGTACTATTTGCGAGAACAGGCTTACAATACCAATTGGTCCAGCTACCCCTTCGCTAACTTTAGCCTGAGTAAACAACCCTAAAATAAGGTTACCAAATACCGCCAGCGTGGCGACAATTAACTCAAGCATAAGCACAAAAGCAGCAATGGGGGCTGCCCACCAAGAATATTTACTTATCTGTACAGGTTCAGCTACTAATCCAAGAAAACCTACATTTTCATCTTTGCCCAGAACAATTGTTTTTGTTTGCGTGGTGTTGCCATGTTGATAAACAACTATCGCTTCTTGCCCAGCACGAGTTTTCGTATAACTGCGCAAATCATTACTATTTTGAAAGTTTATATTATCGAGCGTAACAAGTTTATCACCCTCTACAATACCAGCACTTTGAGCGGCTGAGTTTTTACTCACACTAAATACTGTTAAGCCGGCAGAAGTTTCGGTAATCGGTTTAACTGGGCCAAACGAAGGTAGATTTTGAATAATTGGTGGCACACCCACAATAAGAAGAGTGGTAAAAATACTGTAGGCAATGAGAAAATTTACCGTCACCCCCGCCATAACAATACGGGTTTTTTGCCAAAATCCTTTCGAATTAAAGCTTCTTGGGCCCGTCTGAGCATCGTCTTCACCAAACAGACGAACAAATCCACCAATTGGAAACAGATTAATACTATATCGTGTCTCACCCTTTTTTATCGACCAAATACGAGGCGGAAACCCAATACCAAACTCTAAAACACGCACACCCTCTCTACGCGCCATTAAAAAATGCCCGAGCTCATGGGCAATAACTAACAAAGAAAAAATGATAATTACGCCAAGTATTACTGGTAGCCAGCTCATTTACCGAACCTTCTTCCTCTATTAGCATAATCTTGCAGAACAGCATCAAGACGGACCTCGTTAAACTCAGGCCAAAACTCATCGACAAAGGCAAATTCCGAGTATGCACTTTGCCAAAGTAAAAAATTACTCAAACGCTTCTCACCACTTGTACGTACAATCAAATCTGGGGCAGGTACTTCTGGGCAATAGAGATGTTTTGTAATAACTTCATCATCAATCTCTTCAGGTTTCAGATTTTCTCGAACAATTGCCCTTAGGGAGTCTACGATTTCTTGCCGCCCACCATAATTAAAGCAAGCTAAAAATGTGCCAGCAGTGTTATTTTTAGTTAGCTCTTCAGCTTCTTCAATAGCAGCTCTTAATTTATCGCTCAGCTTTTCTCTGCTACCCACAATACGCAAACGCACATTTTTTTTGTGTAACTCTTTGGCGTCTTTTAGTACAACTTTTAAAGCCATTTTCATCAAGATTCCGACTTCATCACTAGCTCGTTGCCAATTCTCACTCGAAAATACAAAGGCAGAAAAATAGGGTATGTTTCTATCAAAACACGCCTGGGCAACAACTCGCAATTGTTCGTACCCGCGCTTATAGGCTTGATTTATACTAAACCCATTAGCTTTGGCCCAACGCCGATTACCGTCAGGAATAAATGCAATATGTTGCAATTGGTGTTTTGTTTCGGCCATACAGATTCTTAAGTTTGTAGTAACTCGGCTTCTTTTTCTTTAGAAATTTCGCTTACCTGAGCATGATATTTATCGATCATTGTATTAAGATCTTTTTCTAAACTAGTCACATCATCTTCAGTTAATTTCTTTGCCTTAGCAGCGGCTTTACCGTCATTGAGTGCTTCGTGGCGAGCATTACGGAGCGAAATATTACACTCCTCACCCTTTTGATGTAACACTTTCACCATCTGAGTGCGAGTTTCTTCACTCATTGGGGGAACATTTATTCGTATTACATGGCCGTCGTTATTTGGAGTAAATGCCATGGTTGGATTTTCTGAGATAGCTTTTTCAATAGCGGCAAGATTACTTGCATCCCAAGGCTGAATTTGCAGGGTTTTTGCATCTGGGGTAGATACACTGGCAATTGATTTTAATGTCATTTCTTGACCATAGACATTTACTTTTAAGCCATCAATCATCGCGGCGTTCGCCCGACCCGAGCGAAGCCCGGCCAGTTCTTCACTAAAATGATCAATTGCGGCTTTCATTTTGGTTTCGGCAGATTTGAGATATTCTTGATTCATAATATTCCACATTATACCTAATTTGGCTGATTGAAGCTAGACTGTTAATAATTAAAAAAGCCCTCGTAATCGAGAGCTATCAACTTCTGTTGTTTTTTTCTTTCTCACCCAAGACAGCAGCAATACTTGGTGCTGACTCTTGTGTACTAACTACTGTGATGCCCCCTTGTGTGGGTACGATGCCTGGTTCAAGAACTCTCATGTACCAACCACACCGAGCATTATCCCACATACGAACCTCTATATCGCTTACGCCCAAATGCCAACTTAGTTTATAGCATGGTTGGCGTGGCTTACTAACTTCAAGTAAAGCATCTCCCCAACGCCAAACATCTCCAACACGAACCACTGTTTCATCCACGCCATCGATAGTCAGATTCTCACCAAATGAGGGAATATGAAGGTCTAAGCCGAGCTCTTGTCTCCAAAGGTCGTAATGTACAACGGGGTAGACATATATTGCCTTTTCGTTACCACCATGCAGTTGGCGTCCATCTTCTTTCGGTCTTGTATCTACCTGTTGATCACCAAGCAAGTTTGTGTATGTTAACAACAGTTCACCTGAAGAGACTACAGGATGCTTGTTAATACTAGAGTACACTGTTTTCGTTCTTAGTTGACGAAGTACTTGCGGTTGCCCTACATTGACTGATACAATTCTTACCTCCATCGTAACACTCCTTATATCGACGATTGGAACGATATCATTATCTATGACAACAATATAAATTGCAAAAAAAAAGACCCTATACTGGGTCTTTTTTTGTTCTAGCTATTTATTATGATTTTACGCCTAGCTCAAACCGTACAAAACGAGCAATTACAATGTTTTCACCAAGCTTACCAATCAGTTCTTTGGTAAGTTGTTCGATAGTTTTGCTGTCGTCTTTAATGAATTTTTGATTACTTAAACACACCTCTTCATACCATTTCGCTAACTTACCTTCTACGATTTTGTCGGCGAATTCTTTTGGCTTTCCAGAAGCTACCGCTTCTTTTTCGATAACGTCACGTTCCTTCTTGAGTTCTACTGCAGGAATAGCGTCGGTATTTAAATAAAGTGGATTGGTTGCCGCAATATGCATAGCCACATCACTGGCAAAATTTTTAAAATCATCAGTTTTAGCAACAAAATCGGTTTCGCAATTAATTTCAACTAACACACCAATCTTTTCACCATGCACGTAGCTTTGGATTATACCCTGGCTAGCAGTTCTATCGGCTTTCTTTTCAGCTTTAGCAATGCCTTTTACACGCATCAATTCCACCGCCTTATCATAGTCACCCTTTGCTTCTTCTAGAGCCGACTTGGCATCCATCATACCAGCACCTGTAGCTGCGCGGAGTTTTTGAATATCTTCTATTTTTACACTCATTTATTATGCCCTTCCTGTAATTGTATTATCTTTATCTTCTTCAGCTTCTGGAGCTACTTCTGCTGCTTTTGCCAGATATACACTAGACCCCTTAAGAGCAGCATTGGCAATTTTCTCAGCTATAAATGCAACCGAGCGAATTGCGTCGTCATTACCCGGAATGACATAATCTATTCCTTCTGGGTCTGCATTGGTATCAGTTAATGCTACTACTGGTATACCAAGCTTATTTGCTTCGGCAATAGCAGTATCTTCGCGCGGAACATCAACTACAAAAATCATTGCTGGTACACCATACATATCGCGTACCCCAGTAAAGATTTTTTGTAACTTTTCCATTTCTTCGGTAAGACGTAAGCGTTCTTTTTTGATAGCCGTATCAAATGAGCCATCGGCCACTTGAGTTTCAAGTTTTTTCATGCGGGCAATTCGCTGCTTGATAGTTTCTAAGTTTGTAAGCATACCACCTAGCCATCGATACGTTACATATGGCATCTTGGCACTTTGGGCGGCCTGTTTAACGGTATCTTGAGCTTGGCGTTTGGTAGCAACAAAAAGTACCTGTCCGCCCTGTTTGGTAACAGATTCAACTGCTGCTTCGGCAGCTTTTAGATTAGCGGCGGTTTGCTCTAAATCGATAATATGTACACCACCGCGTGCACCGTAGATATATGGAGCCATCTTGGGGTTCCAACGTGCTGTACGATGACCAAAATGTACACCAGCTTCTAGCAACTGCTTTAAGATTGGGTCTATTTTTGTGGTTGGTTTTTTTGCAGCCTTTGTGGCTGACTTTGGTTTGGCTTCTGCCATAGATATTGTCTCCTTTTATCGTGACGCCGGCTCCCCAAGCGGGAGGAGTTTGTACATGCCAGCGCTGTTTCGTTAAAAATGTACTCGAGTATAATACCAAAAAAGTTATTCTTTTGCAAGAAAAAACCCACTATAGGGTGGGTTAGATTATTTCGCTGGGTTGTCTTACTGGGAGGTCGGTTCGTAAAACTCAGAAGGGTGTACATTGTTAATTTCTGAGATGTGATCATGTATTAACTGAGCTAATTTCTTGCAATATCTGCGCAGATTCTTTCGCTCGCGAATACCATAGAGGCGATTTTCCCACATAACAGGATTCATTATATCAAAACGATTCGTGCCTCTGACAAGCAGAATCTCACAAAGATCGAGCTGAATATGGAGCGCGTTACCGAGATCGGCGTACACCGCCGTGGCAACGATAACCGAAGTTGACTCATCCTGAATGTTAATTACCAAAGTATCTGGTGTGCAATAGTGACTGTTAAACTTCACGACTCTAGAAGCTCGACGTAGTTCTCGACGTAGTCGCTTAATGAACTGTTCTTTGGTAACGTAGCCAAAATAGAACATCGGCTGCCTCCTTTAATAAGAGAAGGTACAAGTGAGTAAAGTATAGACGAATGTAAACTAACGTGTCAAAAGTAGTTTACCCGGCCAAATCGAATTTCTTAAGCTGTTCTTTACCGGCCTTGGTGGTGCTTATTGTTTGTAGTTTAAGGAGCTCGGCATAGAGTCCACCACGTTTCTTGGCAAGCTCGGCTGGTGTACCAATTTCGGCAACCTTACCGCCTCGCAAACCAACAATAGTATCTACATTCGAGATAGTGCTGAGGCGGTGAGCGATAATAAGCGTAGTTCTATTCTGCATAAGTCGCTCAAGCGCTTGTTGTACCTCGTGTTCTGCTTTACTATCCAAACTACTGGTGGCCTCATCTAAGATAAGAATTGGTGGATTTTTTAAGATAGCTCTTGCGATAGCAATTCGCTGTTTTTGTCCACCACTCAGCTTCACCCCTCGCTCGCCAATTTCACTTTCAAAACCCTTGGGTAATTTCTTAATAAAATCGTAGGCATTGGCGGCTTTGGCCGCAGCAATCATGTCTTTTTCTGATGCCTTGGGGTTGGCATACTTAATGTTTTCGGCTAGCGTACCAGAGAATAGTTGCGGTTCCTGAAACACCACGCCAATGTTTTTTCGCAAACTCGCCTGAGAAATAGTATTAATATCTTCGCCATCAATAGTTATCACTCCACCACTCAATTCATAAAAACGCAGCATTAAATTGGCTAGTGTCGATTTACCCTCACCACTCTCACCAACCAGTGCTAACTTCTTTCCTGGTGCAATGGTGAAGCTTATATCATGGAGTACTTTTTGGCCTTTTTCATAACTAAAACTCACCTTTGAATACGATACCTTGCCTTGAGTAATTTTAAGATTTTTGGCATCTTCTACATCAACAATCTCAGGTTTTTTATTCATTATTTCAAAATAATCTTTACTGTCTGCAGTAGCTCGTTGCAGGGCGTCGATAATAAAACTACTACCAAAAAGCGGAAATTGTGCTTGGTTTGCTAAGGTAATAAGAAGCACGACTGTACCGAGTGTGTAATTAAACCGAAAGGCCTGCCAAATAATCACGAAGTATATCCCGAAAAACACCAGGTTTAGTACTAGCCGACGTATAACATCATAGTTATGCCACTGCCTAGATTGACCACGAGTAACTTTTTCTATCTCACGTCGTGTTTTAGAAAAATAACTAGTTTCGCGTAATTCAGTTACGAAACTTTTTACGACTCGTACCTGAGCAATAGATTCTACAAATCTACCATTGCCAATATCGCGCTGATGATTTATTTTACCCTGATGTTTTTGCCAGGCTTTTGAACTTAAATGCGTTACCCAAATATAGACCGGGAAGATAATAAAGAGTAGTAGTGCTACGGCCCAACTATAGAATGCAATTACAACCAGTGTAATAATTGTGGTAAGAAAGAACTGCACGAAGTTATTACTCAGTGTCTGCATAAGCGTCGAAATAGTAGCAATACTTCTATCTAGGCGGGCAGTAATTTTACCGGTAATCTCGCTATCATAATAACTAATCGGCAGCTCCATTAAGTGTGCAAAGTAACGTTCAGAAAGTAAATTATTCAGCTTTGCCGACATAATATCGCCCAGATAGCCATTTAAATTACTCAGTAACGTGATAACAACATTTGCCAGCAAAATAAGTAATAACAATACGATAAAATAGCCAAAACTTACACTCCCGCCGCTAAAATGGGTTGTGAGACCGTCTACCAGCCCCTTGGTAAGAAAAGGTGTTGCTAAGTTTAATACAGAGAGAATTACCACAAAAACAGTTATTGCCAAATAATATGGCCATAGTTGTTTCGAGTATTTAATTATTCGCCAAACTTCTCTCATAGTCTTTCTAGTGAGCCGCCACTGGGCTTTTGCCCTTTTCTTTTTCTAAATTCTTTACGTTAGGTAAGCCCAGAGCCACAAAGAAGCTAAGTATTGCAAATACTAAAGCAAAATCAAGACCCCGCTTCACGCCATCTACCACCGCCTGATTAGTAATCGATTTAATCTCGTTGGTAATAACAGGTGGCACTGCTGTACCCAGCTGTGGTGTTGCACCAAACTCGGTTGCCGAGCTCTGTGCCGATACTGCCTGAGAAATTTTATCTTTGGCAATATTTGGAATAACCTTACTATTACTTATTCCGCTCATTAAACTGGCAGTTAGGGTGGCTAACACTACTGCACCAATAATAGCCGAACCAAAACTACTCCCGAGTTGACGGGCTGTACCAGAAATACCCGAGGCCTCACCCGCCTGCTGAACAGATACAGCTGAAAGTGTAAGGTTGTTTATCTGGCTCTGTACAAACCCCATTGCCACACCAAATAAGATTAGGCCAAGCAACATTAACGAGGTGGTTCCATTGACACTTATACCAGCATTAATACAGATTACTCCCAACACGGTTAGTGCTAGGCCTAGCTGGATAATTCGTTTTGGTGTTAAGAACTTGGTTAAGAAAATGGCAAGCGGTGAAGCAATAAATAGACTAATAGAAAGTGGTAATAGACTCATACCGGTATGAAAAGCATCCTGGCCACGCACTGCCTGAAAATACACAGGTAATGCAAAAATCAGTCCTGTTAGACTAAGTGACATTACGAGCAATGTAAGTAAGCCAGAGCTAAATTGCCAATTCCGAAAAATCCCCATCGACACCAATGGAGTTTTGCCTTTGGCTTCATGTACTCGCTCATACCATACAAATAGGGCAAGCAAGAAACAGCCTAGCCAGAGTGCAATAGGAGTAATCGATAATCCCCATGGCATTGGAAAACTATACGGACCAACCTCAAAAACTGCTTTCGCTATCCACCAACCATATGTGGCTGATTCGATAATTGCAAACACAACAGCGAGTAATCCTGTTGAACTTAAGACAATACCCCATATGTCGAGTTCTTTCTTTTCTTTCACATCACGCGACTCTTTTAAGAACAGGATTGCGCCAATTAAAACAAGTAGCGCAACAAAAATGTTTATGCGGAACCCCCAGCGCCAGCTATAGTTAGTGGTCAGCCAACCCCCTAAGATTGGGCCCACAGCCGATGCAGCACCCGCTACACCACCCCAAACACCAAAAGCAATTGCCCTGTCTCGCCCTGTAAAATTGGCAATTACCAAGCTGGCCGTCGCTGGCATCATTAAAGCCGCGCCAAACCCTTCAATAATCGCTTCACCGGCTATCATAAGGGGTAAACCATGCGAAATAGATGCTAAAAAGCTACCCAAGGCAAAAATTAACGCACCAGCCACAAACATTTTACGTCTGCCAAAAAGGTCACCCAGTCGTCCACCAGTAATAGTAAAGCTCGCCAGTACAAGTGCATAGAGCGTAATAACCCACTGAATACCTTGCAGGTCGGTATTTAAATCTTTAATAATTGGGCCAAGGCTTACATTCAGAAGAGTGGTGTCGATAATAATAATGGCCAAAGCAAGGCTAAGTACCATTAACCCACCCCATTTTTTTATCCACTCTAACCTGGAGTTACCAATTTTCTTGGATAAGTTCTTTTTCATTAGATTATTTATTATCTATCAATTTCCGCAATAATTCAAACCTAGCCGAAAAGTAAAAGCTCCTTCAAAAAAGAAGGAGCATTATCCATTACCACCATATTCACTACTCAACATTATCAGATAAATGAGAATAAACATGAATCCCGCCAGCAAAGCTGCACAAAAAATATCAATTATTTTCTCAACAAGTGACTTCTGTCGCCACAAACGAAATGCATTCAAAGAATGGTCGATTTCTGAACGCAGCCAGCTTCTTCTCGAATTATGAGCACTCACCATCTTACCCTCCTTTCTGGGAATAGGTAATGACGACTGTACAGATAAATGAACCAGCCAGACAACAGAGTGCTACCAGTGTGGCAACACTACCGGTGAGACTCTGGTGCTTGATTCGCTTATATCCTTGAAACGTAACAAGAAGCAATAAAACGTACAGTACTACCATTCCAGCCAACTGAAAGAATACCGAGCTTCGGTCCATGCCCCCTCCAAGAAACGGTGCAGTAACCTGGTTATTCTAACACAATAAAGCTTAATTTGCAAGAATATAGATTATTGCATCTGGTTAAGCTGGTTCTGATCTGGAGAGGTTTGTGGTTGTAATTGGGTAGCTCCACCAGTACTATCTTGCGGATTTGAGGTTCCCTGTGGGTTACTAGAGCCTTCCTTAGGCGTTGTGGGCTGCAAAGAGTTTTGATCGCTCTGTTGTACCTGCAAGAGCTGATCTTGGCCTGTATTAGCCGTATTTTGCCGTAAATCGTTTGTTTTTTGATACATTACGTACAATACTATGGCCAAGAGCAAAACTACTCCGATTAATGCATAGATAATCCAGCGTTGATTAAGCGGCTCTCGTGGAGCAGCTTCATTCATCATTGCATCGAGATTTTCTGCTTCTAACTTGCTGTCAGGTAATTTTGAGCTTGCAACGGAAGCAGTCGCGGTTACTTTTGATTGCGCGTTGACTGCCTTTTGTGACGTTCTCTTTTGAGTTTGCTTGCGCTTCTTAGCTTTCGATTTTTTGGCCATTCATTCTCCTATATCAGTATTATAGCGGTTATTATTATCTGGCTCTAGGTATATCACTGAAGAATTTGTTGCACAACAGATAAAAACTTGCTATAAATAGGTTCGTGTTCCATACATAAGGGGTAGTCGTGGATCCAGTTCCTTCGTCACTAGAAGTAGTTATGCAGCGAGCACTCGATATCTTTAGAGAATTCGCCGAAAGTTTTGGCGAAAGAGATGGTGAATACCGTATTGTTGCTTTGCAACCCGCATCTATACTTACCCGAAATGGCCTATCGCATACCGATGCTGAAAGAGCGTATTCCGGCCTAAAACGCAACGAACTCATCATAGTGCTACAGCGAGGCCGCAGTAATATAGAACCGATTCTTAAGATAGACATGTGTACTTCGGTAGTTGAAAGACGACTACAGCGAGTTGCAGCTCATCGTCGTGGATACTCAGTATCTACAAACCAAGCAATGCTTGACTACTATACTCGTCTAGAACGAGACCTACGCCGTGAACTTGATAAAGTATTACAAGCTAAGGCTGAAGTGCAAGCACGAATGGCTCAAGTAGCAGGTAATAATAGCTAAGCAAATAGAATAATTCAACGGTATATTTATCCCACAAAATGTGGGATTTTTCTTATATTTATAGGTTGTCAAGCATAATTAGTACTACTATTCCTATCTGTTAAGCACAAAACATTGCCCAAAAACTATTGACAATTACGCTTATGCTTGGTATAATAGCCGTCGTTCTGTGGAAACCCCTAGTTTTCACTCCCCTACAGAACGAGTACATTAACCAAGAAAGGAGATACGACGCGATCTGAGAAACCTTCTTTTAGAGGAGGTCTCGTATCAGACCATTATGCGCCTTATCACTCAAGCTGTTATTGCAATTGCAATGGTAGCTCATCAGGCAATCTTACCCGTACAAGTTCCGTTTGCCGAAACAGCCAAAGCCGCCGAGGCTCCAGCTGTTGTACGAAACAACTACACATTGACATTTTCTACCGCCAGTCCTAGTGCAGTTTCTGTTAAGCCTGCCAAGGGTACCTTCGACGATACTGTCTTAGCTCCCCTTAAGGCTGCTCAAACTGCCAAGGCTGCTGCTGACGCTGCCGCTGCTCAGGCTGCTGCTGAACAGGCTGCTGCTGCTGCTCGTGCTGCTTCTGTAGCTCGAGTAAGTACTGCTCCTGTAGCTGTACCTGCGCTATCTGGTAGTGACGCCGAGTATAAACTTTACATCTATAACCACGAGTCTGGTAACAACCCTACCAGAACTAACTCTGCTGGATGTTTAGGTTTGGGTCAGGCTTGTCCTGGTTCTAAACTCTTGCGCGTTTGTCCTACAATGGACTATGCCTGTGAAGATGCGTTCTTTACCAACTATGCTATCTCGCGATATGGTAGTTGGGCCGGCGCTTACTCTTTCTGGGTAACTCACCATTGGTGGTAAGCCGATCGGTAGTAGAATCTGATCATCCGATGTGCTCGTTAATAAACCAAAAAGCCCGCTATTAGTGGGCTTTTTGTGTACTTACTAATCCTTTTCAAACGTAAGCTTGTTTGCTATACTTATCTGCACAATCGCACCTTGTTTTAGGGGGGACCGTGCCTGATGCGGCCAAAGAATACGACTATTGGGTTGAACTGCGAGGTGAACGTCTGAGTGTGTTTTTGCTAGATGATAGCCCATTTATTGATACCCATACCAATGCCATACGAGTGGTTGACGGCATTTTTATTTCTTTAAGTGGTACGAACCCTACCATTGTGCTCGATCTAGTTTGTACAGATATAGCGAGTTTGCTGGCTAATGACAAACATCGCAAGCTGTTTGCTCAGCTATGTGGGCCTACTCTGCATAGTTACCTAACCCGTCATGATTTTTGTCTAAACAGCAGAGAAAAAGTTACCCTGAGTCTCGATGAAATAAAAACTTGGCAATCAGTCTGGCTACCTATTCAGAATGAAATCTTTGCGTCATCTGGTAAAAAAGCCGTGGTACTGTTTGAAGATTTTTATGAAGATGACTTTGAAGAAGAGGAAGACCTCGTTCCTAGCCCACCTCCAGATAATGTTATCTATCTCTTCCCTCCTCGTTAAGCTAACGAGGATCTTTTTTATATAAAAAAGATCCGCCTTTTCTTCTTAAGCGGATTCTTTTTGTTTTTACTGCACTACTTTATATTACTGACAAGCTTCACACTCTGCGAGCTCTTTTGGATCGATTGGGCAAACCATTGGCTTATCCCAGTCTTCGTCGCTGATTTTATTAACTTCTGGCATCTCTCACCCTCCTTAAATTGTTTGTTTTTGGCCCCATAACGACCAGTTGTGCTTATGATTATATACCCTCGGCTTTTTGGCTGTAAAGACCTTTTAGGTAAGTTTTTATGGTTTTTTACGCTATATGTAGTGTTTATACAAAACTACAGACACTATAGTAATAAAATAGCCTCTTCAAAATTGAAGAGGCAAAGTATCTATCTGTGAAAAAGCGCATTTTCTGAACCAGAACTTAGGATGCGCTACCAGAGACGAGCTTATATCCATATACTAACCACAACCGAAATCGGTATATACACCCAGAGCCGAGCAGATCAGACCAGACGCCAACTAAGCAGAGCGTAGACCAGATAGTGCTGGTGTCCTCACCGAAGTGCAATACTATAATACCAGACCCAAGGCCAGGAGAGCCCAAAAGCCATCAGCAAAGCAAACCCTACGTTTACATCACCCAGGCATAGCTTAGCTTATTGCTTCATTAGCTGAGGCAGGCGCGTCTCATAGTACTCAACCTAAGCCAAGGCCAACTAAGAAAGTCCCTACAACAGTAAAGAACATAGTGGCAAAGCCAAGAATAATTCACCCCTAAGGAGGTTCGATACAATACAGGAACCCAGGATAACTAGCCTAATAAATCCGTAAGATAGGGAAGCCTATCGAAGTCTAGATTGCCGAAGTAAAGCCCATTAGCCTCAAAACCCAAGATCGTCAGAAGACAACTTAATTAGCCAGACCGTAAGATTCCGTAGTGGAATTTATAGAAGCACAGCGAAACGGAACATGGCAGAGCTAATAACTCCGTAGACGAGCCTACAGCGCTCTACCTAAGCCCAACGCAGCCAAGGTTTTTCATACGTACCTAACGTTAACGAAAATAACCTTAAGACTTCATTACCCAAGTCAACAGAAGTGGAACTAAGCCAAGCTTATACCTCCTCAACCAAAAGGAACCTAGGTTACTAAAACAAAGCAAATTCTTCCACACCCAAAAGAACTCTACGCTAGCGGAACTGAGCTGATACTTCCACAGACAACTCTAACGAAGACTACCGAAAGACAGAATAACGTATAGATCCAGAGCTAAACCAAAGCCAACTCGCCAGAATCTACGCTACCCAGCCTTAAAAATCGATACCGGACTATGGCTTAGTGCAGCTAAACTTACCCTAGCTCAGTTTACGATAGCTTATCATTCCAGAGCCAACGGCAAGAAAAGAAACATTACGCAAACTGAGCCCATATTTCCACAGGCCAGCAAACAACACCTAAACATAGCCGAACGAATGATTTCCGGAGTCAAACACACGACAAACGAACTAAGGCCAGCTGATATTTATGTAGGTTAACGGAAATTGGACTAGGTTAGACTCCCTAAGCTCATCATTGAGGAATTAGTTTTTTTAACCCATTATTATAGAAAGGTGCGGGATGGTTATTCATCCCAAACTAGCTATTATGCATAATAATCAGTTTGGGGGTAATAACAGTCTCATCCTGGGGCCAAACTGGCCCCAGGATGAGACAAAATAGTTAAGAAACAAATCAGCCCAAGAACTCGACAATCTCATCCTCGATCTCATCGAGGGTGCGGCCACTACGCCAGCTGGGCTTCAGCCAGTCGGGCAAGCCACCAGGCAAAAAGTTGCTATAGCTCTTAGACCAAAAGATGGTAACGCCACAGTCGGTAGCCGAGCGGATATTGCGGCCACGTGCCTGCAGGGCCTTGTTTACCTCGCGGTACTGCCACAGCCACCACGGCGCTTCATTGCGCTCGCGACCACGTCGCTGCTTTTTGGCCTTGCCAAAACGCTGCGTCTCAAACTGTGCCTGGGGGTCGCGCGGGTTGGGGTAGCCAGGTCGCAACAAGTGAATAACCGGGGCCATACCATCTGGCAGGTCCAAGCCCTCACCGTACTGCGCCATGGTACCCAACAACACATCACCCTTACCAGTCTTAAACAGATTAACTGCCTCGCGGGCATTTGTGTCTTCGCCATACGTTACCACTTGCAGATCTTGCATTTCTGCCATCTCTACAAAGAGATTACGTTCGGCTTCGCTTACCACAATTACCAAACTCCGCAGCCCTTTGCCAACATGTGTTTTGCACATCTTAGCAATACGCTCGAGGGTAATTTCTGGCTCGTTAATATCTCGCTTGGCGGCGGCCAACTCTGGCGCGTCGCTGGCAAAATACAAACGAGTGTTATCTACCGGAAACAGATTACTCAGTGAGACAAATCGGCTGTTAATGCCCGACTCATACCCAAAGATATTGGCATCCCCAATGGTTGCCGAATAAGCCAGCGTAAACGGGCTGAGAATGCGCTTAATGAGCGGTGCTACATAGTAGTCGCGAATAACCAGCTTTTGGCGAACCTTCTCGTTGCCAACCAGCTCATCTTCGCGATAGGCATAGGTAACGTACTTAAGAGCCGAATGGTCTTCGGTACTCTGTGCATACTCAAAGCTGCGCACATAACGATTCAGATCGAACGCAATGGTCTGCAACTGCTTGAGGGTTTTGATGTCCTCAGCATTTGCCTTGGCCAGAGCTTTACGAATTGCTTTGGTAGCAGCTCGTTGCAACTTGCTGGCGTCAATCTGATACAGCATATTCAACAGATCATCAATTTCAGACTCGGTAAGAATTTTGAGAGGATTATTACTGCGCTTACGCCCAGCAATAATACGATTCATTTTCTTAAGGAAATCATACAGCAAGCCGGCAGCTTCGTCTTCGCCTACCTGCTCGAGCAAGATAATTGAACGTTCGAGATGATAATCAGAAATGTCGTAGCTAAGAGCATTACGCACAATGTCTGGCAAACGATGAACTTCATCGAGTACCAACACACTAGGCGGCTCAAAACCGCGACTAAACATACTATTAAACAGGTAAAAACTCATGGTGCAAACTACAATTTTACTCTCGTTTATGGCCTTATACTTGGCCAAATAGTACGGACACGGTTCGGCATCTGGATCTTGCGTTTCACCAGTCTGCATATCTACGCGATGCGCGCAGTCGATACTCAGACACGGAATGTCATCGGCACTAAACTCTTCGTAATCAGGAAAATACAAGCACGGATATTCGTTGCGCCCATACACACGAGTAACATCAGGAAACATCGTTGCTACCTGATCTACCAGTGCTTTATTGGGCACCACGTACCACAAGCCCGAGTAGCGAGCTTTGGCGTGCGCCTGCTGCACAGTATAGCCAATGGCGGTTTTACCGCTCCCTACCGGAGCCTGCACCAGCAAACTTTCGGGATGTTGGCTGAGTTCTTCAAACACAGCTAACTGATTCGGGTTGGGCGATCCACCAACAATATTACGAGGAAAATGCTTTTTGAGATTAGCCAGTTCGAGCACTTCTTTACGTGTTTTCAGTACTACCGGGACTTCTTGCATCTACTCTCCTTTCTCGAGAGATTTGCGAGGGATTGTGACCGTATGAAAATTGTTCCGGAAACCAGCGGACAGTAGCGGAACAGAACTTAACTCAGTACACTATATCTAAACACATTATTAATCACCGCATGAGAGCATAACAGGTGTCACCTAATAGTTCAGAAAGTTAGAACACCAGAGACTAAACTAAGGTAGCTAAAGCCATTAACCCATACCAGAAACTACAGTATCGAAACAGAGCGAGGGTCATTACTCCAAACCAAATCCGAGAAGAGCCGACACAGCCCGAACAAAGACAAGAGAATATTCAGGAGTTAACCAGAGCGGATCGAACCCGAAAGTAGTCGGCCTTAGGTGATGACTACGAAGCGAAAAGTAGCTGAACCTACCAGACCCTGGGCTACGCTATACAGTCCAAACCGGAATCTATCAGAGACGAGACAGGCATAACGAACGCCACCGAAACGAATTGAACTCCGAAGAGCATGCGCAGTAAAAACAAGCCGAACCGAGGGTAACAGACGCAACACTATGTGATCAGAACAACAGCGTTGGTCACCAAAAATTAACTGAACCAAACGAATGTCTCTCAAGACGAGCTAAGCCTAAGTAAAATTAAATAAACTAAGCCTATTATCCTCGAGTATACGCCGGCGAACAGAATTGGACCGGAATGTAGCGCAATTAACCATAGGCCAGTAGTCACTACCGGAGCATAAATGAACCTAAGGGAACGTAGCGTAGCGTAGCTTATTTGGTACCCAAAGCCCAGTGTAGATCGCGGAAGATTAGCCTACCACACCTTAGTACTGTATAGCAGAAAGCGAGCTGAATTGCCCCGAGCTCAGCCGAACAGACCATACTGTAGCATGGGTCAGCCGAAATTTGTGTATTTCTTAACTAAATTGTTAACGATCGAGACTCACTATTTGCGAGCCTCGTTTTGGGCTGATAATTCAGCGCAAAACGAGACAAACAAAATAAAATTTTGGGGAGGTTGCCCTCCCCTTCTGTATTTTCTTTAATCACCACACGCCAATGTGCCTTAACCAAGCTTTGGTCTAGGGTTGAGTTCCGAAGCCAACCGAAAGAAAAAGAAGTTAGCCGCAGCTAAGGTTATGTCTCACTTCCGTAGCCTAAGCGACAAGAACCGACGATACGTAATATATCCGCAGTCAACCGCAGCTCAACTGAAACTACCCTAGGTAAGCCTAGTTTTTCCGCACGCAACCGGAGCAGACCATAGCCTGTCCTACCTAAGCCTATACGTCCGAACGCCACATGAGACAAGGTAAATGTAGCCAAGCTCATTCCTCTTTACCGAAGCGAGGGCAACCACAACCTGGGACAACTAAGTTGTCCATAGAGGAAATTAATAGAACGAAAAGAAAAGAAGGATATTCAATCTTTACTAGACCCTATACTTATCCAAGAAATTCCAGAGACAACCGGACGAGAATTCACCCTAACGTAGTAAACCACATAGTTTTCCCCAGCGAAATACAGTCTAGCTAAGAACAACAAGCCATAGAGTAGCAACTCCACGCCATAATCAAGCGTAGCGAAGCAGAGCTCAACAAAGCGTATGTTTACGAACATGACCGTACCTCAATACGCGAAAGCATATTATTTACGAACACGAGAATACAATACCGAAGTACACTACAACAAAGCCTAGCTAATTAATCCAGAGCACAAAGCAGGGTACCGCACACTAAACTAGTGGAGCGAAGCTAATACGTCTCTCTAGATCACGACACGAGAAAAAAGCACAGGTCAGTAGTCCTAAGCTGACGCTACACGAGAATGCCGAAGTGGAATAAAACTGAAGTCAGCCAACACTATGTATCCGAAACAGGCCATAATACAACTCACACAACGCTAGTATTCGTGAGCGTACGCGAAGCAACACAGACTCAGCAAAACTAAGATGATGCATCCGCAGATCAGGCTAATAAAACTGAATATAGCGCGGGCCAGCTCATTATCCAATAGCGGAGAGCCAACGGAATACAAGCCAAGATAGTGAACCTTATAGTTACAAACTTCACGACACGCGAAATTATGGCAAAATACCACAAAATTCCGTAGCGGTTGTACGGTTTAATAAGAAAATACTTATTATATCGGGTCTTACACCCATTACAAGGTGCATATATCGGTGGGATTTACATCCCGCTCAATTTATCTAATTTATCTAGATACTCTGGGAGCGATGTAAAAATAGTGGTTTCTGACAGCAAAACTGCTGCCAGAAACGCTAAAAAGTTACCTAATCAATGTAACAACATGGTTTTGGCGGGGCCCCGAAGGGCCCCGCCGCCACCATCAGCCGATCAGGCCGAGGCCCCGTTGCCGTTGCTGCCGACGCCGGCACCCACGAGCTCGCCCTCCTTGGGCTCGCTCGCCTTGGCCGCCTTGCCACTGGGCTTGGCGTTGGACGGGTCGTCGGCCGGATCCTCGTAGACGAGGGTCGAAGACCAGCTGTTGCCCTTCTCCTTGCGGAGGATGGTGATCTGGGCCGAGAACATGCCGTACTCGCCGCCCTTCTGCGGACGCCAGTCGCCGTAGCCGTACGCCGTACCGGCGTAGTGCAGCCATTCCTGCAGCTTCTCGGGGCTGCAGGTGCTGTCGTCGTGGACGGTGCCCTCGAACTCGAAGCCCCACTCGTCGATGCGGGGCCGCGCGATGACAACGGCCTCGCCACCGTTGGGGTTGACGCCCTTGTCGACCTGCAGTTGCGGGGCGCTGCACGGGTCGAAGCGGAAGAAGCGGTCCGCCGGCATGTGGACGTCGATGAGGCTGAAGGCCAGGGTGGCCTTCTTGGCATCGGTCATCTTGGTCATGCCGGAGTACTGCACGCGCTTGCCCGAGTGGACGAGGTTGGCGGTGATGTAGCGACTGGGCAGGCCCAGGCCGCCAAACTCGTTCTCGAAGTAGTCGAGGATCTTCTGGCTCTTCTGCTCGTTGGTGAGGCGCGCGCCCTTGCTCTGCTTCACCGCGCCCTCGAGCTGCGCGAGCAGCTCGGGAGTTGCCGGGTTGAGCAGGATGGGGCTGGTGCCCACGATCTTCACTCGAAAGTCATACATTACGGTCCCTCCTCAGGGAAGTTTGTCACAGCGGGGTTGCTGAGACATTGGTTGGGGTTGTCTGGGTACAAAAAAAGGACGAATTACGCGCAAGCGTATTCACCCTCCTATGTCCGTTTTGACTATGATATTCTAGCCTATCATTGCATTATTGTCAATACTTTTTACCAATTTTTTCATAATAGTCAAATTACTTGGTAAAATAAAAAGCCCCGCTTGGAGGCTTAAAGCTCACAAACAAGGCTATGGTGCCAAAGATAGGTATAGTCTGGCAATTCTTGCCAATATCGGCACAGCAGTGGCTGGCGTTCCTCTACCCGCATAACCACTTGATTCTGATTAGGCACATGAAGATTATTTAGTACCGCCCAGTACTCGGGGCCAACCCTCAAAACTCTACTCCAACCATTATCGCCTAGCTCAAAAGGCTGACTAATAGCAAGGCAGATATCGTGCAGCTCGAGCAGAGTATTTTCTGATAGCAACTCTGTCTCGCATGATAGTAACTCTTCGGTTACTTTTGCTAGTGGGCGAGTCTGCCATGCAGTGTTATAAAAAACTGCTGATTTGGCGCCTGCAACAAGAAATTCCTGTACAGCAACACTCACATCAATGGCAAGACGGCCATTGTGCCAATACCCACAGTGTTCACACACATACGGTGTAAGTTTTCTGTATGGCTTATACTTGGCATTCGCCTTATCGGCTGCCACCTGAGCACCAGCCCTGCTCATAAAGATCTGCTTGTGCAGAACTTCTTGATGAGTTTTGGCCGCAAGAGCCGAACATACAACTCTGCCATCGAGTAACAGACTGTCTATGGTTGTCATCTGTCTCACCCATTCTCGAGTGTCGAAGGTACGCTAAGAACTGAAATATTTTATATTATTAACCTATAATTGTCAAGTCGGTATATGAAGCTAGCCCAGAACGAAAAAAAGCATTACAATTATATATATGGATCAAAAATTTAAGCCTCTTTCGGTATCAGAAATTGCTCAGGCTTGCAGTGCCGACCCTAATAACCCTTCGGCAGGTCTGGTATGTGTTAGTAACGAAGAGATTCGCCAGGGGCTCGAGATAGTGCAGCGTTACCCCAAAAAAGTAAGTTTTTTTGGTTCGACACGGTTTAAAGAAAACCATCCCGACTACATTCGTGCTCGCGAGCTGGCTTCTCGACTAGTAAAAGAGCTCGACTACACAGTGGTTACTGGTGGCGGCCCCGGCATAATGGAGGCCGCTAATAGGGGCGCCAAAGAAGCTGGCGGACATTCTATTGGGCTGAATATTACGTTGCCCCACGAGCAAACCAACAACCCTTACCTTACCGTCTCGGTGCCATTTTATTATTTCTTTACCCGTAAAGTTACCTTAAGTTTTGCTGCCCGCATGTATATTTATTTTCCTGGTGGCTATGGCACAATGGATGAGTTTTATGAGATTCTCACCCTCGTACAAACCGGCAAAATCCACAAAGTACCAATTGTCTGTGTAGGCGCAGACTTTTGGGAGGCTGTTGATAGAGACTTGCATCGTAACAGAATGCTTAATCCCAAATTTATGACTATCGACCCAGAAGATACCAGTCTTTACACCATTACTGACGATATCGGCACCATAATGGAGATTGCTCGCAACGCCCAGCAACGGGTATAAAAAACTCCAGCTTTTGGCTGGAGTATATTTTTTAGCTATATCTACGTGCGTACACTACTTTTCTCACCCAAATAGTGCAAGTAGTCATCCACCCGCGAGGGATTGAGAAAATACGTATACGTAACGGCACTACCACGAGGGGTATGAATGGTTACTTGCGAGGTACAAACAATGCCTTCTTCGCACAACGTTCGAACGGCTTGACGAACAATTCGGCGTGGCAGCTGCGTCTTGGCATAAATCTCCTCTATCGAAAGTGGAGATTTAAGCTTGTTTCTTTCTAGGTTCGCTGGTGTTGGATTCTTGTAATACACACCGTTACTAATTCCGGCCAGAATTTTCACAACAGTTTGACGATGAGCCTCTGTGACTTGTCGTTTTTGCATTACCATCCTTCTTATAGGCGGGCAACGGGAGAAAATGCTTAGATATTGTATAGCGAGACACTGCTTATGTCAATCATCACTCTACAACGGTGCTATTTGATAACGTACTTCGTCTTTGCTTTGCCCATTGGTAGCAACCACACTTGCAACCAACGTCGTTATTTGTTTATCATCTACTAAATACTCCAATATCTCACCTAAATCACGACAACCAGCAAGTGTTTCGATTTGTTCGCGTGTAACAGGATGCACACAGAGCTCGAGCGCCTCGAGTACTTTCTTAACTAGATACATATCCGTGTGTTGGGTCATTTGCCCACCACCTCCCTACTTGTACAGGTACATAGCTAATACTTTATAATGCAGCCAAAATAACGTCAATTATTCTTTTAAAAAATGATTTGCTATAATACAAATCTAAATACGGAGGAAAACAAAATGGACGAGGTAACTACAGAAGTCTCGGTAGAAGAAGAAAAAACCCCACTTGAGGCAATTCATAATTTAATGCCCGAGATTCGCGATGCGCATAACAAGGTAAAAACGTTACGCGATCAGCTAAAAGACGTAATGGAACAAAACGACGAATATCGAGTAATTGCCGAGCAAATTAAAGAGCTCTCGGCAAAACGTCTTGAGGCCAAAAAAGCCCTTATGGACGACAAAGATTATCAAAAGGTAAGCGCCGATCTCGATGACGAACGAATAAAATTAAAAGATTTGCAAGAAATTCTCTCACATTACTTGGTAAGTTACTATCGCGACACCAACGAAACCAAAGTAACTGACGATTTAGGTGAAACTCGTCAGGTAGTATTGAGTGCCAAAATCGGTAAGGTAGAAGCCAAATAAAAACACCTTATTGCTAAGGTGTTGAGTTGCTCGTAGTACTAGTTTGCTTATCGAGCTGCCAAATAAGTTGCTGCAAACCATCTGGCTCATCGAATGCCACCAGGGCAATGCGAAAGTCTTCTTGGTTTGCACCACGTACTTCGGTAGCTAATTCTGTGGCAGAATCGATATGATCGAGAATATAATATTTGCCATCGTAGCGACTACCGCTGCGCTGAATGGCTAAATGTGGTCTATTATAAATTGCCGGCAAAAAAAATGGTGCTGGTAATAGCGCCTTAAGGTTATTCACATCCCGATAATACACTAAATACTGCAAAACTTCGGTAATGCGAGTGAAGAAGCGGCTTACACTAATCAGAGTGTTCTGTTGGGCTTGACTATCTGCTTCCTCATAAGCCATCAGAAGAACTGAAACCCTAATTTTCCACCTATTTATCGCTTCATGATCGATCTGGGTTGGTACAGAATTTGTCACGACTCCCCCTCACTAGCCATTGTTTTGTCGCGCAAATGACTGCAATATCATAACAAGTATCTTGCTATTTTGCAAAAGTTGTCTTATCTGCTTGAAATACCAGATATATTGTGCTACTATAGTCAAGTTATGAAAGCCAAGATTCATCCTGAATATGTCGATACAAAGGTAACCTGCTTGGGTTGTGGTACTACTTTTGAAAGTAAAAGCACAATGCCAGAAATTACTGTAGATATTTGCTCGCAGTGTCATCCTTTTTATACCGGCAAGCAAAAACTTGTCGATACCGCCGGTCGTGTCGACCGTTTTAAGGCTGCTCGCGAAAAAGCCGAAGCGAAAAAAGAAGCCTTGGTTAAAAAAGGCCAAAAAGCACTTTCTAAGGCCGAAGCTGCTGCTATGCTCGAAGCTGATGCTCAAATTACCTCAGAAAACACTACCGAAGTAGCAAAATCAGATGAGCCGAGCAAAAAACCGTCAACTGACGACAAATAATTTTTCGACAACACCAAATACTGCTTTATAATAGAAGCAGTATTTTGGTATAAACCCTATGATTGATGATACTACTATAAAACAGTTACAAGCCGATCTGGCCGCTATTGAGGACGAACTGGCCGACCCTGCTGTCTATGCCAGCCCACGCAGCGCCAAATTGGTAAATACTCAGCGCGAGTTAAAAGATAAACTCGAACTGTTTTTTGAGTTACAGAAAACGGAAGATCAGCTAGCTCAAGCCAAAGAAATGCAGAACGATCCAGATATGAAAGAGTTGGCCCTGGCTGAGATTCCCGAGCTCGAGCGCAAACTCGAACAGCTAAGCGAGCAAGCCAAGGTAGCACTCTTACCAAAAGATCCAAATGATAGTAAAGACGCAATTATCGAAATTAGAGCTGGCGCTGGCGGTGACGAGTCGAGCTTGTTTGCCGGTGATTTACTGCGTATGTATTTACGCTTTTGCGAGCGACACGAGCTGAAGGCTCAGCTTCTTTCTGAAAGTCCAAATGACGTTGGCGGTTATAAAGAGGTAATCGTCGAAATATCTGGCAGTGATGCCTATGGCATATTAAAGTACGAATCTGGTGTACATAGAGTACAGCGCATCCCGGCTACCGAAAGTGCTGGACGTGTCCATACCAGCACGGCTACAGTGGCGGTATTACCCGAAGCCGAAGAAAACGAACTCGAAATTAATCCTAACGATTTGCGTATAGATGTGTTTCGAAGTGGTGGGCACGGCGGACAAAGTGTTAACACTACAGACAGTGCGGTACGCATTACCCATATTCCTACCGGCACCGTCGTTACCTGCCAAGATGAAAAGTCACAGCTAAAGAATAAATTAAAAGCTATGGGCGTACTACGTTCTCGCTTGTTGGCTGCCAAACAAGAAGAAGAAGCTAAACAACTTGGCGCCGCCCGTAAAAGTCAAATTGGTACCGGTGATCGTTCTGAAAAAATTCGAACATACAATTTTCCGCAAGACCGCATTACCGACCATCGAATTGGTTACACCACACATGGTATTGGCAAGGTGCTCGACGGCGAACTAGACGGAATACTTACCGCCCTACGCGAAGCCGAAGTTAGTAAAGCTCTAGAAAATCAACAATGACAATTAGCGAAGCCTTGCAAACCGCTAGCAAGAAGTTTGGCCAAGCCGAAATCTCATCTTACCGGCTCGATGCCGAGCTGCTTTTGGCACATGCATTAGGCCATACTCGCGAATGGCTGCTAGCAAACGACCAGAAAACTCTTACTCCTGGTGAAACTCTACGCTTTAACCAGTACGTTTCACGCCGTCTCGATAGAGAACCGGTGTGCTATATTACCAACAAACTCGAATTTTATGGCATAGAATTTTATGTAGACAACCGGGTGCTTAGTCCGCGAGTAGAGACCGAGCTGGTTGCCGAGCAAGCTATTGCAACCGCACCGAAGAATTCAAAACTAATTGATATTGGTACTGGCAGTGGGGCTATTGCAATTGCTATTGCTAAGAACCGACCCGATCTAAATATTACCGCCACCGAGATCTCTACCGAGGCCATGCAGGTAGCAAAACGAAATGCCAAAAAAATCCTCGGTGCAGAACATAAGATTGAATTTATTAAAGCTGATGTTTGGGAAGGTGTTGATGGTGTGTACGATACAGTAGTTACAAACCTGCCGTATGTTTCTGAAGATTATAAACCCCGTATGAAGCCCGAGGTAGCCAAAGAACCGGCCGTTGCACTATTTGGTGGTCCAGGTGACGGGCTCGACTTGTACCGACGATTTTATAAGCAATTACCAAAGCATATTAAAGTTGGCTCGCGAGTGTACCACGAATCTGACCCGTGGCAACATGAAGCACTTACGAAGTTGGCAGCCACTGCCGGTCTTAAACCTATCTTAGAAGATTATCTGATACTCGGATTTCAAAAATAAGCTTAATTACTTGGGTTTTCGGCTAGTTGTACTTTTACTTGCTGTTCTTTGCCATCTCGAAAGATAGTAAGAGTAACGGTATCGCCAACTTTAAATTGATTCACCGCACTACTTAGGCTCGAGTTTTCATCAATTTTGATATTATTAACTTTTAAAATAATGTCGCCTTCGCGCAGACCAGCTTTCGCTGCTGGGCTCCCACCAATAACAGCAAGACTACTGCCGCTGCCGTGAATAAAGGCTCCATAGTTTACTCCCAAACCATTTTCTTGTGCAAAACTGGCAGTAATAGGAATATAACGAACACCTAGGTAGGCGCGGACGAGCTTGCCCTTTTCTTGTAAGCTGGTAATATCGGCCTTAATGTCATTTACTGGAATAGCAAAACCAATACCCTGACTACCCTGCCCGGCTACGGCGGTGTTCATGCCAATTACTTGACCATCGATATTTACCAATGGCCCACCAGAGTTACCGGGGTTAATTGCTGCATCGGTTTGGAACAAATTAGTTAGTCGCTCGGCTGCACCTTGGCCGTCACCCGCCGTAACAGGACGAGCTTTGCCCGATATTACACCGGTAGTAACAGTATTCTGAAACTGACCCAGAGCATTACCAATAGCAACCACAAAACTTCCTACTTCTACCTTGCTACTATCGCCCAGTGTAGCTGGTTGTAAACCACTGGCATCAATCTTTAAAAAAGCAATGTCGTTGGTTGGATCGGTTGCGAGCAGCTTGGCATTTTTGTATTCTTTGCCATCAGACGTAATCACGTTAAAATTACCTCCATCGGCAACTACATGTTTGTTAGTAAGAATGAGACCATCACTAGAGAGAATAATTCCGGTACCGGCCGCCTCACCACTTGAGGTTCGACCAAAAATGTCCTGCTGAGTAACGTTTGAGGTAATAGACACCACCGATGGGCTTACTTTTTTGGCAATTTCAATAGTGGCATTTTGTTCGCTAACTACAATATTTTTACTTTGCGAAGTTGCGAGACGGCCACTAGGATGGTTTGTATTCCACCAAGAAATTCCATATGCGCCAAGCGCTCCGGCCACTAATGCGAGCAAGACAACGCCAAGCCAAACCCAAGGCGAAACAGTGGCCTTGGCCGGTGAGCTTACTGGTACAGATGAAGATTTGGTTTCTTTCATATCTAATAGTATATATGCTAATTTTTAAAACTGAAAATTAGCTGAGATAATGATTAATAAAATTAGACTACAATCGCCCACTTACTCAGTAGAATAAGAGCAATGAAGATAACCGCGGTAACGGCAATGTATTCAATAATGAGTGCATTGCGCAGACTATGTTTTTTGTAGTGATAATAAATTCCACCAAATCCATAGGCCAAAGCAGCAATTGTTAGGGCAGCCTGACTTACCAACAAATTAGTCTTGGGAACATGATAGAGATTTATCCAGCGACTAATTATCCAAAACAGCTCTACACACATCAATGCCCATAAACTCGATAGTAGCTGTGGTGTGGTAGAAAAATCGAGCAGCCAAGTAATAGCCACAAAGAATGTAAATAACCAGACAAGTAGCAATACTATAGCCACCGGCCAATGCCAAAACGCAATCAATAAACTCGCAAAACTCATGCCTAAAAAGACTAAGATTAATGAGAGGGTATTTTCTATTAACACATTTGGCTCTAAAGAAATATCTTGCCAAATTACCACGCAATATCCACCAATAATAAGCATACTTAATACTACAAACCAGGCTATTGGAATAAGAAATAAGAGATGGACAGTGTAAATATAGCCAAAACTTACCAGTAGCCATAAACACGGACGAATCGTCTTGGCCAAAACATAGGTTTGTTTTTTACTAATAAGAACCTTACGAAGTAGGAAGTAATTGAGAATGAATATAATTGGCAGCAACAATACCTGAAGTGTTGAATAGTATAGTAAGGCAATAATAATAAATAGCTGAACAGCACTAAAAAACCCAATCAGACGCTGGTCGCGGCTGCCGAGTTCGATACGTTTTAACTTATCTCTAAGGTTTATAATTGGCTCCTACAATAATTGCTATATCAACATTTGGTGCCGGTGCCGTAGAAGGGTCAGCCGTAGTTGCAGTTACACCAAAACGTCGCTGCAGATATTGTAGCGTATATGGTTTCTTACCGCCAGTGTAGTCAATAATCTGGCTGGTTTTGTGAGTGGTAGTATCTGCCGGAATTACACTAGCTATAGTATAACCATAGGTTTTTAATAGATCGGCCGTGGCTTGTCCGCGAGTGGGTATGGTAGTTCCGTTTTCTATCGCCAAATTGGCTGCTTCGGCCTTAATATAGCCATCGACAAATAGCTGGCGCACATAGGCTTGAATAGCCGAGTAATTATTTAGCCCAGCTGATGGAATTACCACACTGGCATCTCCTACCATAGCTGTCTTTACCAGACCATTATTACTATTATCTAAGACAGTATTAGTAATCTTAGCAGGGTCAACTCCCTTAGCAATTTCGGCTAGTCTTTCTATCTCGTTTAGCTGTAAATCGGTACGCACATTATTACCAACAATCTGCAATACATCATTAATTTTGGCTGGGTTCGAAAAGAAACTTAAATTAGACGCTTTTTGGCGTAAAGCCACCAGTATGTCTTGTTGCCTGCGCGCTCGACCAAAATCATCACCACAATCACCCTTGCGACAACGGACGTATTTGAGTGCAGCGCTGCCGTTAAAGTGCTGCGGGCCAGCCATAATAGAATACCCACAGCTTAAGCTCTCATTTTTCTCACAAGGGTATTCTGGGTCGACCAACGTTTTGGGTACCACTACATCTACACCACCTACTGTATCAACAGCCTGTTTCAGCCCCGAAAAATCGACGCGGATAAAATAATGAATAGGAATACCGAGTACTTGGCTAACTGTTTGCTTGGCAACTTCTGGCCCACTATCTTTTTTTCTCTGCTCGCCATAATAATAGGCTGTGTTAATCTTTACCATACTGCCATACACTTTTACATATAGGTCTCGTGGTAAGCTGAGCATGGCGACGTCTTTAGTTTTGGGATCATAACTTGCCACCAATATGGTATCGGTAAGACTTTCGCCAGCATGCCCGGGGTCGCCAATACCTAGCAGTAAAATATTAACTCGGCCATCGCCTTCGCCTTTTAACTTCTCTGGAGCAACTGGTGCCGATTGTAATCCCTGCGCAGTTTCTCCACTATTCTTTTGAATAACTTTATGTATTTGCGCGTATGTTCGATACGCAAAGTATCCGCCTACTACCCCAAGTACCAGCAGGATTACCAAAACAATCCAAGGCCACTTACGACGTTTTTTGCGCTTCTTATTTGGAGTATCTAATTTTTGCTGCATAAACTCTGGCATCTCGTCTGAAGACTCTGTGTGAGTGGTAGTATTGTGACTTTCGGAAGGCGTAAGATCGGTATTCTTTTTGGGTGTGTTGCCGTTGTTCATAAGTCTTTATTATAGACTAGCCGACCACGGATGCAAAAAGACGGCTATGTTTTGGTAATTTTTTAAAAAATCTGTCTATAATGGAAAGATATGAACCCAAATGATACACAGCCCGAGCACAACGAAGAGCCAGAAAGAGTCTATTTGTCTGAAGATGAATTGCCAAAACCAGGCGGGGTAGTAAAACCTCAGACCGAAGCCGAAAAAGCTGCCCAAGAAGCTGCCGCTGCACAGGCTGCCCGAGATAATGCCAAATACAATAAAGATATAGAGTCGCTGCATGCTCCTACTACCGACGACACAGCCGAAACCGAAGAGCCCAAAAAGAAACACTGGTGGCAATTTGGTGGCATATTTGGTGAATTGGCTATTTGGGGTGTAATTACTATTGCTATTGTTCTGATTATTCAAAATTTTATTTTTCAAGCCTTCTACGTTTCGGGTAGCTCGATGAACCCAGATTATCACAATAACGACTACCTTATAATCTCCAAGCTCCCTATTACCTGGTACGATATCGCCAAACTGTGGGGTACTAAAAATATGGACATTAAAAGAGGTGATGTACTTATCTTTCGCTATCCAAATGCCCCCGAAACATTCTTTATTAAGCGCGCCATTGCCCTGCCCGGCGAGCGAATTACCCTAAAGAATGGTGTATATACTATCTACAATAAAGAACATCCCGAAGGATTTGTACTAAAAGAAGATTATGTCGACCCGCAGTATGTTACCGAGGGTGATATTGATGAGGTTATTGAGCAACAACACGTCTTTGTATCAGGAGACAATCGTAGCCCTGGCGGTAGTTTTGAT
Organism: bacterium; assembly: GCA_029778565.1. Taxonomy (GTDB): domain Bacteria; phylum Patescibacteriota; class Saccharimonadia; order CAILAD01; family BJGX01; genus JAHFOQ01. The sequence continues at coordinate 35,190 of JAKOQC010000083.1, forward strand.
AGTCGTGCCTGGGGTCAGCTCGACCAGAAATTTATTACTGGTTTTGCCAATGTACGCCTGCTACCTATTAATAGCTTCAAGCTAATTTTTAGACCAGATTATAATAATCCAAATACAAGCAATAACACCAGTACTCAGCCAGCAACAAACTCACAATAATTGTTATTCTTCGCCAATAATTTGTTTATATATTCGACCGAGTTCTTCGTCGCTATAATATTCTATCTGTAGTTTGCCACCTTTGGCGGTGCGGAGTAAGTCTACCTTGGTACCTAAATATTTCCCAAGGTCTTTGGTTATTTGCGTTTGTTGTGCTTTAGCTTCGCGAACTTTGCTGCGTTTAATTTCTACACCACCCTTAAAGTCACGGGCTGCCTCTTCGGTAGCGCGGACGGTTAGGTCGTGCTTTATAATATATGCTAAGAATGTGTCTTGTGCCTCTACCGGCAATGCAAGTAGCTGTCGGGCATGGCCTTCGGTAATCTTACCTTCTTGCAAAGCCTGTTTGCCCTTAGGGGTAAGTTTGAGTAAGCGAATAGAGTTAGTAATGGTAGATTCAGCCTTGCCAACTGAAGCACCAATCTTGGCGTGGGTCATATTAAACTGATCGACCAATTTAGAATAGGCTACCGAAAGTTCGAGTGGTTTTAAATCTGAGCGCTGCACATTCTCGAGAATTGCAATTTCGAGCTGTTGTTGCTCGGTCATTGTTCGAACAACAGCTGGTACTTTTGTGAGACCAGCTAATTTAGCAGCTCGCAGACGACGTTCGCCAGCTATCAATTGATACCGCCAATCATTTTCAGCCGTTACTACTAGAGGCTGGACAATACCATGTTTTTTTATACTCTCGGCTAATTGCTTTAGCTCGTCATCGTCAAATTGTGAGCGCGGCTGATGTGGATTGGTATCGATTGCAGTAATATCTATTTCATTCACATTACCAGAGTTTAGCTTGGCAGCCGCTGGCAAACTCTCACTAGCAAAGTCATCAATATGTTCTATTTCGGTAGGGATAAGAGCATCAAGACCTTTCCCTAATCGATTATTATTTTGTGCTGACACGATTTGCTATCTCCTTACTCAAACGTTTATAGGCCAGTGCGCCCCGGCAAAACCGGTCGTAATATACTATTGGTTTGCCATGACTGGGTGCTTCAGCCAATCGTATATTGCGAGGTACTCTGTTGTCAAATACCAGACTACCGAAGTGTTTTTTTAGTTCATTGGTAACTTGCCCACCCAAGCTGGTGCGTCCATCATACATAGTAACCACAACTCCTAAAATATGCAGTTTAGGATTAAGCATTTGCCGAACTCGCTTAACCGTTTGTAAAAGTTGACCCAACCCCTCGAGAGCATAATATTCTGCCTGCACTGGTATTAAGAGTGAATCGGCTGCCACCAGGCCATTTAATGTAAGTAGCCCAAGCGAAGGTGGACAGTCAATAAATATATAATCGTAGTCTAGCTTTTGTAGAATAGTTTGCAGGCCATATTCACGCCGTTGCCGAGCAGCCAACTCTACTTCGGCAGCTGCCAGACTAGAGGTAGTTGGCAAAATAGAGAGATTTTTAAACTTAGTCTGTACAATTACACTGGCTGGATCTACCCCACCAATTAGTACTTCGTACAAGCCGTGTTGCAGGGTGGATTTGTCTAACCCAAGGCCACTACTTGTATTGCCCTGGGGGTCGAGATCGCACAATAAAACGCGGGCACCATTTTTGGCTAAATAGGCCGCCACATTAATAGTTGTGGTGGTCTTACCAACTCCGCCTTTTTGATTAGCAACAGCAATTATGTGACTCAACTTTCCCTCCTACATTGTCTTGCTAGTATAGCATATTTCGGCTATGGTTTTTAGATAGAAAGAATGAAGTCAACCCGTCTGTAAGCCTCGGGTAAAAACCCTTTACAGGTTAGTAACTTTCTGCTACAATCAATAACTATCACTTAGGTATAACGAAAGAAAATTATACAAACATTATGAAAGCAGTTATCGAAACCGGATCGAAACAATATATTGTAGAAAAAGGCCAAACTTTAGAGGTCGAGCTTTTGCATAACGAAAAACCAACTATAGAGTTTAAGCCTCTCTTACTTATTGATGGGGAGAACATTACTGTTGGTAAGCCAGTTGTGGATGGCGCATTGGTAACCGCAGAGGTAGCAGCCGAAGTAAAGAAGGGCCAAAAAGTTACTGTCTTACACTACAAACCCAAAAAACGTCAAAGTGTTAAGACTGGTCATCGCCAAAAATACTCGGTTATTACCATTAAAGACATTAAAGCCTAAAATACATAATCTAAAAAAACCACTCTATTGCATGAGTGGTTTTTATCTTATCGGCAATTGTTTGGTGCCTTAGCTCCGTTAATAATACTATTCATCCAGGCCAAAGTGTCTTTAAAACTCGCATTCATAGTTTGGTAGTGATCTACCAGACCGGTAGGATTATATGTTTGCACGGCAAATGCACTTTTGTCGTAGCGTCTATAGGTAACACTATTACCGCTCGAACAAAAGCGCTTAAAAGCAGCTTGGCTTTGCACCGGCAAAATAACGTTATCATATAAGCCTTGATTAAGCAGTATTGGGGTTGAGCGTGCAATAGCACCAGTAATATTTTTGGCCATATCGGCAGCAAACTGGCGATATGTTGGGTCATTTGCAATATTGCCAGTCTTAGCTGCTGCAATAAATTGTGGCGTATAGACCAAACCAGAGCGATTAGTGCCCATATTATTTGGCCAAAACCTATCGGCGGTATCGATACATTCGCGCAATACATCTGTGCGCAAGTTTTGCGTCCATTGTGGCATCAAAATTTTATCAACCGGGTAATTATGCTTATACCAATCTTGGTAACTTACTAATACAAACGGTCCAAACCAATTAATGTTCGCGTTGGCAGTAATGGCATCGGTAAGAGTTTGAGAAACATCGGTTACTGGGCCAAAACCAATCGCTCCCGCCAGCGCAACATCTGGCGCATAATTGGGGGCAATTTGATTCGCCCAATAGGCTGCATGCCCACCCTGGCTATACCCACCAGCAAAAATAGCCTTATCATTCATATTTTGCTTTGTAGTATCAAGGTTACGCAAGGCGCGTACACTATCGAGTACCGCCCGACCTTCAAGCTCACCTACCATATAATGATGAATACGAGATGGGTCGCGCATGCCCTCGTAATCGGTAATAACCACTATATATCCCTGGCTGGCATATGCAGCCATTTTACTATCATAATTTGCCCAGTCTCGCTTGGCCGGGTTTTCGAGCGAAGCAGCACAATCATCGCCTATACCAGTAGTGCCAGGCGCAAAGGCTAATACCGGAAGAGTTTTGCCAGTTATATTTTGCGGCCAATACACTCGACCATATATTGGTACCGATGAAGTGGTGCCATCAGAGCTGGTGTAACGAATAACTTGTTTTTGTATGCCGACCGTCACCGGAGTATCGAAGCTCTTGCTGGTTTGTTTTATTAAGGCAAGGGTCTGAGTGGCATCATAACTAACTGGTGCATCAGCCGAAAGTATCTTGCCTGTTGCCGGTTGTACAGGTGCAGTCGCTGGTTGAGCTACAGGCTGTGCAGGATTACTCGGTTTTGGTTTATTGAGCCAAGCAAAAAGAAAAATACCACCTATTACTACGGCAAATGAGGCAACAAAAATAAGTGCTGCCCAAAGCCAACTACGATTATTCTTGGTGGTTTTGTCTTGATGATTCATAGGTGTATGTAAATTAATTTCTGGTGGACGCTTTTTTGATACTTTAGCCTTCTTTTTTGCATAACTCATGCCAGCCTCTTTTGCATTGCATACATATCTACCCCGGCAATATATTCGGGTAATATTTTTGTTAACTCAAATCCGTGCCGCTCATAAAAATGCTGTTGATTATGGGTAATGAGCGAAATACTGTCGACCTGTTTTTTTTGCAGTTTTTCTTGAGTGGCAAGTAATAAATTCTTACCTAGTCCTCTCCCTCGATAGTCCGTGCCTACGTACATCCAAAATATAAATGCGCTGTTATTATTTTGGATACCACTAATACTATAGCCAATTAGTTCGGCTCGATTATACAGACCCAACACAAGACGTTTAGGATGAATAGTTGCTAATTGCAAACGTGAGAGCCGATTGTTATGACTCACTTCTGCTCGATACACCGGAGTAAAATAGGCAAAGTCAGTTTCGAGTGCATGCACAAAGAGATTGCGCAAACGTCCACTGTGATGGATTGGTAGGGTACGTATACGAATACTAGACGTTGCTTGCATATATATATTATACGTTTGAATGAATACAATAGGCAAAGCCTATAGGACTAAAATAGACTAATTTGTTCGGGCTTTGCAGGAGCAGGTGTAGTAAACTGCTGCAAAACTTCAAAAATACGTACCATGGCATAGGTATCGAGCTGACAATATTGACGCAAGTTTTCCATTATTTTACTCGTCTCGGCTTGAGAAAAAGCATTTTCGTACACTGCCTGCATCCACAGTCGTTGCGCACTTGCACCTTCTTGTATTTCCATATCGCCATAACTTAATTCTGGTGCCAATACCGGCAAAACCTTTTTAATACTGGCTGAGCCATAAAAATCTTTATCAATATAATACCCTCTATCAAACGGCAGCATCAGATCGACTACTCGACTATTTACATCACTCAGAAAATCGGCATACTCTGGCTGCATACGCCCCATAAGGTCATTACAGCTTTTCTCAAAACCCTCATACCACACCAGTACCGTGCCACTGTCGCCAATGTCTTTCTGTAACTGAGCTAAGAGTTCTGGTAATGGATTGGTATCGAGTGTATGGAGGAATTCTTTGTGTTGTAAATCTCCGCCAGGTTTATCAATACTATGCAATGAATACTGAAACGGTAATTGTTGGTAAGGCTTAAGACCATCAAAGGGTGGTACGACCGAAGACAAGGTTTCGTAATCGAGAAAATATAAGGGATATTCTAGCGATTCAATAAAATGAGAGATCTTCTCTGGTTGCACCAATGGCTCGCCAACTTTTATCGCTTCTATTTGCCACTGTTGTTTTTTACTCAGCTCGAAACTATCTGGCATATCTCTTAGAGACGATATATGCATATCTTCGAGCTGCCCCAATTGCTCGGGCGTAGCACGGCAGAGTTTATATATTGAATACGGATCAGTACTTGGACGGAGAGATAGGTATATATCTAGCCATTCATTAAACGACCCCATCTTAGCTCGCCTGGGTGTTGGATCGGGCATTTCTTCTAAGGCAATAGTTTGCAGAGCTGCCAAAATAGCGCGATTCGTTTGCTCGAGCCTAGCTCGTACCTGGTCAGTAACATCTTGTAAGGCACTTAAGGCCAGAATATCAATTTCACCCTGACGTACATATTGGTTATTGCAATAAATTACCGCAATATTTCGCACTTTGTAGCCGGCTTTTTCTAGCACCGTTACCTGAAAAGCCAAATCTTCAATATGTTCGGGTTTTACCGAGGTAGAACTTTTTATTTCGTACAGATCGACAGTCTTTGCATTAATAAGTTCAATAATATCGACTATGCAGGTTATAGTTTGCTCACCAAAATCCGCTACAAAGCGAGCCTGACTAAGCTGTTTGGCTCCGTCTTGAATTGCTTTGGTACTGCGTTCTGGCATAGAAAGATATTCGTCATAATTTGCAAAACCTATTCGGGTTAGCTTATCAAACCGAGCCTCGGCATATTCTTCAAACACATTTCCGGTATCAAACAGCGCTTGCAAGTTGGCATCTGGCTCGGGGAGTTTCTTCTTGTCGTGTTTTTTTAGCCACAGCCAAGCTGGGTGTTTTAAAAACATCAGATATTCTGATTTAGAAAGTTCTATTCTTGTCATTGTTCTATTATAACCTACCTGGCCCGGACTGCTGCACATAGTGTAAGAAGTTTGTTATAATGATTGTCTATGAGTGAGAAAGTATATGACGTGTTAATTATTGGTGCGGGTCCGGCTGGCTACACAGCTGCTATTTATACTGCTCGTGCCAATCTAAAAACTATAATGATTGCCGGTGATAGTCCGGGCGGTCAGCTCTTACTGACCTCTGAGGTTGAGAATTTTCCGGGTTTTAAAGACGGTATTATGGGGCCAGAGCTAATGGAAGAAATGAAAGCCCAGGCGGTGCGATTTGGTACCGAGATGCGTACCGACTTTGTTACCAAAGTAGAATTAGAGGGTGATATTAAAAAGGTTTGGGTTGGTAGTGATGAGTATCTGGCAAAGACGGTAATTATTTCTACTGGTGCATCGGCTAATTGGCTGGGGCTCGAAAACGAAACTCGCTTAATGGGCAAGGGTATTTCGGCCTGTGCCACATGCGACGGCTTTTTCTTTACTGACAAGCATGTAGTAGTAGTGGGTGGTGGCGATAGCGCTATGGAAGAAGCCCTTACGCTAGCTAAATTTGCTAGCAAAGTTACTATTGTGCATCGCCGCGATGAGTTTAGAGCCAGCAAAATAATGCAAGATAGAGTAAAGAGTCACGACAAAATCGATATTATTTGGAACAGTGAAGTTATAGATGTAATGGGTGAAGATTTTGTAAGTGGCGTAAAACTAAAAGACACCAAGTCTGGCAAAGAATCCGACTTTGCTTGTGAGGGGTTATTTGTAGCAATTGGCCACACGCCGGCGACCAAACTCTTTGATGGTATTTTACCGCTCGACGACAAGGGCTATTTGCAAATTAATCACGATACCTCCACAAAAATACCTGGTGTATTTGCAGCTGGAGACGTAGCCGACGCTCGCTATCGCCAGGCCATAACCGCTGCTGGCGAAGGCTGTAAGGCCGCTCTAGAAGCCGAACATTATATAGAATCTAGCAAGTAATTATTTTCGTTTGCGCTTATTGGGGTCGAGTTCGCGCTTGCGTAGGCGCAATGACTTTGGTGTTACTTCTAAAAGCTCATCGTCTTCAATAAAATCGATACATTCTTCTAAACTAAAGATTGTTGGCGGCATTAGCTGTACTACACCGTCAGAAGAGCTGGTACGCATATTGGTAAGTTGTTTACCCTTACACACGTTAATTTCCATATCTTCTTGCCGGTTGTTTAAACCAATTATCTGACCCGCATATACCTTTACACCGGGGCCAACAAAGGCAATACCGCGCTCTTCTACCTTTTGCAAGGCATATGCTGTGGTAGCACCAGTTTCAAACGAAATTAAGGCACCATTTCGTAATTGGCTCAGCGCTGGGCCCATTGGCTGATAACCAATCATAAGTGAATTTAGCACTGCCTCACCCTTGGTGTTGGTCATTAAAATACCGCGCAAACCAAGCAATGCTCGAGTTGGGAGTTCGTAAACTAACTTTGTTACGCCTTTCGGGCTGGCAAATTGTTCTTTTAGGGTTGCACGGCGCTGGCCTAGTTCCATTTGTACCGCACCCACATATTCGGCTGGTACTTCTACAATAAGTTCTTCTACCGGCTCCATAGTTTTGCCGTCTTCTTCTTTGGTTACAACTTGCGGACGCCCCACCTCAAACTCGTAACCTTCACGACGCAGCGTTTCTATTAATACACTCAAGTGCAACTCACCTCTTCCACTTACCAAAAAGCCCACATCGTGTTGTTCTACGAGCAAACCAACATTGGTTTCGAGCTCTTTTTGTAGCCTGTCACCTATTTGGCGACCAGTAGTAAAGTCGCCTTCTTTACCCTTTTCTGGGCTAGTATTTGGGCCAAGATATATCTTTAGGGTTGGTGCTTCTACCTCTAACACCGGCAAAGCTTCTGGCTTATCGCTATCGGCAATAGTTTCACCAATTTGCGCTTCAGCTACACCAGTAAGCTGTATGATATTACCGGCAATACCAAGTGGTGTTTCAACAATCTGTAAGCCTTTACTTTCAAAAACATGATCAATACTCGCTTTAGCCTGCGTACCATCTTTTTTGCATAGTACTACACTATCGCCTGGCTTTACTTGGCCGCGGTTAATACGTCCAATGGCATACTTGCCTTTATAGCTATCCCAGCGCAGGGCTGTTACTAACATCTGAAAAGGCCCGTCGAGCTCTACTTTGGGGGCTGGTACTTCGTTAATAATGGCATCAAAAATAACCGAGAGATCGCCAGCCACACTAGGGTCTTCTGGTAACGTCTTCCAGGCTTTGGCTTCACGACCAATGGCATAATATATAGGAAAGTGCAGCTGATCTTCATGAATAGCCAGCTCTAAGAATAAATCGCCGAGTTCGTTTTCGACATCTGTAATTCTACTGCCGGGTTTGTCAATTTTGTTAATCACCACAATTGGCTTTAACCCACCTGCCAGTGCTTTTTGCAGTACAAACTTGGTTTGCGGCATTGGCCCCTCTTGCGCATCTACCAGTAGTAAACAGCCATCGGCCATATTAAGGGTACGCTCTACTTCGCCAGAAAAATCGGCGTGCCCTGGTGTATCGATAATATTAATGCGGTACTCACCGTGTACAATAGCAGTCGTTTTGGCAGTAATGGTAATGCCACGCTCACGTTCTTGGTCACCGCTATCCATTATTAGCTCTTGGCTCATCTCGGCCTGGTTATCGCGAAAAGTTTGCGATTGCTTTAACAACCCATCTACCAAGGTGGTTTTGCCGTGGTCTACGTGAGCAATAATAGCAATATTACGAATTTTTTGGGGGTCTTGCGTAGTCATAAATAATGATTGTTTTAGAGAGTAAAAATAATAGCGCTCTGGCTTTTCAGGTGTGCTGATACCAAAGCGCTATCAATACCGTGTAATTTTAGCATAGTTATGCTTAGATTACAATATAGTTCTGTTACAGCCCGAGAATTTGTTTTTTCTTGGCATCAAATTCTTCTTGAGTAAGAATCCCTTCGTCTTTTAGCTTACCAAGCTTTTCTAGCTGAGCAATTTGATCGTCCTGAGTAGCTTGTGGCTCTATTGGTGCTGCTTGGGCCTGTTGAGCCTGTCCTTCTGCTCCCCAGCGCTGTGCTTGTCTGCGACTCACGTTATTCGATACTGCCGTAGCTGTCCCGGCAATTACGGCCGTTCTGGCCATTCCACGTAATAATCCTGGCATATTATTCTCCTTTGGCGTTTAATTCTTTTTCGGCATCGGGGTGAATGCGTCCTTCGGCAATGAGTTCTCCACCAGCATCTACAATAGCTTTCTTAAGGCCTTTTGCCCAAAGATGTTCTATTACTAGTAGCCCGGCAGAATTACCGTTTTCTAAAATATCAGCAACCTCGGCAACATCATCGTCCGATATCATACCCGAGGTAATATTTTTGGCCTTGGCAAATTCTGCAATGACGGTATCGTCAATTTGGCTCAACTCGAGCGAGGTTACTGCGCCTTTGTCGTCTTTCATTACCAGAGCGAGATCGAGCACTGCTATTGTGCCGTCACTGGTAGCTTTTTCTAATGCCTTCAGAATTTCTCCATTAAATTTGTTTTCTTTAAACCCTACTATTATAAAGTCTATTGGTCCGCGCATGTTTTCTCCTTTCGTTAACTATTCTTCTAACCGAGGGCATGCGGCCCAGGCTTAACTTTGGGCAACTTTACCGTGGCTACCAAGCCAAGTAAACTTAACACACCAAAGAGCAAAAATACTCTGCTAAGGGCAGTTTGCCGCGCCTGAGCATTTATAGCCACTACCTCGCTCGAGAGATTAGCCGGCAGACTAGCAGTGGCGGCTTCTACCTGAGCATTCGAGGCAATCTGAGCATTTTGTTGGTATGCAGCCGTGAGCTGAGCTTTTTGCGCATCATTTAATTGAGTATTTTGGGCAATTAACTGAGTACTAACCCCCAACAAAGAAATGATAAGTAACACACCGCTGAGCGCTGTACCAAGGCTCATACCCAGATTTTGAAACGTAGCCATCAGCCCTGATGTTTCTGAGGCATCCTTTAGCTCTACCGAACTTTGTACCAAATTCTGCAATTGCGACATAATAATACCAATACCAGCACCCGCTACCGCAATACCGGGTACCAGTGCCCAGCCAGTAGTCGCGTTTTTACCAAACAGACCAAGCAACACAGCGCCAACAAATACCAACACAAAGCCAGCACGCACAATATAGCGAGGGGCAAATTTCTGCGCCATTATTGCCCCGCGACTGGCCAAGAGCATTATCATTATCGACATTGGCAGTAGCGTTAGCCCAGAAAGAATAGCACTATAGCCAAGATTTACCTGGGTATAGAGAGCCATGGCATACATGGTACCGCCCATTATTAAATACAGCGTAAGTATTGAGGCCAACCCAGACTGAACAATACTGTTGGCAAATAAGCGCAAATGCACCAACACATCTTTGCCGACTTTTTTGCGATGCATTTCCCACAGTACAAATAGCCCGAGAATACCCAAGCCAGCTATAACAAACAAAATAGATGGTGATACCTGCCCAGCTTGCAATACCACATTACCACCTACCGAGAATGGTACGCGTGCCTTAAAGAATCCATAGGTATTGGCCAGTAATATTCCTTGTACTATTACAAACATACCAGCTGCAGTCAGGCCCGCGCCCAGCCAGTCGAGCTTGGGCTTCTCGCCCACCAAATGAGCATCTTGAATAGTCTTATTATTAATAAGAATATACAGCACAATTAGTACTTCGCCGGCAAACACATAGCGCCAACTAGCATAGGTAGTTAATAGCCCGCCAATAATTGGGCCAATTGCTGCACCAATAGCTGCCATTGCCGCCAAATTGCCGTAGGCTTTTACCCGCTTGGGGCCCTTCTCGAAGTTGGCCGATATCAGCGAGATCATGGCTGGTACTACCAAGGCAGCACCCAGGCCTTCCATAAATGACCAGCCAAAGGTAAGTACGCGAATATTTGGTGCCAGCGAGGTTATAAGCGAGCCAGTACCGTAAATAATGAGTCCAATTACAAAAGCCTTTTTGCGACCAATAATATCGCCAATTTTGGCACCCGCTATCATAAAGGCTGCCATTACTAAGGTATAAAACGCAATTGCACTTTGCACTGCACCAACAGTAGTATTAAGGTCTTTTACCAGTGTGCTAATACTAACATTCATTACCGTCGAGTCGAGCGTAAGAATAAGCTGTGCCATGGCTAGTAAGATAAGTACTTTTTTCTCGAGCGGCTTCATACTTACATTATACCAGAACCTACTAGTCTAAGGTGGAGTAAGGAGACCTAAATTACGCCAAAGATGTCATTACCAAATAAATGGTAGAGGCACCTAAGAATACTGGCACAATATAGTCCCAAAAGTTAAGGTAGGCCCGCCCGGGTGGATATAAGAACCCAAAAACAATTGCTTCGAGTGCAAAAATGGTGAGCATAAACACCACCATGGTATGAAACGGCGAAAAATAATGAAACCAGCGCATATATAGCCAACTCGAAAGGGCCATAATAATTACCACACCAGTTAGATGGATTGGCACAAACCACGCCTTGGGCACATTTTGTAATGCCACAAAGATACTAGCCAAAAACAGCCAGGTTACTGCTGCATAACCAATCGTAATCAGATAGGCGCCAACCATTTTGTTATGGTCTTAGTGTACCGGCAAACACCTGCCAGGCTAGTGCCGACTTCGCTACTAGGCTGAGAATAATATAGACCCGCTCGCCAAAGAGATAGTTCTCCCATGGGCCCCATTTTTTATACTGCAAGAACATGTTTAGTGCAAAGCAGTTAAAGAAGATAAAGATACTCACGTATATCCAGTACACAAAGGCTGGAATTTGCCCGCTACCATAGGCCGAGCTGGCCCAAAAGTAGAGACCAATTGCCACCCAAGGCACAATGCCGGCAATACAGCCCACCACAAAGCTCACCCATTTTGTCTTCTGCGTGGTCTGGTTGTGAATTTCCATTACTAAGCCGCAGAGATTCATTACTGCCACCAAGCTAAAGAGCATAATAAGGCTACTGAGGTCGTAAATACCCACCAGCATGGCGATAGCCACTATCATAGTGGAGGCCGATACGCTGTATTCTATCCAGCGCGCCCTATTCATGCCCTTACTAAGGTCTTTTTTGTACTTAGGGTACCAAACAGTAGCAATTATTAAATGAGCTGTCATACTCATCAGTAAGAAACCAATTATTAGCCAGGCAAGTGGTAGGTTATAAATAACTTTCGTGGCTGGTTCTAGGCTTTGAGTAAGACGATTAAACGTTAAGTAACTTGCTGTTATTGGCAAAGTAAATTTCTTAGCCAGTAGCCACATAGCCAATGCTTGCAAGCCAAAAATAGGCACCATTATCGCATTAAACTTACGTAGGCCTTCGGCAGTAATTTTCTTACTCATTTGGGTCCTTTTTTATTAATTCTTATGCTTAATTATAGCTTATAATTTTCTACTGTCATAGGCCCAGTGCAGCAAAGCCTGGCGCTGCACAGGCCGGCAATTTAGCTCACCAATTGGGCAAGCTTTTTGCAATTGCGCCACATGCCGGCGAATATTGCGCCAGCGCCCAATTTGCCAAGCATCGTATTTGGGAATACGCCGACCCATATAATAACGGCAATACCACTGAAACCACCCTCTGGGATCATACTCTTCGCGTATCCACCCCTTGTCGAGCCAGACTTGCCGTGGCTGAGATGCCTTTACGCCAAAATAATTTAGGTCTTTATTATAGGCTGTACTTAGCTTAGCCTTTTGCCACCACTCTTTTGGCAGATCACTAGGCTTATCAGCAAAGTATTCGCCGCCAAATACACCAAGTTCTAACATCTCTTTTGGTGTTAGCTGCGGCATAAACTCGGCAGCAAAGTTTTTCCCTTCCGGTTCGCTTAGCTGATAACTAAACTTGCCAAACTTATCCTTGCCCTCTACGCGCTTCATTTACTTAACCCCTCGTAAAACTGTCGAAACGCCGGGTTCTTTTCGAGCAAGCCAGTTTCTTCTACGCACCACTGCGAATACGCATTGGGCTGTTTTGTTTCGGCTACAAAATCGGCCCAGTCTACCCAGCGGGTGGCTTCTACCTCGTCGGCATTCGGTTGCGGCTCGGCATTACTTTGCACTGCCATTACTGGGCAAATTTCGTGCTCTACCACCCCTTTATGCTCATAGCGATACATATAGCTTAGTTCAAACACACGAATGTCTTTTTCGTTCAGACTTATCCCAAGTTCGTAGTCGGCCCGGCGCACCGCGGCCGCCTGCGCAGTTTCTCCCTTTGCTGGGTGGCCACACACCGAATTACTCCACACACCCGGCCAAGTCTGCTTGCTATGTGCCCTCTGCTGCAATAACAATTGGCCTTTGTGGTTAAAAATAAATAACGAAAATGCTCTGTGCATTGGGGTATTAGCAGTATGCACACGCGACTTTAACTCTACCCCCAGTTGGTTATTTTTGTTATCTACCAACACAACATATTCTTCTGTAGATTTCATATTTTTAGTATAGCATTTTTACCTTTTTAGCCAGTGCTATTGCAAAGTAATTATTGCTACAACCATATTTATCTGCTATAGTACAGCTACTTTGCACCTGTTAGGAGAAGAGCTTGAGCGACGAAGACCCTGGTACCACTGACTTTGCCGAAGAGATAGAATTGGCAGTGTTTAATGTTGTTATCGACTTTCCGGGCCAGATTGTTCCACGTATTCGTATTTTTACTTACCAAGATGATGGCGAAGGAGTAAAGGTTCCGTTCTTGCTCTACGAGCAGACCGAAGACAGCGCCGCCAAGACCGCCAGTGGTCTGGCTCGCATGTGGTCGCCTGGCAAAGCATTGCGTAGCCAAATTGCTGCACAGCCCGTTAGCGAGATGGCAGTTGGCGTTACGAGTGCAGCAACAGTTGTCTACGAGTGGGCAATGTCTTACCAAGAACAGCTCGGCGAGCCGTTGTTTCCTGCGCCCGAGTCTATCTCGAGAATCGTTATTAACGAAATTATGGCCGAGATGTGTTTTGCCCACGGCATTTTCTACGCCGGCAGAGTCTTCGATGTTACCTTCTCTATCTCAGAACCCGAAGAGGATTACCGCCCCGGTATTTATCTCTAAATTTTCTTGCCCCGCCTCGGCGGGGTTTTTATTTTACCTGCTAACCTTGCGCAAAGTGCTAATGTTTGCCACCATAGTAGATATGAACATTAGCCTTAGCCTGGTACAAAAAATTGGCGCCCTCGTAGATTTAATAGGTGCTATTACCATTGCCTTGGGCATACTTATTTCTACCCTGGCAGTAGTATGGCACTTTATTCGCCGAGTACGCGGCGACAAACTCTACGATGGCTACCGCAAAGACCTCGCTCGCTCTATTTTGCTTGGTCTCGAATTTTTAGTAGCTGGCGATATTATTCGCACAGTATCGAGCCAAGTAAGTATTGCTAGCGTACTGGCCTTAGCCGGCATTGTAGCCATAAGATCGTTCTTAGGAATGGAGTTTGAGATGGAGCTAACGGGCAAATGGCCATGGCAGCGCAAGATTAAGCACGTACACAAGCGCAAAAAGCCTAAAACCAAATCTAAGAAAAAGCGCTAATATCGTTGCATAAGTCGCATTGCCAAGCCTATAAGCACCCAGCCAAGCACTACCGCACCCAGAATGCGCCTAAATCGGCTTGCTCCCCAGCCTATCTCTTGCACAGCCCAGACTATAAGCGCAGCAGTATAGACTATCTCGAGTGCCATATGCCAGCGCGATACGGCCGCCCAGTGCAAACCTATCCATGCCGCCACCGCTGCCCATAGTGAAACATTCGGGAACTGAATAATTACCAATTGACCATTTGCGTCGGCAAACAACCAGCTCACTAACAGAGAGTGATGGGGCTTTTTCATGTAGTAAAGCTACTACTCGGCTACGTGTGCAGCTTCGGCAGCCTCGGCGTCTGCCTTGGTTTTGTGCACCGTACCATCTGGATGATGTGGTGGGCTATACGTAGTAATTATCTTCATTGGCTCGTCGCCAACAGTTGTAAAGTTGTGCTCGGTGCCGGCAGGTACCAACACAGCATCGCCTTTATTAAACTCGCTTTTTTCGCCGTTGAGTACCACCTCGCCCTTGCCGCTTACCAGGTAGAGAACTTGGTCGTTATCTGGGTGTGTCTCGAGGCCAATATCTTCGCCCGGATTAATATGCATTACTACTACTTGTGTGTGTTTGCCAGTAGCTACTACGGTACGAAACGTAGTGTTGTCTTTGGCTTGTTGTTTTAGATCTTTAAGATGCATATTTTTTCTCCTTCTTTATACTTCTATTATACACCCACAGCCAAAACTTAAATGGCTTATCTGCAACTATAAGGGCTACAGTCTAGCTTACTCTTCTCTTAGTATTAGCGTCGGCGCTCTAAGTACATCATTACCGACTGTATTGCAGCTACTAGTATTAAATACACCAGCGCGGCAAATAGCGCCGAGGTATCTAAGTAGCCACCGCTAAACTCGGCTGCATGTGGCGGGAATATACCTCTAAATGGAGCCATAAAATAGTTAGATGTATTATAAACAAAGTTTACAAATGGCGTGAGGGGATTAGCAGAGAACAGTAGTAGCACTACTCGTAGCAACAATATTACTTCTATAAATACAGCAATTAAATACACTATATACGCCACAAGCCGGCTTATACTTAGCGCAGCATTTTTGGGCGCTGGTTGTTGGTTATTTTCTTCTTGCATACTATCTGCTCCAATTTATATTTTCTATTATACACCCAGAGGGAAACTCAACTACTAAAAGTATGAGGGTAAGACTTTGGCAAAATTCTCTATAGTTTCAAAAAGCCAACTAATTAGATTGTCTTCCTTACCTTCGTCTTCAAAATCACCATTTTTAGTAATTATTATTCTAGAGGCCTTCTTGTTTGGTAGCTCTTGCCAATCTAGTTTACCAATACTGTTTTCAATGGAAGTTTTCTTAGAATAAAGTTTGTTAAACAAATCCTTATTATCACGTATATATAACTCAATGCCTACTTTATTTTCTCTAGTATTAATTGTTGCAGTTACATTAGCCTGTGAACTTCCAATGGCAATATTGTACCAGTGACGTGGTTTTGGTTTCTGCCAACTCTTTACATATACCGAGTTAGTTTCACCGTACTCTTTTAATTTAGCCCAAAATTCCTGTTGTTTTAATTTTAGGTCTGTGATCTTATTATTACCTGCTCTTTGCTTGATTGTTTTAGCCCACTCATTGGGTTCGGCAACAATATTAAACCTTGGGGCAGGCAGTGAGTCCCCAATTTTTAGCGCCTCAACCTCTATTAAGAAGAAATTTGCACCCTCTGTTGTATTTTCATTAAGCCAATTAATAGCCTGTTCGTGTTCTTCTCTCGCTTGGGCTACTATCCATATTACTATTTCGGCATCCAGACCGGAGGCATAAGTAATTATCTTACCTAAATGATCATGGTTGGTTACTTCTAGTTGATTTTCAATTATTATTTTTTTACCATTGTCATCTTCTGCTAATATATCGACATGAAATTTCCCAACGCCCACTTCAGTTTCAGAATTTAAAATACTAACCCCGATAGACTCACTTAATAGTCCTAAGTTATTTTCTTCGGCCAACCAGTTAGTAAAATCTAGGGCCTCGTGTTTCCAAATTTCCCTCAAAGGCACTTTTTTGATCTTGCCCAGTTTCATACATCAAACCTTTATATTATATGGACATTATAGCACGTGCGTAAACCGACATTAGTCAGAGTAGAGCAACAACGGGGAAACATGAAAACAAACAGAGCTGTCACCCGCCACACAGCCCTGATTAACTAATTATTACATATTACATAATGTAGATATTCAGTCGTCGTGTCAGCCGCATAAGCCCTATTCTCAGATCTGTCTGCTTTAAAACGATTATATTCTTTTGTAAAATACCCATATTTACCACGTAAACTCATAATTTCTTTAATATCATCCAAGGACATTAAGCCTTCATTGTTATAGCTTAAAAATATATACCTTGATTTTGCTTTCAATATCAAATCCCTAAAAGCGTTAAAGACTTGTCTACGTGAACAATAAAGAGATTTTTGTTTACTATAGTCTCGTAACCCTGTTTTCCCATATATATTAGGGTTGTCATATTTAGCAATTGTTTCTAAAAGATGATAGTTTGTCGCATATTGACGGTGATTATAGGGTGGATCTAAGTATAGAATGTCGCCATTGATTTTACCAATGATACTATTAATGTCCGTATTAAATACTACATGGTCTTGGTCATTAATAATTAATTCAGCTGGCTTTAAGATTAAATCGTTTTGAGCAGTTTTTTTTATTTTTTTCAGGTATGCGCCGTAAACAGAAGCAGTATTCGCATATTTATCAATTGATTCAATCAGACTTGTAACTAAGAAGTAATATTCATCATCATTAATTAAATCTTTTATCTTCCACTCTTCTATTTTTTGACGTATAGCATCGCAGCGTTTCCCATTTTCATCTGTAAAATAGAGCCTCGGTTGATCATTATCCTTTGTACCACCAAGACAATAATTTTCGTAAATAAATCCTTCTATACCTTCTATATTAGACAAATAGTCGCAAACAAAATCTTTACGATTTTTTGTTTCTATATTACCTAGGCCCGAAATTTCCGCAACTAGACTATTAAAATTTAATACCTTGTGGTTACCTATATAATGCCTATTTAAAACATAACTGTAGTATTGAATATCGTTAGCAATTATCTTATAACCCCTTTTCTTAAAATGAGTACCGACTATACCCGTACCTGCAAATAAATCACAAAAACTATCACAGTCATTGTCCACCACCTCAGTAATTGACGCCTCCAAAAACTCCAATAATGACAATTTACTCCCAATATAATTCATAGATTAATTTTAACATACGTTACTATATAACTTAAAAAAAACTCTAGTATGGTAATATTTACATATGTTAAATAATGAACAAATTGGTATATCCGTTGAAATTTCAATATCTGATGTTTTTAATATAAATCTATCTGACAAATATCGATGCCGTGGGGTGCCTACTATTGTCAACACAGTCAAACCAATTATTAATAATATTTTTGTTGAAAATAATATACCTAAACCAACAAAACATGTTGCCGAGAATCAAAACTCTATTGATTTTATCTTACAAAATAATAAAACTCTGTCAGTAAAAACTAACAAGCAAAAACTAGGCAAAGCAGCACCACAAAAAATTGGCCAAGCATCATCGAATACATGGTTTACAATTTTAGCAGAAAGGTTAGGTATAGCATATATTCCAACAGCATATCCAGAAAAAGTGAAATTATTTAAAATAATTGCGTTAACAAGAATTGATGAATTACTTTCTATTTATTGGGAATACATGTTTGATTGTGATTTTTTAATACACTTCTTTAATATAGTAGACAAAATTGATAACCCAACATTTGAACCAAAATATATAGTTATAAAAAAAACCTGTAGCCCGATCTGGGATCCCACGAAAATAACTTTCACAAAAGCAACTGTTTCCGAATGGAATGAGAGTAATACTGTGAAATACGAATATGAAGGGGTAACGATAGGTGAGTTTCAGGTTCATAATAACAGGGATAATTTTAAATTCCGTTTCAATATGATGGGTATTTATAAGCTAATGTCTGAAAATCGATTTAATTTTTCTTGAAAATCAGTATGTATTCATGTTTAAAAATATAGTAATCACCTAAAAGTGCCCGATATCTCCAAATACCTTCTTTGTTTTGCTTAGCACGATTACCGGCCATGTTTTTTACAATTACACTTTTAAGAGTCAGGCCTAGTTTTTGAGCAGCATTCATACAATAAAAACCCAATGGAATCCATTCTCCATTAGTATATTTATCACCGATCACGATTGCTAAATACCGTTTTTCTTCTAGTATATCGATTGTGTTTTTTAAGATGGTAGAAAATTTTTCAATGAACTCATGCAGAGTTGGTGCATTTGATAAATCACCAGCTAATTTACTAAATCTGATAATATCTGTGTATGGTGGATGCAATATTGCTAGTTGTATGTATTGTTTATTGTGTCTTCTTAAAATTTTTTTAACAATACTATATGTACTTGACTGTACACTATCACCAGCAATAACTTCTACAAAATTATTGTGTGGTTCAACCTTTTTTCGTACTTCATCAACAAGTTCCTTTTGAATATCAACACCAATAAAATTTCTTTTTAAATTTTCGGCCTCATAGGCACTAGTACCGCTACCTAAAAAAGGATCAAACACTATGTCGTCCTGCTTACTATATCTCAAGATTAACTGACGGGGTACCTGCGGTACAAAATTACCATGATAGTAACCATCATGCTTCCCGGTGTTATCTCTTTCAGAAATGAGCCAAAGACTATCTGTCCAAATTTCCGATTTTTTCCACTCACCCATATTTATATCATTATAATAAGACATAAAAGTATTATATTCGCTTTTTATTCGTATTTCAATAATGTATTTTAAAATGATCAAAAAAAGACGGCTGTCACACCGTCTAAAACTTTCATTATATCTGCCCTAGCGCTAAGCGGCGTTGGTCGGCAAACCAATTTGCCTGCTTCTGCGCAATATCGTTACGCCACTCTAGGCCTTTCTCGGCCAGCTCGGACACAAACTGCTCGTAGCTAACGTTGCCCTTGGCAAGATTGCACAACCGACAACTACAGAGTAGATTGCTTAAGATTGTTAAGCCACCTTTGCTAAATGGTACTTTGTGGTCGGCCTGAAACCTCTCGAGAGTAACTACTGCTCCGCAGTAATGACACTTACCACCATCGCGCTCGTACACACATTTGCGCATAGCCTTGCCAGCAAATCGTATGCGTTTGCCGTCGAGACTAGCAAGTACAGGGTTATCCTTTAAAGACTCTGGTAAATGAAAGTATCCATCGCTATTACATGGGTCTTCTGGTTGGTCCGACATGTAATGCAGCTATTTTTTGTCTTGCAAAAGGCGGCGGTGTAACAATAGGGCCAACGTGCCATAAAACAGCACCGCACCACTTACCAACACTGCACCCAGTACAATGTAAGAAATAGCATTCTCGAGTGAGACAGACTGATCGCCATGATAATTGACAGTAAGCTGCCAAATGGTAACGCCAGTTACCACCCACACAACACTAATAACAATCGCTTCTGGCCAACCCAACTTGGTAACTAACTCGGTCTGTTGCTCGGTAGTCATTGTTGCTCCTCGGCTGGTTCTTCTATCTTTGTAGTACTGAGCGTCAGCTCGTACTCGCTGCCATCGCCGGCTCGTACTCTAAAGGTGTCTTCGTGGTTACGATATTGCTCATTATAGTAATAAAACACTGCTGTAACGGTAACGAGCTCGCTGCGCAAGTGTTTCTTGTGGTCTCGATGAATAGTTCCACCAGAGATTGATGCGGCCATACCAGTAATACGTATACTTCTACCAACGAGATATG
>JAKOQC010000627.1 GCA_029778565.1 bacterium
ATAATGTTTTATACTTCCTATAAATGCTGCATATTCACCATTTGATAGCTGAAAATGCTTTGCAATTTTTGTTCTCCTCTCTATAATCTCTTGTTCTGGAGTGAAACCTTCATATATGCCACCTTTTTGCCATTTTTCATCATTTTTGGAAATTTCACCTAATGCAAATGGAATTTTATGTTCCACATTAATTTGATTGGAATTTTCATCTTTTTTAACTGATGGGATTTTTAATGTTTGTGCATTATTTTGTTCATCATTTAAAGTTTGGTTTACTGAACAATCCTTGAATAATGGTTCATCTAAACAATTATTTTGAGAATATATAGTATTAATGTCCAGTAAAAGAAAAGTAGACATTAGTATCATTAATGTTAAAACTATAAAATTACTATTGCTGCTAATGTTTTGAGAAATTAGCAATAACTTAATCTTTTTCATATTATTCAATTTTATATTTTTATGCAAATTTATATAAATTTTAAAATATTTATACAAATTTATATAATAAATTTTATATTTAGTATATTTTTTATATACAAATTATGGTTCTATAACGTTTTGTATGGGTAAAGATTATAAAAAAGTAATTTTATAAAAATAATCTTTATTTATTTTTGTACAGTTAAATATTAACCACAAAGTTCTCAAAGAAGGCACAAAGAACACAGAGAATGATAGAATTAAATTGTCTGAACCATGATTTTTGGGATTAATAGATTTTGGGACTGAATTTCTTATTTGTGCTCATTTGTGAACTAACTTATAACTAATATCATCAACTCTATCACTTATCACTCATCACTTATTCTCCTCGCCACCAAGTCTCCCATTCTCCCCATCTCTCCCAATCACCTCGTCACCCCGTCTCCCCATCTCCCAGCCTCCTCGTCTCCCATCACTCTCATTTGTGCTTATTCGTGTGTATCTGTGGATTAATAAAAGCAATTGGACAGTTAAATAATTAACCCACTCAAAACGTTATAGAACCCAAATTATTTTTATATTAACTTTAAATTTAATAATTAAATGTCAAATTCTAAAATTATTATAAGTATTTATTGCAGATTCAATACATTATCTCACTAAATAAATATGACCCCTCAAAGTTTCATTATTACCATTATGATAACTAACTTTAATGACATAAGTATAATCACCCACTAATGCGGGCTCACCTTTATAGGTACCATCCCAACCTACATTAATATCCGTAGTATGGAATACCTTATTACCCCATCTATCAAATATAGTAAAATCTATAGTTTCAATACCTTTACCATAAACTCTCAAGTATTCATTCTCTGGATTTCCTCTACCATTTGGAGCGAAAATATTAGGTATATATATGTGAGAAATATAACAATCTTCTGTTCCAGGTTTTACTATAACAGTGTCTATATCTGAACAATTATTAATATCTGTAACAGTAACATGATATTCTCCAGGTACTAAATTTGTTATACTATCACTTGTACTAGAAGAAGGGGACCATAAATAACTATATTGAGGTGTACCTCCTGTAACTTCTACCCAGGCTGTACCATCAAAAGCATTAATGCAAGTTTCATCAGTAGCATAAGCAGTTGCAATAGGTGATGGATATACTGTGATAGTAATTGTATCTGTATCTCCACATTGTCCGCTAATCATATAAGTAACTGTATATGTACCTGTACCTACAGTAGCTGGGCTAAATGCCCCAGTGTTAGGATTAGTTATACCTTCACCACTCCATATACCGCCAGATGTAGCTGCTGTCAAAATTATTAAAGATTGATTATCACATAAATTACCCACTGGATTTATTGTAGCATCTGCATTAGGATTTACTGTTATATATATAGTTGCACTATTTGTACAGCCATAACTATTGGTACCTGTAACTGTATAAGTAGTATTATTAATAGGGGAAACTGTTATAGTAGTACCACTACCTAAACTATGTGACCATGAATATTGCATAGCATCCCCTATAACATTTAAAGTTGTACTATCGCCAAAACATATTGGATTATTCGAAGCATTAATTACAATATTTGGGATAGGATTTACTGTAATTTGAATAGTAGCTGTACTTGAACATCCATTAGCAAAAGAACCTGTAACAGTATATATAGTGGTAGAAGTAGGTGAAACTGTCTGTGATAACCCTGTACCTAAACTATGAGACCAACTATAGAAATCTGCACCACTGGCTGTTAATATAGTACTTTGTCCAGAACATATTGTATCACTAGATGTAGTTATATTGGTAATTGGTAAAGCATTTACAATAATAGTAATCGAAGTAGAACTGGAACATCCAAATGGCGTCGTCCCAGTCACTGAATATGTAGTAGTTGAAATAGGTGTTACTGTCTTAGTAGAACCACTTCCTAAAGTACCACTCCATTCAAATGCGGTACCTGGAATATCTGAACTTGCATTTAAAATAGAACTATTACCTAGACATACTGAATTAGGATTTGCTGATGCGGTAACTGTTGGCAATGGATTTACTGTTACACTTACTGTTGCTGTACCTGTACATCCTGCTGCACTTGTACCTGTTACTGTATATGTAGTCGTTGCACTTGGGGTAACTGTTATGCTGGCTGTATTGCCACCTGTATCCCAACTATATGTTGTTCCTGGTATATTTGAACTTGCTGTTAATACTGAAGTTGATCCATTGCATATCGCTGCTGGACTTGCTAATGTTGTCACTGTTGG
Organism: bacterium; assembly: GCA_029778565.1. GTDB lineage: Bacteria > Patescibacteriota > Saccharimonadia > CAILAD01 > BJGX01 > JAHFOQ01. The sequence goes on from JAKOQC010000627.1 coordinate 2,716, forward strand.
CAATGGATTTACTGTTACACTTACTGTCGCTGTACCTGTACATCCTGCACTTGTCCCTGTTACTGTATATGTAGTCGTTGCACTCGGTGTAACTGTTATGCTGGATGTATTGCCGCCTGTATCCCAACTATATGTTGTCCCTGGTATATTTGAACTTGCAGTTAATACAGAAGTTGATCCATTGCATATTGTTGCTGGACTAGCTGTTGCTGTAACTGTTGGCAATGGATTTACTGTTACAGTTATCTCAGCCGTATTTTCGCAGCCATTAGCATCTGTACCTGTAACAGTGTATGTAGTCGTTGCACTTGGGGTAACTGTTATGCTGGATGTATTGCCTCCTGTACTCCAACTATAATTATCTGTACCATTTGCTGTTAATACAGAAGTTGATCCATTACATATTGTTGCTGGACTAGCTGTTGCTGTAACTGTTGGCAATGGATTAACTGTTACAGTTATCTCAGCCGTATTTTCGCAGCCATTAGCATCTGTACCTGTAACAGTGTATGTAGTCGTTGCACTTGGGGTAACTGTTATACTTGCTCCGCTTCCTAATCCTCCTGACCAAC
>JAKOQC010000628.1 GCA_029778565.1 bacterium
GAGATGTTTATGAACAACGTACACGACATAACAACCACACTTGAGTTGTATAAGAAAGAACACTCCGGACTGTACCCTACACAGCTAGAAGAACTAGCATCATATTTTGATAAACAACCTATTAACCAATATACCAGAAGCAGCATGTTATCCTCCAACACATATCAATCTGGAGTACAGTACACACCGTCAGCTGACCGTAAATCATACACATTAGTTGTCACGCAGCGGGATGTAAACGACCTTGATAGGGACAAAAACAAAACGGAGACTGTTGCCGAAGCTTTAGGTCAACCATTCTCTTTTGTCAATGTACAAACGATAACACCAACAGTTGCTAGAACATATATTGTCACACTAAGAGCGGTACCTGACAATACAGGACACTTGGTCGCATTTCCTAACCCTGCAAAAGCAGGACAAACTGTTATGTTATCACAAATACCAACCAGTTGCTACAACTTCAGTAGTTGGTCTTCGTCCGACGTAGCTATTAATAACAATAGCTTCACTATGCCAGCTAATGATGTAACTGTGACTGCCAGCTATACATTCAAAACATATCCTATATTCGTAGCCTCCAATGACCCATCCTATGGCACAGTTACAGGCTCTAGGACATATAATTGTGGCAGTACAGCCACACTAACAGCGAGTGCTAATCCTGGTTACATATTTATAGGTTGGTATGAGAACGGTAGCCAGATGTCCACAGCTACAACATACATATTCGCAGTCACAGGAACTCGTACATTAGAAGCACGGTTTATAACAATTACGTTTACACGCAATTCTGTAGCATACACAAGCGACGGCGCGCAGGTTGCGGTGAATCAGCCTCGCTTCGAGCAGGGTAAATTCGGCAAAGCGATAATGATAGAGGAAGGGACAACGAATTTTTTTACCAATTCACGCTTACTTAACAACGGTTCAGGATGGACGCCACTTTCCGCTAACGCATGGGTAGATTCATCTGGTGAATATCCTTATATTCACTGTGAAGCACAATGGGATGGAGTGTATCAGAATCTTTCTTTATCCGCTACAACCTATACACTTACTTACTTGGTAAAACATAAAGCTGGTTCTAACACTATTGGTTCCCACTTTGATGGCTCACCTTCCATGAAAATTAGAGTTGATAGGGGAAAATGGCGAGATGGCAATATAATTACTGTTCCGTCAGATGGCAATTGGCATCTAGTTGAAATTCAAGCCACGTATACGCAGGCCGGTAGTTACTCTGTGTATTTACAACCTGGACGTGGACTTGCGGAAGTTAGCGAGTTTTTATTTTAAATACGCCCAAATAGAACAAAAGCCCTACGCCACCAGCTTCATTGACGGCACAAGGGCAGCCGAAACCCTGACCATACCCACGGCAGGGGTACTGAACCCGCAGGAGGGGACAATTGAGTGCTGGGTGTATGTGCCTAAATTTTGGAAATCGGGTATACCTAATAGCCGGAGAATATGGACAATCGGAACGACTACGGAAACTGGTGTATATTATCTTGGGTATAATCCGCAAACCAACCAAATAGAATTTAGTATTGTTAGTGATGCAGGCACAGCACAAACCATTAGAACTGACAAACCGACAGTTGGGTGGCATCTCTTTACAACCCGTTGGTCTGCTAGTGAAATGTCGCTGTGGATTGATGGCGTTAGGGTCGGTTTTATTATTAACCCAGTTTTACCTAGTAGATTTGCCGATAATAAATTATACTTAGGTAATATGCCTAATATCAGCATGTCGGCTATTAATACTTACATTGATGACTTCCGTATCTCAAGCATCGCAAGAACAGATGCAGAAATACA
>JAKOQC010000629.1 GCA_029778565.1 bacterium
CCGTTGGTTCGATTCCAGCTCCCGCTACTATGAAAAATCGACATGGTCCATAGGTCTCATTATTGAGATCATGGAAAAAAATAGACTATGGAGAGTAGATATTACCCACATTAGGGGATATCAGGCTCCCTCTCTCTATGTAGAAACTACTACACACGAGAGACCGAAAGCTGAGATTGAGGCTTTAAACCTCGCTAAGGAAAAAACCCGTTTATCGGACTTTTCCGAATGGACCATCGAAGTTGTCCCTACGGGGCGAAAACTTTGGAATGGTAAGTGGTTAACCATCTGGGAGATAGAGGAAATTAAAGGACGTTTATAACGTCCTTTTTTTTTGCCCACTCATTTATAGATATGTTTCACTAAATCCTTGTTTTTTCAGTTGATTTAAAGGCGTGGGTTACCTATATTTATAGACAGCACTAAAACAACTTAATTACTTAATTACTTAAATTTCTAATATGAAACATTTAAAGACCCTTTTATTTGTGTTGTCTCTGACTTGTATGACACAAATAAAAGCACAAACAAACAAGTCATATAACATTATATGGGGTGAATTAATAACTTCATCTGAAATCGATAAAGGTCCTCTTTATCAAAAAACTCTTGATTCTGCTGATTTAGAATCGTTTAGATTAAAAACTAAACGTGATACAATCACATTCTCTAATGGAATGAAAGTAGAACTTTTATCTGCACAAGAATTGTTTATCAAAGGTTATAATATCGACCCTTCTAACTATTCTGACAATCGTGATCCAAAATACACGAAACCTACATTTATGATAACAAATGAAGGGTATCTTATTGCATTATATAACCACGTAGAAAAATAAAAAACATGAAAAAAATCTTATTAATAACAACCTTCCTACTATCAAGTTTGTTTATTTGGGCTCAAGTCCCAGCTAACGATAACTGTAGTACGGCAACAAATTTGGGAACACTACCCAACCCTGCAGCATGTCCATCGGGTGTTGGTACATCAGTGAACGTAACCAACCAAACAAACATTGGAGCTACAGCCCCATCACCATATACAACCCTACTTGGTTGCCAAACAGGTGGTAACCAACCTGGTCCTGCATTGGATGTATGGTATAGATTTACAGCATCGGGTAATCAAGTTAATATTAACATTACACCTGGTACCGCACCTGTACTACAAAGTCCAGCTATAACACTATGGACAGGTTCTTGTGGTGGTTTAGTTGGTGTTGGTTGTGACAATAATGGTACTGCAGGAGGTAATAATACTGCACTATTTCAACCTTTAACACCTGGACAAGTTTATTATATCCAAGTAAGTGGTATGAATATATCGTCAGCAGGTAATTTTAATTTATCAGTTCAAGCAACCAACGATTGTAATAAGTGTTTACAGGTTGGTAATTTGACTGTATCACCCGCACCTGTTAATGGTACATACCTACCTGGTACTACTGTTAACTTTTGTTATAATATTACACAATACACACAAGTTAGTTCCAATTGGTTACACGGTGTTACATTTAACTTCGGTGCTGGTTGGAATCCGGCAACTATAATACCTAGTCCACCCGCTTCTTGTTCAGGTAGTGGTACATGGAATTGGTATAACTCTTGGACTAGTTCAGCAACAAGTACAACTTGGGGACCTGGATTTGGGTATAACTACAATATACCTGTGGATGCTAATCCCGGCAATAACTTTGGTGATGACTGTTCTACACCAAATTGGAATTTCTGTTGGTCAATTCAAACAGATGCCGTTTGTACAGGTTCAAATACAAACTTAAATTTTACAATTAATACATCAGGTGATGGTGAATCAGGTTCTTGGAGTTCTATTGCTTGTCAAGGTGACCCTAATTTCCAATTCTCAGCTGTACTAGCTTGTTGTAACGCAACAGCAGTCGGGACTAACCCAACTTGTAATGGGGGTAACAATGGTACGGCTACGGTAACACCTACAGGTACGGCACCTTTTACATATCTTTGGTCTAACGGACAAACAACTCAAACAGCAACAGGTTTAGTTGCAGGTACTTATACTGTAACTGTAACCGATAATAATAGTTGTGTATCCACAGCAACAGTAACACTTATTAATCCACCGGCAATGACAGCACCTATTACATCGACTAATGTAACATGTAACGGTGGAAACAACGGTTCAGCAACTGTTAACCCAACAGGAAGTGTAGGTCCATACACCTACTTATGGTCTAACGGACAAACTACACCAATAGCAACAGGTTTAGTTGCAGGTACTCATACTGTAACAGTAACAAGTGCTACAGGGTGTACGGTAACCAATACTGTGACAATTACACAACCCACACCAATAACCATAACTACAACAACCGTATCAGCAACTTGTGGCTTACTAAATGGTTCAGCTACAGCAAACCCATCGGGTGGTGTTGGTCCTTATACTTACTTATGGTCTAATGGTCAAACCACACAAACAGCAACAGGTTTAGGGGTTGGTGTTTATACTGTAACTGTAACAGGTGTTGGTGGTTGTACGGCTACGGCAACAACAACCATATCTTCTACAGGTTCAATAACAGCTTCAGCTACAGGTACTAACGTTTCTTGTTTTGGTGGAAACAACGGTTCAGCAACAGCCACAGGTGTAGGTGCAGGACCTTATACTTACTTATGGTCTAATGGACAAACTACACAAACAGCAACAGGTTTAGTTGCAGGAACCTACACAGTAACAGTAACAAGTGCTGGTTGTACAGCAACAGCAACCGTTATTATTACCCAACCAACTCAGTTAACCGCAGCAATTACAACAACAAATGTTAACTGTAACGGTGGAAACAACGGTTCAGCTAATGTCACCCCTAATGGTGGTGTTGGTCCTTACACTTATTCATGGAACACTACTCCAATACAGACAACACCTACAGCAATAAATTTAATTGCAGGAACTTATAACGTTACTGTAACAGATTTTAACGGATGTACTGTAGTTAGTTCAGCAAATATTACACAACCTACCGCACTTACATTAACTGTAGGTTCATCAACTAACCCAACTTGTTTTGGTGGTACAAATGGATCTATCACAGTTAACGGTAATGGTGGAACAGGTTCTTACCTTTACTCAATCAATTCAGGACCTAATCAAGTATCACCAACATTTACAGGTTTAGGTGCTGGTAGTTATACAATAGTTGTAACCGATGTTAACGGATGTACATCAAACGTTACAACAACATTAACACAACCTACATCAATTACAGCAACACCTGTGATTACAAATGTAACTTGTAACGGTGGTAGTAATGGTCAGATTACTTTAGTTGTGGCAGGCGGTACAGGACCTTATACTTACTTATGGTCTAATGGTGGTACAATTAACCCATTAACAGGTTTAACAGCTGGGACTTATTCAGTAATAGTAACTGATGTTAACGGTTGTACATTAAATTTAACAAACTTAACTGTAACACAACCTTCAGCTTTAACAATAAACCCAATAGCCACACCACCTACTATTTGTATTGGACAATCATCTAATTTAACATCTAACCCAACAGGTGCAGGACCTTACATATATCTTTGGACTAACGGTGCTACAACACAAAATACAAGTGTTTCACCTTTAACAACAACAACTTACACAGTTCAAGTAACTGACGCTAACGGTTGTAATATTAACGGTTCTGTTATCGTTAATGTTAATCCACCATTAACGGGTGGGGCTACGGCATCACCTTCTACGATATGTGCAGGTAGCTCTACAACACTTACGGCTACAGCTAATGGTGGTGATGGTGGACCTTATAACTTCACATGGGTACCTGGTGGAAGTGGACAGACAATAAATGTTAATCCTACTAACACAACAACTTATGTAGTTACAATTTCAGATGGATGTAGTCCAAATATTACATCTACAGTAACAGTAACGGTTAACCCAAATCCAACTGTAACATTTTCAACAACACCTTTATCAGGTTGTCAACCATTAACAGTAACTTATACAAATACAACACCTGGTGTTTCTAATTGTGTTTGGACTATTAATGGTGTACCTACTAATAGTTGTGTTGTAACACAAACATTCCCAATTCAAGGTACTTACACATCAACTCTATCCGTAACGGATGTTAATGGTTGTGTAGGAACTTCGGGGGGTGTGATAGCAAATGTTTACCCTAATCCTATAGCATCATTTACTATAGCTCCACCTATTGTGAATATTTTAGAACCTTTAGTGACGTTTAATAATATAAGTTCAGTTGGTTCTTACCAATGGAATTTTGGTGATGGTTCTATGACGACTAATGTCATGTCACCAACTCACGTTTACGGTGATACTGGTACCTTTACAGTACAATTAATTGTAACAACACAAAACGGTTGTACAGATACAGCATATGGGACTGTTTATATTAGTGACGTATTCTCAATATACGTACCTAACGTTTTCACACCTAACAATGATGGTAAAAATGATACATTCACACCTGTAGTTACAGGTTATGATTTCTATGAGTTTTGGATATTCAATAGATGGGGTGAAATGATTTATTATTCAACAACATCAGGAACACCTTGGGACGCAACTTATCTAGGTAAGACAGTTCAAGACGGTGTTTATATTTGGAAGGTTCACGTTAAAGAAAAGGATAATGCTAAACATCATACTTTAGTCGGTCATGTTACCGTATTGAAATAATAAAGGGGACTTCGGTCCCTTTTTTATGCTGCTACTTGACAAAAAAGGTTTTAATAACGATATTTATATAAAAAAGAATATTATGGCAAAATTTAATAATAATGACGATGATTTTAACGACGAATTCGGTAACGAAGGGGAGGATTTTAATCGTCGTTGGGAAGAATTCAATAACATGATGAATGATAGAGAATTCAAAAGAGATTATAATAGATTTCGTTCTGATTTAGAAGAATTGATGCGTCTAATTTCATCACGTAGACGTGATGGTGATAGTCCTTTGAAATTTAGATTTATCCCATTAAATGATCCTCGTATGGATGATTTCAGAGAGAACCTAACAAATGATTTCAATATTCCTGAAGATGAAATGGATATTGAAAAGGGTGAAGATGAAAACGGTGAGTGGGAAACAAAAAATTGGACATCCCCAGATGGTTCAATGTCTTTCACATCTTTTAGTCGTTCTTCTTCTTTTGGTGATAACACCGAAGTACCTGACGAATTAGCTGAATTTTTTGGAAGAATGAGAGAAAGAAATACCAAAAAAGTTAACCCAGAAGAGGTTAAAAAGCTTAAATTAGCCAAACTTCAAAAATCCTTAGAATACTTGGTAGAACAAGAAAAGTATGAGAAGGCGGCTGAAGTTAAAAAGATGATTGACGAATTAAATAAACCAACTGAAGAAAAAACAGAAGAAAATTAAAAAAATACTTGACAAGTCGTAAAACTTTAGTATCTTTGTATCATATTTATTAACAAATAGAAATTATAACAATGAAAAACTGGCATCACATATCGAATAGTAATAGTAACCGAATTAATAGTTCGGACTATATGAGATGTGTTTTGTCTAAACTCAAGGTGTAATAACCTAGATATATAAAGATAAAATTTTAAACCCCATCTCATGTAAAAAAGAGGTGGGGTTTTTTGTTGTTTGACATATTGAGAATTAATTGGAGGAAGCCCGAATGGACGAGGACACTGTCTTGAAAACAGCTGGGTGTAAAAGCTTTGGGGGTTCGATTCCCTCTTCCTCCGCAACACATGGTGTTAGAGTCAGATATTGGTTAGCTGAGCTTGTCTGTGAAACAAGTGTCCGTAAAAGGACGTACGGGTTCGATCCCCGCCTATCACCCCGGGGTCTGTAGTAATAACTGGTAAAACTAGCGGCTGTTAACCGAGATGATGTAGGTTCGAATCCTATTGGACCCGCTCGTTAGGGGACTATTTTATAATTTTTGTCGACTTGGCTATTCGCAAGGAACGTAATAAAATTAATTTGGGAGTGTAGCTCAGTGGAAGATAAGCAGTTGCCTGTTAAGCAAAAGGTCGTAGGTTCGATCCCTACCATTCCCGCGGAAAAATCCTTGATATTCTTCGTAAGAAGAGGTAAAGGTGTGGTTAAATCGCCTGTGGTTCCCACGCACAAAACACTGGCCAAAGTCCCCTAACTGGAAACGGGAACGGGCAACACGGGGGTGTAGCTCAGTGGTAGAGCAGAGAGCTGTTAACTCTAAGGTCGTAGGTTCGATCCCTTCCTCCCCCGCAAATGGGCTTATAGTAGATGGGTTAGCACACAATCCTGATAAGATTGAAAACCAAGTTCGAGTCTTGGTTAGCCTACTAAAATTGTGACGTGGCCAAGTTGGTTAAGGCACCTCTCTGATAAGGAGGAAATCGTGAGTTCGACTCTCACCGTCACAACCTGGGTCGTTTTTGTACTTTGATGATATTTATTATTAAAGTACAATTATGGCAAGAAAAGAAAAAAATACCATACAGCCTCCAAAACTGTTAGATGTGGGTTCGAATCCTACAGGGGGCGCGCTAGTTCTTTGACAAATTTAATTTGATATTTTGCTGATTATCTTCAGTAATAGAAATTTCAAAAAAGAGATAATAACAGTAAAAACAGAATAGACACTTCTATTGAAAAAACATTTAATTGGAAAGATGTTTTAAATAGATTTGGTGAAAATACTGTTTGTTATTTATCTGGTGAAGAAATAAATTTAAATGAAAATAACTACCATTTAGACCACATAATACCAAGTAGTAGAGGTGGTGATAATAGTTTAAATAATTTAGGTATCTTACATAAAACTGTTAATGTTATGAAAAGTGATATGACACCTGATGAACTATTAGAATGGTGTGTTAAAATTTTAAAATATAACAATTATAAAGTAGAAAAAATACATCCTTAGTGTTAACGCTTAGCACATTAGTCTCCAAAACTAAGAGAGTGGGTTGGAATCCTACAGGATGTGCAAAAACATATGTGTGGCAGAGTTGGTCCAACGCAACGATCCAAAGTCGTACATAAGGTCATAGGTTCGAATCCTATCACATATGTTTAAAAGGAAGTGTACTCAATGATGGCAAAGAGGACAGTTTGCTAAACTGTTAGGTCTTAAAGGACGAGTGGGGTCGGCACCCACCACTTCCGCCAAATGGAGAGTGAAGGAGAGGAAGGTGTCCTCCGCTTGTTTGGAAAACAAGAACCCATTAAGTTGGGCTAGTTTCGAATACTACTCTCTCCGCTAATAACTTGGGCGTGTCGTATAAGGTCAGATCCACCCACGCCTACAAACCTACCTATCCGAGGGTTATGAGGAAACATCCTACAGTATGTTCATAAAGTAGATAGGAACTGTAACTTGGTCTCTTGGTGTAATGGAGAGCACATGAAGCTACCCCCAATACCAGCCTTGTCTTCGAAACAAGTAACTGTAATGGAATATGAGGGTTCGAGTCCTTCTTGGGGGTCAAATGGTTTATTGGTGTAATGGATAGCATAAAACCCTGCGAAGGTTTTGGAAAAGGTTCGAGTCCTTTATAGACCACCACTGATACGAATTTTTTGATTAGTGTGTCTTTCTTTTAAGTCAGCTGGAGCTTCAGGTGGTAATTGTTTATACACCTTCATTTCCCAATTCAAGTATTTGTTATTACCTGATGGATCTTGACTTACAAAGTAATCAATAACGTCGGCATCTTAAGGAAATTTAGCCTTAGCATCCTCAACACGTCCTTCTGATAATAACTCACGGACTAATTGGATTTTTACGATTTCTGAAATTAAACTTTTCATCTTAATATAAATATTTCCACATTTACAAAATTACCTAAGAGATATATATTTTATATATGATTAAAAATAAGTTAAAACCACATTCAATGGGAGTACTAACAAGAACTCATAACAGCTTGTTTAGACCAATTCCTATTGCTTATGAACCTACTATGAGAAGTAGGTGGGTATTAACTGTTTCTTCCGAACAAGGTTTACAAAGATTCTATATAAGAATGGATGGGGGAATACATTTATCAACCCAAATTGAGGATATACCTTATATGAACCCATCAACTTATTTTATTGGTCGTCAGAGTTGGGATCCTATTAAATTCAAAATTATTGATACTATTGATGGTAACCCAGATTATTTCCGTGAATGGATGATGTCTCACGCTGAAATGTTAACAGGTCGTATGGCATACGCTTCTGACACTAAAAGAAATATTACATTAGAGAAAATAGACCCAACAGGTATTACAATAGAATCTTGGAATTTATA
>JAKOQC010000630.1 GCA_029778565.1 bacterium
GTATGTGGAGACCTCGGCTCGCTCTCCACAACTGCCATATTGTCGTCGATACCCTTCACCCCCATGATTTAAACATATTATATCATAAAACTATATTATTGTTAATATTAATGGTAGCCCTGATGGGATTCGAACCCACACTTACGGATAGAAAGTCCGTTGTGCTACACGTTACACCACAGGGCCATTTATTAATGGCGGTGAGAGAGGGATTCGAACCCTCGAGGGCGGTTTTAGCCACCCTACTTGCTTAGCAGGCGAGTGCCTTCAGCCGCTCGGCCATCTCACCTAAATGGCGCGCCGGAGAGGACTCAAACCTCCAACCTTCGGATCCGCAATCCGATGCTCTATTCAGTTGAGCTACCGGCGCGTTTTAAAGATACAAATTGGTGGAGCGGAGGGGAGTTGAACCCCTGTCCAGCTTTATGCACTTTGGCTCTGGAAGCTGTCTAACCCATCCCGCCCAAAATACACATTTTTTATTATTTATTTATTAGAAAGCTTAATTTTTCATTCTTCGGTCGCGGTTTATAAGAGCTGTAATGCTCTAAAATTTCGTCCAAATTCAGAAGATATCCTTGGGCCATATTAATGTGTCCAGAAAAGAAATCGCTCGGAATATCTCCATAGCTGTATAATATAATGTCGTATAATCTTGAGAATACTTTATCATCTAATTGTTTTACGTTATAACAAATTTTATCTACAAAACTATGATACTCAGATACAAATTCTTCTCGAGTCATGACTCATAACCTCCTTCAATCTTCTGCTATTAACCATTCAAATTCAACAACTTAACCGTTATAATACTATAATTTAGCGACTAGTCAAAATATTTTCTACTACCATAATTATATTATAACATTAATTTTGGATCTGTAAACATGTTGATGATAAAAAACTGCAGCCTCTAAACTACTCAGAGGCTGCAGCTGACATTAATATTTTTTAATTTATCGCGGATTTATTTCCACATACCAGCCGCGTGCAGCCTTTCATGGATATGTCTGGTCTCAGGTTCTTTGCCAAGCACATCATCTATATTGCAAACATATCCCATTGCCATATTATTGATGCCTTCGAAATAATCTGTTGGAATATCGCCAAACCTATCGATTATAATGTCATAAAGTTTTCCGAACTCTTCGTCAGTCGGTATTCTTCCGCCATACGGAGACTTATCGCAGAATCCATAATACGCGTAAATAAAC
>JAKOQC010000631.1 GCA_029778565.1 bacterium
CTGAAGCTCAGATTTTAAGTTAACTTCTTTTCGCTGTAAAGTAAATACGTCGCTGGAACCGGAATCTTTAGCTTCATAATAGGTAATAAGACCCGTGGTTGAAATACTAAATGTGGCACTGTTAGCAAACTGCTTACCCTCAGAGAGTACGACAGCTTGTGCCTTATTCATGGCAAGCTCGTACTTGGAAACGTTCTCAGTTCTGTTTTTTACAGCCAGAAGTACGCTAGTTCCCCCAAAAGCTATTGAAGTCATAAGTATACTCAGCAAAAGCATGGCAATTACAACTTCCAAAAGTGTCATCCCCTGAATACGTTTGTGCACTTTCATATCTATAGTTTAACACCTGTCCATGCAAAAGTTCTATAACAGTTTTTGTGTGAGTTACAACGTCTCATGCAATGTTGTCAAATGGTTTCACCTCCGCAGAAACTGCTTGATAACGTAGTAATGTACAATAATAACATAGCGACAAACTACTTAAGGGGGCAAGAGATGCACGGTTTAACTGTAAAGAAAGTTTATTTTTATGCTCTGTCATTTATCCTCCTTGTCATAATGTTGTACAGTATAGGTGGGATTGTCTGGTCACTGTCTGAAATAATTATTCAGCCTCCCGTACTTGACATTGAAAGCCGAAAAGCAAACATGTATTTAAACTGGAGAATGATAGAGGAAAACATGGTTTATCTGGCGGTATACTTCCCAGTATTTTGGTACCACTGGAAAGTAGCACGTTCACTTGAATGAAACACACTGCGCAGTACTAAAGAAGGAGGCATGCTCCATGCAAAATTGGACAGCTAAAAAGGTTTATTTTTATGGGGTTTCGCTGGTGTTACTTTTGTTGATGCTATTCAATGTAAGCAGTCTTTTATGGCAGCTAGTTCAAATAACTGTTTTACCTCCTTTACCCTCTGGCATATGGAGCTATGAGGACGCCTATGAGGACGCAAAACGCCAGCTTCTTTGGGAGAAATATGGCACCACAGAAAATGTAACAGTCACGCCTGAAGAAGTGCAAGTCTTCATGGAACAAAAAGAAAGAGA
>JAKOQC010000632.1 GCA_029778565.1 bacterium
GGGTTGAAAAAGAGCTGTTAGATGGGGATGATGAAAGTAGAATTGAATAACTTGTGTAAATTGTGTTCATGAAAAGAACTCTCCCTTAGAATTTTAGATAGTTCTTATTTGCTTGTCTAGAATGTCCCTGTGAGGTGTATGATGTCTCTTCAAATCTAATAGTATGGGCCTTGAATGCTTGCAGAGGGGATCCTCCTTTAGGGGGGTGGAGATAGATTTTTTCTCTATGAAGGAGGGAGCCCCCCAATCTATAAGTGGGGGTGGTTTAAAATAACATTTTTTTTGGAGCAGCTCCCATTGTGTGTTTTTATATGTGTGTGTGGGAATGAACATTCTATGGATGATACCACAGAAAAGTATATATAAAAGTACGGAATATCACAGAAAAGTATATGCAATGAGCACGGAATATCACAGAAAAACATATTAATGATTATTTACAACATGTGCTGTGATCAGAATATTGGAGGTTCTAATATAAACTTTATATAGGGGGCTGGAAAGTAATTTGGGTTGGGAGGGTCTGAGATGATGTATAGAAAAGTGTTTATTGTTTTTGTATTGTTTTTTTGTTTTTTCGCGGTGCTTGGATCTGTAAGTGCTGCGGATAATTTGACGGTTAATGGGACTGTTTTAAGGTGTGATGATCCGAGTCAGGGTCTTGAGGGTGTTAATGTAACTGTAAAGTCGGTTGATGATAATGAAATCGCATCAAATCTCACGGATGATAATGGAAGATATCAACTCTTGTTTTCAAGCAATTTAACAACACTTAAAATTGAAGCAACGAAAACAGGCCACCTAAAAAGCGTTAAACTTGTTAATGTCACGGGAGATCATCTTGAAGTTAACTTAACTCTCGGCCAACCCGTTATAACGATCACAGCCCCCTCAGAAGCTTTTATAAATGAAAATTTCCAGTTATCATTAATTTTTGACAATAATGCCACAACCCCTGGTTTCGGGCCCATAGTAGAACTCATATTACCCCCTGAACTAAGCTTTCTTAATGCAAGCTATCTAGGATTTCCAGTAGAATATGTGAATGTTGGTATATTCCCAGTTTCTGGTGAACTCCTAGATCCGCTCACAAGAAACATTACAACAGGACCTCCAGGTTATAGTCTCTTTGTCCTAGAATACCCATTTGGCAGTTTCGTCCCTGAACAACCCCCAGCAGAGATGATAATAACAAACTTGAAAATGGCTCTAAACGCAACCATAGGCTTGCCACTTAATGTAACAGCAAGGCCAATATTCAGATTTGGTAACGACCCCATTGACAATCCAACAGTTGACCCTCCAATCTATGGGGAAGCTAAAAACGCCACCATCATACCTACAATAATAAAAGTCAATAAAGATGCTATTTTACATGAAGATGAAACTGCAACAGGTCCAAACTATCCATTTGATTACATGATAGAAGTGGACGTGGCAGATGGCGCCACAATAGAAAATTTAACAATAACAGATTATCTTCCAGGTAACATACAATTTATAGAATTGCTTGACACTGCAGGTGGACAAGTCATTAACATACCATCCACAACAATCCCTGGTGGAAACATAACAATAGAATTCCCCTCAATAACTGGGGTGATAGGCGTTGACAAAAACATAAAATATAGGGTTTACGCCCCAGAATTCGACAACACAACAAACCCGGTCCTAGATCCTGACACGGGAGCCCCAGTCAACGCAACCAACAACGTAACAGGAACAGGAACATACAATAACACCACGGTAAGTTCAAATTCAAGTTATACAGTATACCTCAAATCACTGGCAATACAAAAAACAGTAAAAGATATAAATGGAGGATACACTAGGCCAACAGACACCCTAGAATACACTTTAAATTTCCAATTATCAGATTACTTCCAAATAAAAGATGTGATAATAACAGATGTTGTTGGTGATGGACAATCATTCCTCGAAACCTTCACACCAATACTTAACATTACAGAGGCTGGGAACACTACAAGCACACCATTCAACCCAGAAAATTATAATGTAACCCATAATAATGCAACCGGAGAATGGACCATAACATTCAATGTTTCCGGGCAATTAAAAGACATTGGCTTGGATGAGATGCTTACAGGAGGATTATATGAGAACAGAAGCGAAAACAGGGGACCTACAACAGGTACGATAACATTCAGGACAACAATTGATATCGCCTATGAAAACCCTGCGCATTATCCAAGCGGATTCCCAAACCTCAAATCCAGGGATTCAACATCTAATAATGTTCAAGTTAATGCCAAACTTTCACATAACAACAACACAGTATCAGATCCCAGCGGCACAACAGTCACCATAAACGCCCCAACACCTGAAAAAAGAATATACGCCATAAATGGAAACACAAACATCAACCCACCCAAGGTAAGACCCGGAGACAATGTAACATTCTCATTATGGATTATGATACCCACAACAAATATTTGCAACCTGACAATAACAGACTTCCTCCCAATACCATTCTTCAAGGCAGATCAGATAACCAGTTATGCAGGGCAAAGTAACATGCCAAGTCCAGGGCAATGGAGTATAGCATTAGATGATAATCTAACAGCCTATCTTGGCAGCCCACCAGAACTCGAAGTAAACGCCACAAATAACATGCTAATCTTCAAATACGGACCCATAAATAGTACAGACCAGCAAGAGAGAACAGCACATATACTATTCACTGTAACAGCCACAGACGAACCATTCGCTGATGAATTATACCTTACAAATCAAATGCAAATCACATACTATAACAGTCCCCTCGAATCATTCACAGATAATAAAATACAACAGGTTATAACCCAAGAACCGAAACTCACAATCACCAAAAATGTTAACAGCACCACAGGCTCAGGTACCATAGAAAACGGGGATCTTATAGGTGCAGATGCAGGGGACACAATAACCTACAAGATAATAATAGAAAATATAGGCCACTGGAACGCCTATAATGTAACCATCAAAGATAACCTAACAGCAAAATTAATAAATCCCCAGCTCATCAATGTAACAGACGGAAACGGAAACCCAGTAACATACACAGGAGATCTTTTCACCACAGGGATAAACATTGAAATGATACCACAAACAGATGAAACCCCAAGTGGAAATGATACCATAATAGTAACCTTCACAGCTAAACTCGCTGATAATGTGAACCCAAGAGAAGTTATAAATAACACTGGCCTGATCACATATTATGCATCAACCCCAACTGGGCCGAATTTTGTCGCTGACCAATCATTATATGAGGATAATGCAACTGTAACCATAGCAGATCCAACCATGAAAAAGGAGCTGATATCAAGCACAGACCCCGGGACATCTGGCAATAACCTTACCATCGGAGAACAGGGAACATTCCAGATCACCATAACACTACCAGAAGGTGAAACAAACAACCTCACAATAATTGAAACATTACCAACCGGCCTTAAATATAATTCATATGAGCTCAACACCACAGGATTTAATGGCACTCTCCCAACCCCTACTGTAACCATAAACGGGAATAACATCACATTCCTCTTTAATGGAACCACAATAGTATACCCAGACAATGATAATAGCACAGACTCCTTCAGGCTAAATATTAATGCAACCGTTGAGAACAATAGTTCAAATCCACATCAGCCAATAATAGGGAAAACCAACATTGTAAACCTTAACTGGTATGCTAACCCAGGAAATCCCATAACCACCAATTATAATTTTAACATACTCCAACCGATACTTAACATTACAAAGACCATAACACCTAACCCTGCCAGGGGGCGGCAGACCGTCACTATAAGATTCAATGTTACCAATAATGGTCTTTCACCAGCATACAATGTCTATTTATGGGATGTGCTGAATTCAACAGCCTTCAACCTCGCAACAGTAACAAATGTTACCACACCACCAGCTTTCAGTTACAATTACAATCCAGCCAATGGCACAGTTGAATACATTGGAGGTACCATAAACCCAGGCCAAAATCTCATCTTCGAATTTAATGTAACAATAAATGATAATGTTAAATCTAATTCAACATTCCCCAACCGGGTTAACGCAACATATGATTCCCTAGATTCTTCAACAGTTCCACGAACCGACAACAGAATCTATAATACTTCAGCCACAACCACATTAAGAACCCTAGCCCCCAGCATATCAAAAACTGTTAATGCAACATCAGAGCCAGATTCAACAGGTAACAATGTATTCATAGGCGAAGTTGTAACCTATAGGATTGATATAACGATACCAGCTGGTGTGACAGCAGAAGTAACAATAAGAGATCCCATAGACACAAGATACATTGAATATATACCAGGCAGGTCACTCATAAGCAGAAGCAGTGGAAATATAACCGCAGACAACTTTAACTTCACACTCTCAGGCATAAACAATTTTGAGAGCATAAATGAAACCACCCTAAACCCCCTAAGATTCTACCTCGGAAATATCACAAACAACAACCCACAAGGATCAAATGAGACAATAAGACTCCTAATACAAGTTGTGGTGGAAAATAATGGTAACAACACAGCCGGAAGGACAATACCCAACACAGCATACCTAGATTATAAAAATGATGCTGGCACTAACCTTAACACATCCTCATCAGCCCCAAACCTCACAGTAAGACTACCCGCACTTTATGTTAACAAAACAAGTAACCAGACAACAATAACACCAGGAAGTCCAGTGAAATTCACACTAACAATACAAAACAGCCCAGGAACAAACATAGCACCAATATATGATCTAAACATAACTGACAACATAAACCCCTGGTTTGAAAACATAAGAGACATCACAATAACAAAAAGCAACACCACGATAAATGTAACCTACAACATCACAGGCAATAATCTCACAGCATATATTGACCGTCTACTACAAGGACAAAACGTGAACATAACATTCACAGCAGACCTCCGAAAAGACGCCATATTCTCCTCAACCATACAAAATACAATGGAAACTAGGGGTACAAGCCTCCCAGGACCCCATGGCACCAATAATACAACTCCAGGCGATCCAGGAACAGGAACAGGCGAAAGAACCGGTGACGGTGGAATAAACAACCTAAGAGGTAATTCAACCATAACACTACAAGTAACAGCCCCAACAATAACAAAAACATTCATAGACAATTCAAACCTCAAAGAAAGCCCCATAGGAAACACATCAACCCAAAAAATAACCATAAGCATCCCAATAGGCCGTACAGAAAATCTAACAGTTAACGATATGATACCCACAGGCCTAGAACCATCAAACTTCACATACAACATAGACCCAAACATCCAAGTCCAATATCCAACCCCAACACCAATCCAAACAGGAAACAAATGGACCATAAACTTCGGAGAAGTCAACGCAACAGCACCAGGAACCATCACAATACTATACAACATCACAGTACTAAACATCCCAGAAAACATTAACAACAAAATACTCACAAACAACGCCACCATAACATACTACAACGGCACACACAACATAACAAGCCCACCAGCCTCAGCCTCAATAAAAATAATAGAACCAATGCTAAATATCCAAAAAAACGGGACAACAAACCTAAACCCAGGAGACACATGCACATGGACCATACGAATAAATCATAACACAACAAGCACATCAAACGCCTACGACATAACAATAGAAGACATCCTACCAACCGGCATGAACTACAAAGAAACAATCTCAATCCCACCAGGATGGAACATCACAATACAACCAAACAAAATAATATACAAAGGTCCCATCCTGCAACTCGGAGAGGAAGCAACCATCATATTCACAACCACAATAGACAACGACCCATCACTCGCAGCAAAAAACCTTACAAACACAGTAAACATAACCTACACCTCACTACCCGGTGAAATAAGCCAAGAAAGACTCTACAATGGAACAACAAACGCAACCATACACATACTCGGAACAGACCTCGAAATCCAAAAAATCCCAAGCAAAACATCACCAAACTACCTTGAAATCATAACCTACACTATACAAGTTAAAAATAACGGACCAGACACCGCAAACTATGTTATAGTAGAAGACCCATTACCAAACACAGTCATCTACATAAACAACACAAAATCAAAGGGAATATACGACCAAGACCAGGGCATATGGTTCATCGGAACCCTAGACCCACTCGAAACAGCCACACTAAACATAACAGTCAAAATCAACACAACAGGCACAATAATAAACTATGCAAACGTCACAGCCAACATAACAGACACTAACACCACAAACAACAAAGCAAACGCCACAATACTTGTGCCACCGGCAGCAGACCTTGCCATCACTAAAGTTGCTAACCAGACAGTGGTTAATTACCTGGACACTGTCAAATTCACCTTAACTGTTACAAACAATGGACCAGATACTGGAGTGAATGTTAGGGTAACTGACTTGTTACCAGCCGGATTACAATTCTTGAGTGCAAACGCTTCACAGGGAAGCTACAATGAAACTACTGGCA
>JAKOQC010000633.1 GCA_029778565.1 bacterium
ACTCCAGTGAAAGTGCCACCTTCCAGTGATGCCAATACACTGGAATTATGATTAATAGATAGATTGCATTCCGACCCGCTATGGAATAGTTGTGGCGAAGAGCCACTTTTCTGTACTGAAGTTCCCTTTGTATTACAAATTCTTTCACCTCTTCCGGTGTGACACTACCCCCTCCAGCCGGTCCGTACTTTTCCCAAAGGAACTAAGCTTTGACATGCTGTAATTCATAGAGCTCAAGCTAAGATTTGAGCGACCTGCAGGACTAAGTTGATGCATGGAACAAGATAAACATTAGTAGCACGAGCTATGCAGAGTAAAAGGCTTCTCTCGCTATGTCTTGCTTTTCCATGTGTGTGTTACTCATCCTTCCTACTCCGCCACTACAAGTATTCCGGTGGTACTGGCATATTGGGAAGTATACCACCAGATAAACTATGTTTTTAGCTATCATTCTCCGGTTAAAATGCATGTTTGCTTTTCGGCTTTCGATGTTTATTATGGGAGGCTGAATAATATCATTTAAGACGCTCTTCAGACAATTTTCACCCCCACTGTACAACATTATGGCGGGGAGTATGAACGACAAGGCATAAAAATAAACCTTGTTTCAAGCAACCTTTTCAAGGAAAACACATTAAACACAAGTGAGAAACGTTGCAACTCACAAAAAAATTGTTATAGAACTTTTGCTTGGGCGAGTGTTAAAATTTATGTATGAAAGTGCACAAACGTATTCAGGGGATGACACTTTTGGAAGTCGTAATTGCCATGCTTTTGCTGAGTATATTGATGATGTCCGTAGCTTTTAGTGGAACAAGTGTGCTCCTGGCTGTGAAGAACAGAGTTGATGCAAGCTCAACATATGTGCTTGCCATGAACAAGGCACAGGCTTTAGTGATTTCTAAGGGTGAGTCGTTCGCTAACAGTGCCACCTTTAATGTCACAAATAATGTGATTAGTTACCACAATTTTGAAGCAGTTACTGGAACTAACGGTTTCACTTTAAAAACAGCAAGCATAGATTTTAAAAAAGAACTTAACGATGCCGGAGTATCCAATGTTGCCGTTGCTGTTACTACGTCGACAACCGACCCTAATATTGTTGTAGTAAATTTGAGCACTGTCGACAAGACAGGTCGCCGTTATGAAAACACAGTTATTCTGCGTAAACTCATAAATGCAGCACCTCTTCTGCCAAAGAAATTACGTTGTTCTTTTGAAACTCCAACCACTTGTTCGGTTCCGTTGTTATTCCCTGCAGTTTCATTTTTCCCCACAACTGCGACTACAACAACAGGAAGCGTATTCTCTGGAAGCACGTTTTCAACAGCTACATATTCTTTAAAGGGGGCTTCTGATTACGACGAATCTTTAACAATTTACAAATATTTAGAAATTGAAACGTCGACTTCTGCTACTTTAGTGCAGATTCCCAAAATGAAAGGTTTGGATTCGACAGTGTCTAATGAACTGTGGGTGAAGGTAGAATGAACACAAAAGGACTGGCTCTTGTGACAGTGATGGGTTTTATCTTGGTTTTAAGTTTGCTCATGGTTCCTTTGGCTTTAGGCATAACCCAACTCACATCGTCTACAAATGTTGTTTCAAGCAAAATAGGCATAGGAGAAGCCAGGAACGGTGCAGTAGAGCTTGCAAGGTATCACATAGCTACAAGCTCTGCTGCATGCCAGGGAGAGCCTATCTCGAATCTCCCCGAAGAACAATTAGCTCAGGGTTCTTTAACACCTGCGATTTCTTGCACAAGTAGCATACCTGCTTTTAATGGAGATGCATATCGATATTGGGATTTCTACGTTACGTATAAATCTAAGAATGCTGCAGAAAACTCAGTCTGTTTCACAGGTAGTGCTGTGGAATACTTTTCTCAGCCTAAGGTGGGAGACATTCCTACGTCTACGGTGGCGGTTTATATCACACACTTAGAAGACAAACACGTAGAAGACGAACCCAATTGTCCAAGATAAAAAATAGACGAAAGGAAGTGAGAAAAAATGAAACGGAACGCAAGAGGTTTTACTCTACTTGAAGTCATCATTGCACTAACGATAGTAGGCATTATAGCAGCGGGGATGCTTCCTGCTTTAGCATCGTTAAGTAAAGGTTCTTTAAACTCTGAGCTTGCATATGCGACTCCTTTTGTGGCTCAAAGTGCATTGAACGGCGTGCGAGGTTCAAATGTTTACACAGAGAACTTTGGTTTAGCAGCTACAACACCTACTACTGCTACCTCTTCCAACAGTAAAAAACTGTCAGTGGTAACAACTAGTGTTATGTCGAATGCGCCATATAGTTTAAGCACTATCACATCTGGTGTAGGTAGACCCACTGTGTGGGGATACAACTCTTCGCAACCTGGTGGTGGGTCTGGTGGTAACAATCCTCCCAATCCTACATATGTGCCGGCTAGTTTAACATTGTTGGCAACGCCTCTCATTACTCCGACTGTAACTGCAACCAAAATTGATGTCCAGTATGTCGCAAATCAGGAAAACAGCTGCACAAATGATAAAGGTGTTTGGCGTAATTATGTATTGAAGGATTATGATACTTTTGCCGATGATATAAGTCGAACTGGTACGTCATTAACAATCACATCCAGTCAAGATAAATTTATTAACACGACCGTAGTTATTGGGCCAATGAGTACTCCAACAAGCATACATGTTTCCTATTCAAAGACAAGCAGGTCGCCAAGCTTTATTGATGTAGAATGGTACCGTAAAGAACCAAAAAAAAATCTTTGTGAGCTTGTTTCCGTAAGTTCATTAGGATGGAATATTTTAAGGCGCGGGGAAACAAAAGATATTTCTGGAACAAGTAGTACTGTTCTAAAACCTCTGACTGGTTGGTTTGGTGGATTCAAACCTAATTATGTAAAGTTAGTTTTTGTCGCGCGACTATCGAGCACAGATGGTTATATAAACGTGACTATACCGTCGCAGTCAACAACTACCACAGTTACCACATACGACCCTATCTTCAGGACCATAACTGCTACCCCTGGTGATGATTGGTTAGGATGGGATTATCTAACATTTACTGTTGGTGATAATACAGTGGTAACCATTGAATTGAATACAGATACGAGCTCAGTGGTGCTGGGTCCTTATGAAAAAGGAGCTCATACGATTACGCTAAAGCCTTTTTATTTTCCTAAGGAACCTTTGAATATTACGTTGCTCGCTTCTCCCAAAACTCCGACATTACCGGCGAGGGTCTCTGATGTTGATATCTTTTATATAAAAGTCATGAATGAAAACCCGTAAAGGTGATCTTTAGGCTTTCTAATAATGTTATGGGAGGTGCTTTTAAGTGCGTTACATAACTTACGATTTGGGCGAAAGGGTTTATGCCAGTGAACTGCTTAGTGTGAAAGAGATCGTGCTAAAGGAGGAACTTAGATCCATACCAGGTGCTCAGCCTTGGCTGCTGGGTGTGATGGCCTTAAGGGGGCAACTTTTACCCGTAATTGATCTGGGTTTTAGGCTTCAAGGTAGG
>JAKOQC010000084.1 GCA_029778565.1 bacterium
AAGGTATATGTAGTAGCTAATCGTGAAGTAGAGATACGAAATGCCGACAATCCTTATAAGGTTAAAGCAAAATCTAATGGTGATGAGTATGCTAAAGGGCTAATTCCTTTTGTAGCTCAAAGAGACTACGTTGATGAAGCTCTATTCTACGGAAAAGGCGAAATTGAACCGATAATCCCAGAGCAAGAACTCCTAAATGATATGACCAACCAGACGGTTGACTCTGTTACCTATACTCTAAATCAAATGTATACCCTAGACCCAGCGTATGCTGACTACATAGAAGATGTAGAAAACTTACCTGGAGCTGTTTATCCGTTTCCAGCAGGTTCTTTACAGCCTATCGCTAAAGGTATTGTCCCAGCAGCAGCATTTAGCCAGATTTCTAACATTAAGCAGGAAATCCGAGAAACAACTGCAGCTTCTGAAGTAGCTAAAGGTGTAGACCAGAGTGTTTCTAACGTAACTGCTACCCAAATCCAAGCCCAACAGCAATCTGCAGGTCAGAGATTTGGTATTAAACTTACTCAGTTTGAAGAAGAAGGCTTCCATGACTTAGGCAAATTAGTCTTTAGAATGATGCAATTATTCGTATCTAATAAAGAACAGGTAAGAATTGCTGACGAAAACGGTATTACTTGGGCTGATTACGACCCTAAAGTATTCAAAGGTAACTATGAACCTCAAGTACAGCTTGCCTCTACAATTAAGCAGGTAAAACAAGGTGAAGACCAAAAAGCAGACGCAATATTTCAATCTATGGTATCTAACCCACTTATTGACCAGACCGAACTTACTAAAATGTATCTCACTAAGAGATTCGATATAGACCCAGATGAAGTTGATAAGCTACTTGTTAAACAGCAAGGTATGGATACTTCTATGCCAGGTGTACCTCCAGGTATGGAATCAGGTGGTCAACTAGGAGCAGCAGGTGGAATGCCACCACAAGGAGCACCACAAGGAATGCCTCCTATGGGAGCACCACAATCACCTCCACCTATCGAACTAAAATCAAGCGACTTAGTAAAACTTTATGACCTTACAAGTGGACAACCAGATTTACAAGCTCAAATCGTACAGATGCTTGGCTTAGACCCATCTATTTACCCAGACCTTCCATTTACTCAGGTAATCGTTAAACAAGACCAAGATAGATTCAAACAGGCTCTTGATATTCAGCAGAAAGAATTAGACCACGAACGAGCTCTTGCACAGAACCCACAAGCTCCAACACCCCCAGGAATGATGGGTGTAGAGAATCCACAAGAAGCAATGACACCATCACCAGAAGAACAATTACCTACTCAGGCGGAAGTAGCTAATGGAAACCAATAAATTCCAAGCCTACAAAGATTTTAGAAAATCACCACTTGGTATAGACCTTATTAAGTGGATGGAAGATGAATACCGCAGAACACTCGATAAAGCCGTACAAGCCCCACAAGACGAGGCTTACGGCTTGTTGAAATCTGCTTATGGTATAATGTTGGTGAAACAGCACATTGATAGTATGGCGAATAAAAAATAGTTCTCCTATGTGAGTACAGTGTCTAATCGCCCGATACTGTACTCTCATGGGCGAGCAATTTAATAAGAGGAGGTTCTATGGAAGAACAAACCACAACCGAATCTGTTGCTCAACAAGCAACTGGCGTAGACGTGAAGAACGGCGTTGAGATAGATGACCAGGGTCATCCAACTCAAGTCGACCTGAGCACTACACAACCAGAAGCTGCAGCAGAAGAGGCGGGGAGTCACACCGAGGAATCCGATTCAGTGAATGATTCGGGCGAAGTTGACAATACAATATCAAATGAGCAATCTGCACAACCAGAGGTTGATAAAGATTTATCTAAATGGGCTAAAGCCAAAGGGCTAGAACTCAGTAGTGAATCAGAAATCAAATTGGCACAGATGGCTCGTGAGAGCGAAAAAGCCATGCACAACGCTAAAGGTGAAGCAAAGAGTGTGCTGCAAGAAGAAGCTATGAAGGTTAATCCTGAATTAGACGCAACTGCAGAACGATTAGCTTCATTAGAAGCAAAAGTAGCAATAAATGACTTTTATAGTGCTAATCCAGAAGCTCGTGATTATGACGAGAAAATGGGTGAAGCATTGGCACAAGACCCAGCATTGCTAGATTATGTGCGAAGTACTGGCAATATCCAGGCAGTATATGCCCTAGTAAAGTCAAACGATTCATCGAAAGATGCAGAGTCATTCAAAAAAGAAGGAGGCCGAGAGGCCTTAACACAGCTTGCTAATAAACAACAGGCTGTAGCTGTGAAGGGTTCTGCTGTGAGCAGTGCACCGTCATCTTCTGAAAAAATTACTTCCCAAAACGTAGAAGAGCTTATTGCTAAGAACGGTAACAAATGGTTCGAGAAGAACTACGAAGCTATCCAAAAAGCTATAGACCCTACCTACGACACATATTAACAACTTAAACAAGGAAAATTATCATGGCAACTACTGGAGCATACGGTAGCGGTAATGTTAACGTTTCAGCAACACCATCATCAGTATTTCGACCTAACGTATGGTCAAGCGAAGTTCTTATGTTCGTCAAAAAGAACCTCGTACTTGTACCATTGGTACGTCACTACGATGCAGATGTTCAAGCATATGGTCAAACAGTGGAAATTCCAAATGTTTCTACCATCTCTGCTAACCTGAAATCAGCTAACACTGTCGTTACACTTAACTACAATACTGAAACTAAAACTACTATCACTTTGAACCAACACTACGAAAGTTCATTCCTCTTGGAAGACTTTGTTAAGATTCAAAGTAAATATGACCTAAGAAGTGCCTATACTCAAGCTGCTGCTTACGCAATTTCTGAAAAGATTGACCGTTTCATCGCAGCTACCATGTATAGCTCATTCACTGCTTACGGTTCATATGGTACAGTTCTTGCAGATAGCCTTATCTTAATTGGTAACCGCTATCTCGATGATGCTTTAGCACCATCAACTGACCGAAGTCTTGTTGTAACCGCACAAGGTAAACAAGAAATGCTAAATATCGATAAATATATTCGATACGATGCAATCGGTGTCGGCGGAAGCCAAAACAGCATTATGAATGGTCAAATTGGTGAAATTTATGGTATTAAGGTATTTATGAGCCAGAACTTAGTTCAGCTTGCAAGTAACCCTAACCAAAATAACAACATTCTTTTCCATAAAGATGCGTTTGCTATCGCTATCCAACAGCAAGCACGAACACAGGTTCAATACAAACAAGAATATCTTGGTTGGTTGATAACTGTAGACATGCTATGGGGTGGAACAACCCTTCGCCCAGGATTCGGTTATACTCTAAAAAGCTAGTCTTTCTAGAAACATTAAGGGACTCTTCGGAGTCCTTTTTTGTTTACTTGACATTTCGCTTACATAAGTATTATGATTTAAGAATAATTAAATAGGAGGGGCGATGAACGACCCATTAGCAGTAGATAAAAAGATAGTAGAAGAATTTGGTTTAACGGGAGTAGAAGAGTTAGACCCAGAAAAAGATTTTAAAATGGCATACTTGACTGAGCAACTTAATCAGTTAAAGATGATGCTCTTTAGAAGTCGAGTAGACCTTATCCTTACCGAAAATCTACTTAAAAGTGATAATGAAGCTATCCAAGCTAAAGGTAATGAAAACAGAACACAGTTTAGAAACGATATTCGTCAAACTGCTGGAGCAATCCAAACTATCCTTAAGTTACGAGACCAGGTTAAGAAGGGTTAATTCAGGTGGGCGACAAACTCGCTGTTGTATTGCCAAGCAGAGGATTAATGTTCTCTGAGACTCTCGAAGAGTTACTTAATGAATTAGATGGATTTAATTACGAGATATTCTGGTCACATGAACGCTCACTACCAGATTGTTTCAATATACCAACCGAAGAAGCACTCAAAGACCCAGACGTTTTTGCAGTGCTTTTTTGTGAAGACGATATGATTCTACCTAAAGGTGTATTAAGAAGTATGTTTGATAAGAACTACCCCGTAGTAGCTCTTGATTACCCCTTTAGAAGTAATGGAGATTCTACTATGTGGAGAGACCCATCTGGACAGGTATTCTGGTCTGGTACAGGATTTCTCTTAGTGGCAAAAGCAGTACTCGAAAAACTAGAAAAACCAATATGGAAAACAGGTCATACTTGGGAAGTAGTAATGAGAGGCGAAACAATCTACTTATGGCCTCACAGACTTAAGAAGATAGCCTACGGTTTACATGATGTTAATTTCGGTATGACTCTCTATTCCTCGCAGATGCCTATTATGGATGCAGGTTTAGAGGGCGGGCAGAGAAAACTTCGTAAACTCGGTAGGGCAAAGGTAAATAATGGAGCTCACGATATAAAAGAACTTACTATTATTGGTAAAGATATAGTAATAAAAACCTTTAACCCAGAACATATTAAGCGGTATAAATGGCAACTATCACAAGTACGACATGTTGAAGTGCTTGATAAGAAGCCATCTTGGGCTGGATATGATGCAGACGGTAAAGTATTCATTAAATCTGAGCATATTAAAGGGAAGGATTACCTAAAAATATGAAACCTACTAAAGTTGCTGTTATTTTACCAAGTAGGGGGCTTATATTCTCTCGTACAGCCGAAGAAATACTTAATAATGTAAAAGATATACCCCACAAGTTCTTTTTTGCACACAAACTACCAATACCAGAGTGCTTTGAGAAGCCAACTAGAGACGCTCTAAGCGATGATTCTATCACACACCTGTGGTTTGTCGAAGATGACATGATAATCCCTCCAGGAACGCTTAAATCGCTTCTAGATGAATATGTGAGCGTCATATCGTGTGACTATCCTGTATCTAAGTCTGGTCAAGGCTCTGTATTCAGAGATGAAGGCAGAAATGTTATCTTTACAGGTACTGGATGTATGCTTGTAAGAAAGTACGTTTTTTCAGAGATAGGCAAACCCTACTTTAGAACCGATATTAAGTGGTGGATTAAGAATTATGGAGACCATATTCGACTAACTACATCTAAAAGCAAGTCTGATATTGAAGAATACGGTCTTCACGATGTAACCTTTGGGGCAAAACTCTTTAAACTAGGTATTCCAATCAATATATCACCTATAAAGTGTGGTCAAAGAAAACTTATTGCTCTTGGTAAAGCTGGTACTAACAACGGAGCTCACAAGATTGAGGAATGGCATAAGATTAAGAAAGATTACTACCTAAAAATCGTAATGAGTAACCCACCCCAAGAACAAGGAGACTTAGTTACTATTACTGGAGAAGGTGGAGAGTATAGAACAGACAGAGATTTTGCAGAAAAACTTATAAAGAAAGGACTCGCAACAAAAGTGGTACATCGATATACCGTAATTGATGACGAGGCGGAATTGCTATGAAACTTCTAATTGTAATGATTACCTATAACAGATTAGAGTACACAAAAAAGACTCTAGAGTGTCTTAATAAGACTACAAAAGTTCCTAACTACTTAATAGTTATAGACAATGCTTCAACAGATGGTACACAAGAATGGCTAAAAGAGATGAAAAAGAAGGGCAATATAGATAACTATATTCTTAACCCAGAAAACTACTACCCAGGTAAGGCTTGCAATATAGCATGGGAGCAGGGACTTAAAGAATATCCCGAAGCTACACACCTTATGAGAACAGATAATGACTTTGTATTTTTACAGGGATGGGACAAGAAAGCTGAAGAATACTTCGATAAGATAGAAAATCTTGGTCAACTTGGTCTAGATTACTCAGCTATAGATAGCGAACAAGCAAAAGCTAGAGAACAACGCTATAACGGTATGAGGCTTAATCCTTGGCCTGGTGGTGTAGGTGGTGGCAACATCATTAAGAGAGAAGTTTGGGATAATGGAATTCGTTATGATAATGACCCCTGGACTACTGAAAATAAAGCCATACCCCATATCCAAGAAGATTTTAAGTTCAGCCAAAAGATAATCAACTACGGCTACTTAATGGGGCATATGACAGATAGATTATCGTGGACATTTGCAGATGAAACAAACTGGAATGAGTATCCTGACTACTACAAAGAAACATTCGAGATTAGGGGGTATACAGACTTAATACCTAAAATTGGAGGGTCAGATGAAAGTAATGACAATTCTGGGGACTAGACCCGAACTAATAAAACTTAGTGAGATAATCAAGAAACTTGATAAACATACCGACCATACTCTAGTACATACAGGTCAGAACTATGACTATGAACTAGATGATATATTCTACGAAGATTTAGAGTTAAGAAAGCCAGACTACAATCTATCTATGAATGGTATTGGAGATATGCTCCACGATATAGCAGAAATCGTACAAGATAAGAAACCTGATGCTGTAGTTATTCTTGGAGACACAAACAGTGGCTTAAGTGCTATGGTAGTAAAAAGTATGAGGATACCTGTATTTCACCTAGAAGCTGGCAATAGATGCTTTGATGATAACGTACCCGAAGAAATAAACCGTAGAGCTATAGACCATATATCTGATATAAATCTTGTCTATACAGAACATGCTCGCAGAAACCTATTAAATGAGGGGTTAAAAGCAGACCGTATCTATATGATGGGTAGCCCAATGGGTGAGATACTATTTAAAAACCTAGAAAAGATAAAGAAAGATATTGATAAAGTAGAGGGCAAATACTATCTTGTGAGCATTCACAGAGCCGAAAACGTGGACAACAAAGAAAACCTTGATGCAATAGTTAAGTCTGTAAATGAACTGGCTAAGTCGCACAATGTTATATTAAGTTGTCATCCTCATTTAGCTAAGAAGAAAGCTAAGTTTAGCAAGAAAGTGCAGATTAACAAACCATTTGGATTTATAAAGTATCTACAACTTCAAGTAAAGGCTGAATGTGTAATCAGTGATAGTGGTACAGTAGCTGAAGAAAGTGCCATACTAGGGTTTCCAGCCGTAACAGTAAGAAATGCTATGGAACGACCAGAGGCTATCGATAATGGTTCTATCATTAAATCCAGTCCATATAACATACTAGAGTGTGTTAAATTAGCCGATAGGCCTAAAAGACTACCAAACGGGTATGACGTTGGGGATTGTTCAGATAGAGTACTTAAAATAGTACTTGGATATACTCCATTCATTAAAAGGTATGTATATCATGAATAACAAAACCATACTCGTAACTGGAGGAACTGGTAGTTTTGGCACTACTTTTACTAAGAAACTGCTTAATAAATATAAGGACATTAAGATTGTTATATTCAGTAGAGATGAAGAGAAACAACATAGACTTAGGTTAGAGCTTAATGATAATCGTGTTCGCTTTGAGATAGGCGATGTAAGAGATAGAGATAGAGTCAATCAAGTAATGAAAGGCATAGATATGGTGTTTCATGCAGCAGCTCTTAAACAAGTACCATCTTGTGAGTTCTTTCCAATGGAAGCAGTAAAGACGAACATACTAGGAACAAACAATGTTCTAGATGCTGCTCTCGCTACTCGTGTTAGAAAGGTAGTTTGTCTATCAACCGATAAATCTGTCTATCCAATAAACTCTATGGGTATGAGCAAGGCTCTTATGGAGAAAATAGCAATAACCAAGAGTAAGACAGGCTTTCTAGATGTATGTGTTACTCGATATGGTAATGTAATGGCTTCTAGGGGTTCGGTAATACCTATCTGGTATGAAGCAGCTAAGAATAACCAGCCTATCACTATTACAAACGGCAATATGACACGATTTCTTTTAACCCTAGATGATGCAGTAGAGCTTGTCTTATACGCTCTAGAGAACGGTGAGAATGGAGATACTTTTATTAAGAAAGCCCCAGCCTGTAAGATGTCTGTTCTGGCTGATGCTGTAATAGCAGTAGCTAATAGCAAATCAAAAACAGTTAACGTAGGTATGAGACATGGTGAAAAGATGCACGAATCTCTTATAGGAGAAGAAGAAATGTTGAGAGCTGTAGATTGTGGTGATTACTATAAAATACTACCAGATTCTAGAGACCTGAATTACGACCTATTCTTTGAGACTGGTAACGACAATAGAATGAGAGAAGCCTATACTTCAGCCAATACAAACCAACTAACCCAAGAGGAAGTAGAAGACTTACTACAGGATATATTATGAAGATTTTTATACTTGGACAATACGGCATGGTAGCCCACACAATGATTATGTACTTATCAGAACAGGGTCATGATGTTAAGGCAGTATCGTTAAGAGATGTCAATCTAGAAGACTATGAGTGGCCTATAGGGTATGACCTAGTTATTAACTGTGTAGGCATTCTAGTAAAAGAAAGCGAAGAGAACAAAGATAGGGCTATTCTATATAACTCCTACTTACCTCACCTACTAGAGAAAAGATATGAGGATACTAAAACAAAAGTAATTCATATCAGCACTGACTGTATAGTAGATAAAGACTTTTATGGCAGAACAAAGGCTCTCGGAGAAATAGAGAACAACAAAGACCTTACATTGAGAATGTCTGTTATTGGCACAGATTTAAGTAAAAATGGTACAGGACTATTTAACTGGTTTATGCAGCAAAAGAAGTCTATAGACGGATACGAGTACGCTATGTGGAATGGTATAACTACACTACAGTTGGCTAAATCAATCGAAAAAACTATCGGTATGACAGGTATATACAACCTAGTACCTCCGTATGGTATGTCAAAATATAACCTATTACGAGTACTAAATGAAGTATTTGAAAGGAAACTTATTATAAACCCAGTAGAACAAGGTAAGGACAAGATGCTACCACCTGGCGATAAGATAGCCTTACCGAGTTATGAGACAATGTTTAATGAAATGAAGGAGTGGATAGATGAACACCCAGCACTATATGCACATTACCGCTAAAGAACTAGCAGATAAAATAACTAATACACGAGTAATTAAGAAACCATTTAAGCATTTTTACATTGATAACTTCTTACCTAATTACCTGCTGCATGAATGTTTAGATGATTTTCCTGATACTACTTGGGATAAGTGGGATAAATCAGATGATGATGTAGAGATTAAATATCGCTCTAATATTAAATCTGAGTTTGAATTACCCGAATCACTAGGACAAGTAGCACACATACTTAATTCAGCAGACATACTTTATGCACTATCTAATAAACTAGATATTCCTAAACTCATACCAGACCCCTACTTTACAGGCGGTGGGCTAAACTATATGGAAAAGGGTGGCAAGCTAGACATACATGTTGATGGCAACTATCACGATGCTACAGGTCTCAACCGCAGAGTAAATGCAATTCTGTTTCTTGGTGGTAAAGGTAATCTCGGTCTCTATGACAAGGAATTAGTAAGTGAGATAGAACCATTAGAAAATAGGCTATTTGTATTTGATACAGATGATAGCTCGCTACATGGTATATGTACCCCAGTTGAATCAAGAAAATCACTCATACTCTACTACTACACATTAGCCCCTAGAAAGAACGTGAAGTGGGATAAACCTCATAGTGCATTATGGATGGGACACAAACTAACAGATAAGAACTGGCGTACTGAAAGAGAATACAAATGATAAGCGATGAACTATATAGCCGAATATACGCCGAAAAAGATGACTATAATTGTTTTGCTGATTGGAAAATAGAGATTATTAGAAATTGGTTAAAACAAAATAATTTCAAAAAGATTGTAGATATTGGTTGTGGAAGTGGTAATTACATAAAAGAACTTAAAGAATTTCCGATAACTGGAGTTGAACCAAGTTCTTTTATAGCCAATAAGGATAAAAACATTATCCATGCCGATATTATGTCTCTTAAGGGTAAATGGGATGCCTTCTACTGTATGGATGTGCTAGAACATATACCACCAGAAGAAGTAGAACAGAATGTCGATAAGCTAACAAAGATAGCCAAGCATGGGATAGTTGGGGTAGCTAATCATCCTGATTCATGGGAGGGAGTAGAGTTACATCTCGTACAAGAACCACTAGAATGGTGGCAAGAGCTATTGTCTAAATACTTTAAGAAGGTTGAAGTACTTGAGAGCACAGATACTTTCTATACCTTTAAGGTGGATAATGAATAAGGATATTCACTTCTATTGGGGAGGTGGTAAACTATCCTACTTACAGCATTTAACTGTTGTATCGTTTCTATATCATAATCCAGACTGGGCAGCCCACCTACATATGCCTAAAAAACAGAACTTAATATATCCTACATGGAATACAGGCGAACAAAGCATAGAATACACTGGTAAAGATTGGCTAAAAGAGACAAAGAAACTCTGTAAAGTACATGAGATTGATTTTAACGAACTAGGCATAAATCATTTACATGATGTATATAAATCAGATGTTATAAGGTGGAAAATACTCTATGAGTATGGTGGTATCTGGTCTGATTTGGATATATTCTATATAGCCCCAGTAGGTGAAATAGCAACACCAAGTCTTATACCAGAAGAGAACTACGATAGTGCAGTAGTATTTGATGGAGTTCATTACATAATTGGGTTCTTTATTACCAAACCTAAACAGCAATTATTCAAGGATATTTATGATGAAGCACTAAAACTCGCAACAGGTAACCTAGAAGACTACCAGTCGCTTGGCTCAAGAATGATTAAAAACATGTACCCAGATATATCTGATATGAGAAGAAAACATAAAGAGGCTAATATAGAAAACCTATATATGTCGGTTATATACCCATACATAGACTTTTACTTAGCAGAGATATTCGAAGATACCGATAGAACTGAAAACGATACAATAGGTATACATTGGTTTAATGGCAGTCCTATAGCCAAACGATACCAGAATGAATTTGATACCCGAAAAGACGATAATAGTTTTATAAGTAAAAAAGTGAGGGAGTTATGTTCTCAATTATAATGCCGATGGATTTAGATAGATTAGACCAGTTTGCTAATACTAAGCAGACTTATGACAGAATGAAGTTTAAAAAAGAATTCATAATCCCTACTCGTAATAAAGAAGAACTAAAGAATATCCTTGCTATGGATGGTTTAATGAAAGATGTACGTCTTATTCCATACACTATAGATAGTGGCTATAACTGTAGTAAGGCACTAAATATAGGGGTATCGAAAGCAAAGTACGACCAAGTTATTATTACATCTCCAGAGGTAGTGCCTAAAACCGAAGTTCTAGAACAACTTAGTAAATGTCTAGGAGAGAACATTGTCTGCCAGGTATGGGATGAGAATGAGAATAATGACATTACTATATCTTTAGTCTGCACAGGATTTAGAGATAGTAATCCAGGTATGTACTTCTTAGCTATGTTCAATAAAAAAGACATACTCAGTATAAATGGTTGGGATGAGAACTTTATGAAGGGATACGCTTTTGAAGACGATGATTTCGGGCGTAGATGGGTAAGAGCTGGACTTCCATTTAAAGTTAGAGATGATATACAGGGAGTTCATCAATATCATGAACGAGCAGAGACTATAGATGGCGGTGCTCAGATAAATGAACAGACATTACGAGACAATGACAATGCAGGGGTTGTATGGGTTAAGAATGGTATAATTAAAGAATGAACCCAGATAAAATACAACAATCATACGCTAATAAGAGGGCTGCTGAACAGAAAACTCAGCAGGAGATTGCTGATAAGAAAAAACACGACCAATTAGTTCTGGGTACTGACCTAATTCAAAAAGCAATTATTAAATCTACTCAATTAGCTATAGAGCACAGAGATGCTCACGAACCTAAAGTAGAAGTGAAGAACTTTCCCAAACCACTAAAAAGTATAAGTACACCCGATATAAATAAGGTAGTAGACCAGCTTAAGGTATTAGAAAAATCACTATCTCCTCAAAATATAGACTTTAAACCAGTAAAAGATGCCCTTGTTAATCTTGGTAAAAAACTGGACTCACTTATAAGTGCTCCTGAAAAAGAAGATGTAGCAGTAAATAACCTAGAAAACTTAAAACCATATTTTGACAACATTGCTAAATCTATTAAGGCTATAGATGTTAGTCCAGTAGTTAATGTAAAACCAGCCGATGTAAAGATAAAAGACAACCCAATAGACCTACAGCCAGTAATAGATTCAGTCAAAGAACTAGGCAAGTGTTTTACTGATATGAAAATGCCAGATAACACTAAGCAATTTGATGCTCTGATAGCTGCTCAAGCATCATTAGAAGACACTATATCTAATCTTAAATTCCCAACCCCAAATTATATTCTTCCTTTTAAAGAGTCAGATGGCTCTGCTACACAAGTTCAAGTAGATAGTTCTGGAAATCTACCAGTTTCAGTAAATGGTTCATCTCCAGTCACCATCCAGAATGAAAATCAAACATTCAAAGACGATTTTACTGGCACTAGTTTAGATTCAACTGCCTGGACTGTCACTCAAAGCGATGGTTCTACAGGATATAGTGTATCTGCTAATAAGTTGGCCATAACTGCTGGTACTACCAATGGAGCATATATAGCCCTCACATCTACACAGACGTTTACCGTACCATTTAGAGTACAGGTGATAATGTCGGCTTCGCAGAGAAATGCTAATAACAACTTTTATATTGAAATGGTCAATGCCGCAGGTACTCAGGCAGCCGCTCTAGGGACTACTGCAGCGAGTACAGGTGTAACCCAGGTGGCGTATGCGTTTACTGGTGCTACGGCTACAAACGGAAATATAGTAGCCCAAAACAATGGAGTAAAGGCAACTGCTGATACTGCCGCAACTGTAGCCACTACTGCAAACTACAGTGTTTATGAACTAGAGTGTCGTGGTGATGTAGTGGATTATGCTACTCGTACAACTGATGTAGCAGCAGCAAGTTCACTTAACTCTGTAATGCGTAACCGAACTATCCTGGTACCTGGTGAACAATACTACTTACAACTACGCTCGTATAACTCTGGTGTACCAACAGCCACAACTTACAATATTGAATCGGTTTTGGTTCAAGACGTTACTAAAACAGTAGTAGAAATCTCTGGTGGTAGAGGTAATACCGCAGCAGACAAAGCAATCCCAACTACTGTTAGCTCGGGAGCTTTAACCTCTGTAGGTACATTAACTACTCTGACTAACTGGGGTAACGTAGTAGATAATGGTGCTTTTGTAGATGGTACTACCAGACTTTCTCCTAACGGGTATATTTATGATGAAGTAGCTGGAACAGCTCTCACAGAAAACGATGCAGCAGCAGCCAGGATAGATGCTAAACGGGCGCAAATAGGTGTTATAGAAGATGCTACAACAAGAGGGCAACGTGCAACGGTAAGTGCAGCAGGGGCATTATCAGTAGATGGTTCGGCAGTCACTCAACCCATAAGCGGAACAGTAACGGTGGGTGCTTCAACTATGCCAACTACCCTACTAGCGTTTACGACTACTAACGCAACCGCAGGGGTAAGAACACAACTAGCCTCAAATACTGTTACTAATGGTGTTATTTTAGAAGCTCCCTCAACCAACACTGGAATTATATACGTCGGAGGTTCTACCGTATCCTCTACATCTTTCGGAACAGAGCTACAACCTGGTCAATCTACCTCTATAGCAATAGATAATACTAATAAAATATACATTGACTCGTCTGTCTCGGGCGATAAGTGTGCAGTGATAGGGAGTTAAGATGGCACTACTTCCTTATGGTTCAGCTCCAGATAAGTGGAACAAAAAGACTTTTGGTAGTACAGACTTCTTGCAACCGAAAGTAACTACTCAAGGTCAGGTGCTAGGTAGTGATGTAGATGCTTCTGTACTAAGTACTTTTAGTGGGACATCAGCAGTATTTAATGGTGAAATATCTGGCAGCTTTAGTGGTATTAACTACTTTTTAACCTTAGCCTATGGTACTAGCTTCTTAGGCTTAGGTGGACTGTATACAAGCGGTCACGCACTAGGCACACCATCTTCACCAACTCAAACACTCAATAGTAACTTTCTTGGTGGGCATATCTTTACAGGTTACGATGGTGCAGGTAGCTGGGTGGTAAACGCGGCAGCCCACGCACTTACTGGACTATGGTCACAGGCTTCTGCTGATGTTGGTGGTGCAGTTAACATCGCGGGGGGTGTGGGTAAAAACCTCTCTACTGGTGGGGCAGTGAATATTATTGGTGGCAACGGGTTTAACGGCGGTAGTGTATTTATTGATGTTGGTGGTGGATTAGCATAATAATAAGGAGATAAAATGAACGAACAAGATATGCCACAAAAATATATGGCAGAAATACACAGATTTATACAAAAACTAAAAGAAGGTGGAATGGCTGTAGACAGTTCTATAGACACACAAATTAGTGTTATTGATGGGACAGTTAAGTACACAGATTCACTCACCATTACAGGTGATATTACATCAGTACGCTTTGACCCACGACCACTCGACCAAGTACAGGCCGAAGCAGAGAAGCAAAAAGCTGCTATACAAGCCCAGAATGATGAAGTGATTGCCAAAGTAGATGAGGTGATTACTGTTGTTAAGGCTGAGACTAGTAAAGTAAAAAAACCATAGGTGGTATAATTATACAAAGGGCGTTTCGGAGAATTTAAGTGGCCTATAACCTCGGTACAGTAATAACGAAAGTACAGAATAAACTAGATGATAGTGGGTTTTCTAGTACAATCCTAACTGACTTTGCTAATGATACTCAAAGAGAAGTATTTAACTCTAAGTTCTTTCAATTTATGGAAGCAACAGCAAACTTTACGCTTACTCCTGGTTCTTCAGATATAGGCACACTACCGACAGACTTACAGTTACCAATAAATCTTAGAGTAACAAGCCCTTCTTCTATGGCTATGGTTCTTGAACCACTAAGTGCTGATAAGTATGACGAACTATACAACTCAAATGCCATTCTTGCTCAAGGCACTCCTATACAGTGGTATCCTTACGCAAATACAATCAATGTTTATCCAATACCAAACTCAGCTATTACACTAACTTTACGATACTATAAAGTTCCTACTGAACTCACCAATACTACTGATGTTCCAGAAATACCAGTAGAGTTTCAAGAAATACTCGTACTTGGGATGTATAAAAGAGCCCTTGAATACAATGATAGTTTTGACCAATCAGCCTACATAACCGTAAAAATGGACAAACTCTTAGAAGATATGGCTCGGAGATATTCTCCATTATCTAGTGCTGTCACTAGAATGAGTATCAATAGACGACAAACAAGGAACTCATAATGAATAAGTCTCTACCAAGAGTCATACCACAGCCACTACAGAAGATGGAACTCTTAGATTATTCTAGGGGTATAAATAGCTTTGAAGCTAATGATGTTTTAAAAGAGAATGTTCTACGAGTAGCTAGTGATTCTCGTATATCAACACTTGGTAGATATAAAACCCGACAAGGTTGTGATTTCTATTCAGTACCAGCAGGAGAAACCCTAGACCAACAGCAAACCTCAGTAACAGGTGCAAGCGACGCCTCAATTACTACTACTACTTACTTTGCTCAAAAATATACTGCAGGGGCTACAGGCAGACTTACTAAGGTATCTTTAAACCTAAAAAATAGTGCTAGTGGAACTGGTGCAATTATAATTCAAGTTCGTTCTGATTCAGCAGGTAGTCCATCAACTACAATTCTCGCTACAAGTTCAGTACCAGCAGCCTCACCTACAGGTTCATATGGCTATATAGATGTACGTTTTATTGAAGCCCCACAAGTTGCTTCAGGTACGGCATACTGGATTGTCGCCTATTTACAAGATGATGGAACAAACAATTACAAATGGAGCACTACTACTAATGCTTCAACTGGTAAAACTTCAACCGATTCAGGTACTACATGGAGTGCTTTAAGTGCTGATTTAAACTACAAAACCTATGTATCAACCGACTCTGCAACGCTTGGCCTTCACAGGGCATATAAGAGTGATGGTACAAAGAAAACTCTCTTGGCACATGGTACAAGCCTTTACTCGGTAAATGACGGTACAGGGGCTCTGACGGCTATTAAAACAGGTCTTACTGCTAATGGAGATTACAGATTCCAGACAGTGAATGATGTAGTTTACTATGCTAATGGTCAAGACGGTGTACGAAAATGGGACTTCACTACTGAATCAGCTAATTCTGGTACTACTACGGTGGCTACGAATCTTATCTTACATAAAGACCAAATAATGTATGTAGATAAAACCAACCCAACTAAGATATTCTTTACTGATAAAACATCATTTGAAACATTCACTTCTACAAACTTCTTCTATGTACCAAGTCCTAAGACTGCAGACCCAATAACCGCACTAGCAGTTCTTAACGATAACTTATACATTTTCACCAAGAAAACTAAATGGGCTTTATATGGTTCTGATTTAACTAACTTTGTTTTACGAAAATCTACAGGGTTAAAAGGCACTTTAAGCCAAGACCAAGTACAGTTTACTCGCAATCACTTATACTTTGTATCAGATGATGGAATCTATCGTTTTAACGGAGCTACTGACGAATTGATTTCTGAGCCAGTTACAGACATTTTCAATAGTTTTGCTAACAAAACGTCTATTACTACGGCTTTAAGCGGAAATCGCTTCTACGTCTTTTATACGCCGTCTGGTGGTGGTCAAAATAGCAAGTGTCTTGTCTATAACATTAACTATGGTTCATGGGAGTCTATTGATACTAATACCTACATAAATAAGTCTAATACCTGGGATGGTTCAAGCGATACTAATCAGTTCATTCAGGCATCTAACTTAGTTGGTGCAGCTTACTATGCTGAACAGAGTACGAATACTTACAACAATCTAGGTAAAGCATTGACATTTGAATTACGAACACGATACGAATTCTTCGAAAACCCAGCCTCTAAGAAGCGGATAAAACGATGGTATCCTAGATTTGCTGCTCAAACTGGTTCATATTATGTATCATGCCAATATGATAAAGACTTTGCTAATAACCCATCAACCAGTCTACAGAGTACAGGGGCAAGCGGTACGACTTGGGGAGGAGGTGCGTTATGGGGCTCATTTACTTGGGGCTCATCTGCCCTAATAGCTCCAAGAATATCTATACCAGGTAGGGCTAAATATATTCAGTTTAGGCTATTGAGAACTGGAGTTAATAATCCTGTAGAGTTTTACGGTCATACTTTACTGTATATGACCCAAAGACCACGATAATGTTATAATAATGTAAAGGGCGTAGGAGAAAACAATGGGACTAATCTCACCAACACAAGTAACGGATGGCACAACTGCAGATGCTTCAGATGTTAATAATCCAATAAATACCATAGCTAATGAGTTTAATGGTAATATTGATAATGCCAATATTAAAACTGCTGCTGCTATTGATGGTACTAAAATAGCCTCTAGTTCAATTACTAATACTCAGATGTCTACCGAGGTTAAGCCCGTTACTCGATATACTGATGATTTCTTTGACCATGTTGCCTCTGGTTGTGTTTGGACTGCTGATGCTGCTGGCTCAACCCTACTAGCTTCTATGACTGCTGGGGTAGTTTATGTGAGTGGTGTTCGAGCTACTGTGAGTGCCATAACTTCAAGAGCATTCACTGCTTCAAAAGATACTTATATAGATGTTGATTCTACTGGTGCTATTACTTATACAGAAGTAGCCAACAATGCTGCTTCACCAGCATTAAGTGCAGGTAATGTGCGTATTGGAATAATTGTTACTGGTGGTACTTCTATTGCTACTGCTAACTCTGTTAATCAAGGTCAAGAAGATAGGGTATTGCCTATAGCCTCATCTATACCATATGCTGTTACCGATTCACTAGGCAATTTAATCTGTCCTAGAGACCCAAATAGGAAGATACTGGGATATAGACAGACTGTTGCCAATCAGGGCTCTATTACTACAGAGGTTGATATAACAGGATTATCAGTATCATTTATTGCCCCTGGTAACAGAAAAGTTAAGGTTTCACTTATTGTTGATGGTGGTTCGTCAGTAGCAGATGACGTTGTAACTTTTAAACTTAAAGAGGGTGCTACCCAACTAAATAGATTTGATGTAATGTATCGCCCTGCTAGTTCTGGTAATACTGTTTGTGGTTTTCATTTTGTTACACCGTCATCTGGTTTACATACATATAAAGCTACTGTTGTTAGGGCAGCTGGTACTGGTACTATAGCCTTAGCATCAGGGGCAACATATCCAAATATTATCGTTGTTGAACTGGTATAAGCTATGTCAACTGTACCCCACAGACTGCTGGTGTGGTACAATAATAGTATGAAAAGAATAAAACTTTCTAAAGGGAAATACGCACTTGTAGATGATGCTGATTATGACTGGCTTAACCAGTGGAGCTGGCATTTCCACGATTATGCTATTAGAACTGAATATTTAGGTAGAGTAAACGGTAAGAAGATAACTAGAAATATACGGATGCATCGTCTAGTATGTAATACACCAGATGGATTTTATACAGACCATATAAATGGTGATAAGCTCGACAATCGCAGAAGTAATCTTAGGGCTTGTAATAAATCAGAGAACGCTATGAATGTTGGGATTAGGAAAGATAATAGCAGTGGTTACAGGGGTGTTTACAGAACTCATCCAAAAGCTAATAGTAAACCATGGCAAGCCGAGATAAAGAAAGATGGTAAACGTATATATCTTGGCTACTTTGATGAAGCTATTGATGCAGCTAAAGCCTATAATAACGCAGCTAAAAATTTACATGGCGAATTTGCTAGATTGAATGAGGTATAAATGAGTAGTGTCCCATGGAGAATACAACAGGGTACTGACTACCAGGCAGCCAGACCACTTATAAATGATAACTTTGATAAAGTAGCTTCTGATGTTACTTCTTTGGGTGCATCTCAGACTACTACTACATTATTCAATAGTGGCTCTGTAGCAGCATCTGGTAGCTGGCGACAAACTGTAGCTATTGTTAACCCTGGTGGTTCATCTTCTTACCCATATATGACAGCTCCAACAGCTATAGCAGGGGTGTCAGCTATTGTTCCATCTATTGATGTGTATGTTGATGTAGATGGTGATGCAACATATCTCTATCCGCTCGGCACAAATCTTACCTCTTCTTCAAGAGCATTAACTATAGATGCAAAACTAGACCTTACAAAAGCAGATTCAAGTCCAGCAACCCTTACGATAACAGGCAGAAATCATGATGCTTCAGCTCATACATACTATATCCATATAAAATGCACTTATTTTGCTTCTAAATCTACAGGTATACAGGGTGGCTAATCCAATAACCAATGTACCAGTTAAACTCCCTGAAACTTATACCGAGGCGATGCCGATTATTAACGATAACTTTGATAAAATAATCAGTAATGTTAACGATTTAATACCCAGAACATTCTCAACCGCTAATACAGGAGCTAGACCAGGAGCAGGTAAACAACTAGCAGTGATAACTTTGGCTTATGACAGGCCAGAATATACTACATTTGCCACTCTAACACCTCAGTACGATATTTATGTAGATTCTGGGACTAATGCAACTGGTACGGTAAGTATAAATAATACTGCAGGTATAGTCCCTGTTAACGTCGCTGTAGGGGACTATTTTACTGTTACTAGTGAGATTATAGCCCAACCAGAAAAACCTCATTACTTCATTGCTACAGCAGCTACTAGTGTTTTAGCTGGGGCTTCTGGCTCAGTAGCAGTAGTTGCAGAAAGATGCGGTGCAGATTATAACTTTACAAGTACTGGTATGAGTTTTCCGAATGGACTAGGACGAGATGCAAGTTTTGGGTATTATACAGTTGGTCAATCAGAGAACCAAAACATATCAACCATTATGAGAGCAATTAGTATAACCCCTGACTTTGGTGGTTCTGGTGGAGGTGGTGGTGCTGTTTATACAATGACAACTTCTGGTGGTGCGGGAGTAGAGAACGATTCTGCTCACCTATGGCCGAATGGTACTGATTTAACATCTGCACAGAAAAATATAGTAGTACAGCATCATCTTAATCTGACCACTACAACAGATAGTTACACTCAAACAACAACTGCTCCTTATACGAAAAACTTTGCAACTGCTACAATAAGGATAGTAAACCATGATACTGCAGCCCATTCAATCTATGTATACGCTACAGGTACGATATTTAGCGGTATAACAGGCAATATATTTAAGTAAGGAGAATTATGCAACCAGACCAACCAACACCTACAATGATGGATATAAGTAATCTTTTAGCCTCTATTGGTAAGCCAGGAGAGAAGCAAGAAGCAAAGATAGAAGCTGTTAAAAAGCTGTTTGCTGATACAAATAGTTCAGGAGTAAACATACAAGGTCACGCCGTATGGGATGACCTGAGTTCTTATCCTGAATTCTAATGGTATAATATAGTAAATGGGCGAAATGGAGAATATATGGCACGCAGCGTAGACCAAATTGTAGCAGAGCTAAACTCAGCCTATCAGCCACAACTAGACCAATACAATCAACAGATAGCAGCACTACCAGCACAATACCAAGCTCAACAGCAAGGTTTAGATGTTGCTAAACAAAATGCTTTTACCGATATAGGTAATATGGCTAGTGCTAAGGGTATGTCTTACTCTGGTGTACCGATTGCTGAACAATCTCGTTACGTTGGTGAGAAGTATCTCCCAGCTATGGCTCAACTCCAACAACAACAAAACCAACAGAAGTTTGGTCTTACTACAGCTATGAATACTCTATACCAGCAGAGAATGACTCAAGCTCAAGCCTTACAGCAACAAGAGCTCGATAGAGAAGAACAGGCTCGTCAAGCAGAAGCTAACCGACAAGCCCAGTTACAAGCTGCTCAAATGCAAGCTGCTGCTGCAGCACGTTCATACAGCAGTGGTGGCGGTAGGTCGTCATCTGGCGGAGGCGGTAGAACAGACTGGGTAGCTGCTATACAACAAGCAAGGGCTAGAGCTGGAGGAGATAAAGGCTGGGGTGCTACTTATGACTACCTACGAGGACAACTAGGGTATGATTTTGCCCCTAGAGGAAGTGCAGCCGACCAAGCATTCCATCAAGTATTCGGGAGGTAGCCCATGGCATACCTAGACGATATAATCAATCAATACAGACAGAGTAAAGAAGTAGACTCTGGTTCTCAAGACTTTTTACAACAAATTCAAGCATGGGATGCTGCTGATAGAGCTAGACAGCAACAACAGCAACAACAGAAAACCAACAATGCTTTATTTAGTGTACTTGGTAAAACAAGTCCATATCTTACACCTACCTATCAGCCAGGTACTATTAGCCAAAACTTTCCAAGTAATAATGTAGTTAATCAAAACCTCGGCACTTTAGGCGGTGTAGTGGGTGCTAGTGCCGGGTTGGCAAAAAGTGTATACCAACCAGCATTTAATTTTATAACTACAAACCCAATTAGCACTGGTGCATCAAAGTATCTTGGTCTAGATACGGTAATGAATGCTGG
Organism: bacterium; assembly: GCA_029778565.1. GTDB lineage: Bacteria > Patescibacteriota > Saccharimonadia > CAILAD01 > BJGX01 > JAHFOQ01. Next base: position 21,408 of record JAKOQC010000084.1, read on the forward strand.
TAAATCAGTCTATAACAGTCCTTGGGGTCAACAGAATATAACACCACAGAATATAGCCCAAAAAACATTCGGTGGAATATTTGGTATGCCAGATATGACTGGTCAAATAAAACAGGTACAAGATAACTTCAGAAAACTACCAAGAAGCGAACAAGAGAGACTATGGAATAGTCCTCAGATGGATGCTTTAAAACGTGCAGCTAAGGCATATGGTGTAGATACCAGCTCAATGGATAACTTCATTAACTTAAAAGGTTTTAATGTTAATAAACCAGCTCAAGCTGCTGCTGGTAAAGTTGCTGATGTCGCTAATGCTGTACCTGGAGTTAAGCAAATAAAAAATACGCCGATAGACTGGAAGACTGTCATAGGTGCTCCTGGTGGTATCCCTGGGATTGCACTAGCTCATCAATTACCTGGTGGTAGCATTACACTAGGACAGATATTGAACTATGGCAATAATAATATTATTAAGCCAACAGCCGAATCATTTGGTAGAGCAGGTCAATCTGGTGTAGGCGTACAGACATACGATAATAACACTCAAGGATGGGGTCAATTAGGAAGCGATATATCAAACATCTTAAGTGCCGTATATGTAGGGGGTAGTGCTACTGAACTCGGTAGTATGGGAGCTAAAGAACTACTTGGTAATAGTGCTAAAAGTTTTGGTAAACAATTTGCTTCTGGGGCTACAACTGATGTACTTAACCAGTTAGCACAAGGTAAGAAATTATCTCAAATTGACTTAGCACAAACCGTAACTACTGGTGGATTATATGGTTTACTTGGTACTGGATTACCGTTAGCTGGTAAACTTGGAGAATTAGGCCAAAGCTCACTAGCTAGAGATATAGCCAAACAAGTAGATGCTCATGTAGCCAAAAAATCATCTATCTCAACAATAGCTACATCTATAGAGAAAACTATTCAAAAATCTAACCCAGATACCGTACTTAAAAAAGGTGATATATTAGATGCCCTTAAGGTTGAGTTAAAATCTATAAGCCCACAAGAATTAGTAGCTTCTAAGGGTCTTAGTAAAGAACAGATTGCCGTTGCCAAACTTATGAATGATAGACCAGAATTATTCATGAATAAGGCAGATTTTGCAAAACAGTATGTTAACGAACAGGCTCAAGCACAAGACCAAGCAGCTAAAGCAGACTCTAAAGGTCTAGTTGCTCGTACAGCAGGAGAAATAAAACAAAAAGGAGTAGATATGTTTGCTCCTATAGAAACTCCTGTAAACAAAGCTACTGGTGGGTTTTATAGTAAAGAGAGTTCAGCTCTCAGAAAACAAATAGCTAGAGCCTTACGTTCTGACACAATTGGTGGTCAATTCTTAAGGGACTCTGGCTTTGACAAGGTTATTCAAAGTATCGATAAACCAAAAGAGTTTAACCAATACTTAATAGCTAAAAGGGCACTCGAAGTAGAGAAGCAGGGCAAAAAGACTGGTAGAGACCTTGCTAAAGATAAAGCACTTGTAGAAGCACTTGCTCCTAAATATGAAGCTCAAGCCAAGATGGTTAATGAATATACACAACAATTATTAGATAAGTCTGTAGAATACGGTCTTATATCTAAGGAACTGGCAGCTAAACTTAAAAAAGATAATCCTAACTATGTTCCACTAGAACGTATATTTAAAGATGGAGAAATAGTAGTCCCTGACAGCGTTGGTGCAGGTAAAGCATCTTTATCATCTCAGAGTGTAGTTAAGAAAATGAAAGGTTCTGAACGAGAAATACAAAATCCACTAGAAAGTATCTTAAACAAAACCAGAGATGTATTCGCTCAAGGCGAACGTAACAAAGCTGCTCAAGCTATAGTAGATACTATGAAGATTGAAGGCAACCCACTCGGTCTTAGGGAACTAGCCAAGGGAGAAGTTATAGGTACTAAACCAACTATATCCTTCTTAGATAAGGGGGTTAAAAGAACTTTTGAAACTACTCCAGAAATTGCCACTGCAGCTAAAAACTTAAACCCTACACAGCTTGGACTATTGGGCAAGATACTCTCTTACCCTACTCGACTATTGAGGCTTGGTGCTACTGGGCTAAATCCAGCTTTTGCTGCTGCTAACGTAGTAAAGGATTTAGGTACTGCATTCATAAACTCACAGCATGCTGTTAACTCATTAGCTAACCCTCATGTATTTATGCAGTCTCTTGCTGCAGCCACATTCCATAGAGGTAAGGCATATCAAGAACTTGTACGAGAAGGTGCTGGCGGGACATCGTTTGATATAGCTCGTGAATCAGTTAAGCATACTTTAAAAGAGGTTAGAGCTGAGAAGAATCTAGGCACTAAGATAGTTTATAACGTAACTCATCCAGGAGAACTTCTAAGAGCAGTAGAAGACATTATCGGTAGAAGTGAAGAGTTTAGTAGAGCTGCTCAGTATTACGGCAATAAAGGAGCTGCTTTAAAGGCTGGTATGACGGAATCAGAAGCTAAAGCATTCGCAGCAGATGCAGCCAGAAATAATACTGTTGACTTTGCTAGGGCTGGTGAATATGGCAGGGTTCTTAATACTACACTCCCTTATTTAAACGCTGGTATACAGGGTTCTCGCACTCTTATGAGAAACTTAAAAGAACGACCAGTTCAAACAGGCTCTAAGATAGCACTTGTAGCTTTCCTACCTATGGCAGCTACAACAGCCTGGAATATATCCGACCCACAAAGAAGAAAAGCCTACGACTCAATCAATGACTACGAGAAACAGAATAACTTAATTATAATTCCACCAAATCCAAAACAAGAAAGTGATGGTAGATGGAATGTAATTAAGATACCTATCTCTCAAGAAATAGCTAACCTTGCTAACATTGTTCGGCTTGGTGTAATGAACGTAAAAGATAAAAGCATGCCAGACTTTGCTCAAATGGCTGGTGATTTAATTGGTACTGCAACATCACTTAATGCTGGTAGTCCACGTCAAATAGCTAACCAAATTACACCTCAGGCTCTTAAGCCAATGCTAGAATCTATGACTAATCAAAATCTATTTACTGGTAATACTATTGTTCCTGATGCGATGAAAAATCTAGAAGCAAAAAATCAGTTCAACAAAAACACGAGTGGTTTAGCTAAGGTACTGGGTAGATTAACGAACTTATCTCCATTACAGATAGATAATGCCATAAAGACCTCTACTGGTGGCTTGGGGCAAAACTTAACTAATATTATGGATAACGTACTCGCTAAAACTGGTGTTATTAAGCCAGAAGAAGTAGGCGGTAAATCGTTTGGTGAATCTATAAGCGGTAGGTTTACTTCAGCTCAAGGGATGACACAGGGAGCAGAGTTTTATAAATCCATAGATGATGCTGCTAAAAAACTCCATGTAGCGGGTAAAGACCTTAATCTACTTAACTCGATACTCTCTAAAGAAGTAGACGGTGATGGCAACCCTATAAAGTCTAATGAACAAGACAGTCTTACTAAATACTCGATACTTGCTAACAATCCAAGAGTATTTGAAGCACTTGGCGTAGCAGCTAAAGACCTTGCTCAAAAAACTGGTAAACCATATGACCCTATATATGACCTAAATACCGAACAACAGAAGAATGTGCTTGCAGTTCGCTCACTACCGCCTGGCTCAGATGATTGGGCTAAAAAGGAACTTCAAAAACAACCTTGGTATCAGGATTTCCAAAAGAAAGAAAGTAGCTTCTTTAATAGCCTTAACTTACCTCAAAAAGAAGGTGGCAGACCACAACCAAGTGGCTACGTTCAAGCAATGATGGATGGTGGTAACTTTAGTGACCCAGCAGTGAAAGCCTACCTACAAAATAATACCCAATACACCAACGACCTACGCTCACAGATAGGGTTCTTAACTCCTGATATGTACCAGAAACAACAACAAGACATTATAGCTGGTGCAGAACAAGCTAAAACTATGGGAGAAAAACTTAAGTACATGCAAAATGTTAAACTCTCTGGCAATCCTATATATGACAAGTTCTTTGCATCCAACCCTAATCTAGACCCTACTTCTGGACAATTCCAGGGATTCAAAAGCGGAGGAGGTGGTGGTAGTAAAAACTATGCTTCTATGAGAGCAAAGGCTTCTTTGACACGCTCAATAAAGAGTTTCACTACAAGTAAAAAATATACTGTAAAATCTAAGAAAGTTAAGATACCAGGGGCTAAGAAGTTCAGTCTTAAGTCGGTGTTATAATAAAGTTATGGACTTCGACTGGCTTACCATTCATGTAGATAAGATAAACACCCTCTCTGAGTGGACTAGTTTAATATTTTTGTTATCTATTGCAGCAACTGTTGTTTGGTATGTACTTAGTAAGAAAAAAGCTGACGCTATTCAAAAGATAGATTCTAATACTATTACTTCATATAAAAACGCATTAGAAAGCACAAGAACAGATTTACAGGCACAACTAGACCACTGCTCATCTCAACACAAAGAAAGCCAAGACCAGATAAATGAACTCAATAAGGTAATTTCTGATTTACAGGGTCAAATTAAAACACTACGAGAAATACCACTTGCTGATATGGCAAAGAGTATAGACAAGGTAGTTGTAGTAAACGGCAAGATGCTCGATGAATTAAAGAAAGTAACGAAAGGCCAATAATGGCTTTATCTATAAGCGAATGGTATCCAACAGTTGCAGGTAGACGTGTAAATTCGGCAGGTGGCATATTGGGAGAATGTGTAGCACTTGTTCAGAAGTATGCTAACGAAGTTCTTGGTGTATCAGGTGCTCCAGCATTTCCAGTACCAGCAGCCAAAGATATGGCAGGTTCTCGACCAGACGCATTTACATGGGTAGCAAACACACCTACTGGTGTTCCGCCTTACGGAAGTATCGTTGTATTCAACGGCAGAATGGGTGGTGGTTATGGACATACAGGTGTGGCTATAGAAGGAAGTGATGTAAATCAGGTACGCATTATCCAACAAAACGACCCTTTTGGCTCAGGGGTTTCAATTAAAACTTATCCGTATACCAACGTAGCAGGTTGGCTAGTACCAAAAACTAATAATGCTGGTGTACCAGCAGAAGGAGGAGATATGATAGTAAATGACGACAATAACTATGCAAGATTTAACAAGCTACATATGCAAGTTAGAGGAAGACCAGTAGATAGAGCAACATTTGAAGCCTTTGTTGGTAAGCCTTGGCTAACTGCAATCGAGACTATAAGTGATGACCCAGAAGCCAACCAACACGAACAAAACGCAAACATAGGTGCTCAAGCAATTAAGGATAACTGGCAACAGCAGATATACGACCTACAAGCTAAAGTAAAGACTCAGCAAGCAAGTATGGATGAAATGGGTAAACAGATACGAGACTTACAGGCACAGCTTAATCAGAAACCAATAAGTACCGATACTAAATGGGAAACGTTTAAATCACTAATTAGAGAGTTAATTAAATAGGAGGCAATATGAAAGAACAAGCTAAATCAATCGCAATCAAAGCAGCTAAAACCTTTGTACAAGCAGCTCTTGCTTATGCAGCAGTTAACTTTGTAGTAATTAAAGACCGAGATACCGCTAAGACTTTTGCAGTTGGACTATTAGCAGCAGGTATCAGTGCAGCATGGAACACAGGACTTGGTGTATATGAAAACCGAAAGTAAAGAAATACTCGAAAACGAAGTTATAGATGACTGGGATAAACCAATGGTTTGTCCAATAGACCCAAAAGAATTAGAAAGTTGCGAGGCATGCCAGAGTATTATTGAGGGGTTGGAAAATTCAATACTGCATACTCTCCGTGTAACTCTTTCGCTGCTTTAAGTGTTATGGAAACCCCCATCCATCATCTCGTAATACCAGACACACAGGCAAAAGCAGGTGTACCAACTAATCACCTAGAATGGATAGGTAGGTATATAGTTGATAAAAAACCCGATGTAATCATCCACTTAGGAGACCATTGGGATATGCCCTCTCTGAGCGGATATGATAGGGGTAAAATGAAGTTTGAGGGGAGACGGTATAAAATAGACATAGATAGCGGAAATGCAGCCTTTGACCTCTTAAATGAGCCCATACGGCAATACAACAAAAGACACCTTACGAAATACAATCCTCGTAAGGTTTTTTTGATGGGTAATCACGAGCATAGAATAGAAACAATCTTACAAGATAACCCATTCTTAGATGGACAGATAAGTTTCGCTGATTACGATACACAAGATTGGGAGGTATATCCATATCAGAAAGTAATCTTTATAGATGGTGTAGGCTATGTGCATTGTTATGTGAATAATATGACTGGTAGACCACTTTCTAGCAGGGCGGTACTAAGACTAGATAAACTAGGACATTCATTCACACAGGGACATCAACAGATACTAGATTATGGGCTTAAGTTTGTACGAGGAGAATCACAACATGGCCTAATTGCTGGGGCATGTTATATACATGACGAAGAGTATAAGGGCTATCAAGGTAATGCACACTGGCGAGGGATTATTGTAAAACATGATGTAAAAAATGGTTCGTATAATCCAATGTTCGTAGACTTAGATTATCTCTGTAAACGCTATGAAGGTATGAGTTTAGAGGACTTTAAAGACAAAAAACTTATACGCCCAGAAACCCCATTTGGCGATTGGGGTGTACAATAAAGTTAGTACCTTACAAGGAGGTGAGGATGAAGCTATGCACACAGTGTGTCCATTGTGAGGCAACGCTAATCTCTCCCTCAAGAGACGCTGTTGTCCACTACTGTCCATCGGCACAAGTCTACTTTGTGGTAACGCAAGGAGGCCAGAAATTACTACACCACGATGTCCCATCTGCAAACACCGATACGAAGTAACTTCTTTGGTTTATTATGGTTGGGTTCATTGGTGTGAGACTGTAGAGAAACCCCTTTATTCAAATGGTTTAATCCATTCCAACACCATGTCTGAAGTAACCCTAGTTACAAGGAGGGGCAATGATTCTCACCCCACTCGAACAGGCTGAAATACTCGCTCTTGAGTTACATGGATTAGATGTTGAGATTGGCATAAAGAGATTCAAGAATGAAGCACTGGTAAGAGAGATTCGAGAACTTCAAGCACTCCGAGCCCATGTCGAAGACCTCTTAAAGGAGGTGAGAAAGCTCTATGAAACTCATTAAGGCAATCTGGGCTGTAACCGACTTCGCAGTCGACACACTGGACGGCTGGCTGTCTCGCTACGAGCGTAAGCTCCAAGCAAAAGAGGCCAACAAGAAGGCATGGTGTGACATCGACTTCATCGAAGCCCCCGAACAGCAGAAGCTCTTTTAGTCGCTTACCCGACAAGAAAGCGAAGTCCTGAGCATGACTTTAAAAGGCTCTTTTTCTATTACCACCAATTATGTGATAACCAAAAAGCTCTTGCGTTCTCCCAGCTACCATAACGATTAAGCATATAATTAGTAAAGAATGCGTCTTGACAAGCATAATC
>JAKOQC010000085.1 GCA_029778565.1 bacterium
AACACTAGCAGATGCGACCAATGATACAGGCGCGATATCACCAATCAATAATTTTACAGGCACAGACGGCCAAATAATTTACATACGATTAGAAGATAATGCAGATAATACGATATTTGGTACAGCACAATTCACATTACATGTAAACCCGTTGCCAACAGCATCCATAACAGGAACGACAACAATATGTTCTGGTGATACAGCACAAATTTGTTTTGTAGGTACTCCAGATGCTACGGTTAGTTACACAGGACCATCAGGCGCATCTACAATAGTATTGGACAATACGGGTAATGCATGTTTTACCACATCAGCATTAACTGCAACGAGTACCTATACATTAACAAGCGTTACCAATACCACCACCACATGTTCACAAAACATAGCAGGAAGTGCAGTAGTAACGGTAAGACAATTGCCAACAGCAACCATAAGTGGTACAGTTAGCGTTTGTCAAAACACACCATCACCAGTAATTACCTTTACAGGAGCCAATGGTACAGCACCTTATACGTTTACCTATACCGATCCAGCAGGAGCAACACAAACGATAAGCACAACAGCAGGTAATAGCGTTACCTTGCCAGTATCAACGGCAACAGCAGGAATTTTTGATTATACCTTAGTAAGCGTTCAAAGTGGAGGAACACCATCTTGTTCACAAAACCAATCGGGAACAGCAACCGTAACCGTATTAGAATTACCAACCGCTACCATAATAGGAACCCAAGCAGTTTGTGTAGGCGATTTGGCACAAGTAGTTTTAACAGGTTCAGGCGGAACATCACCATATACATTTAGTTATACACTCAATAGTATAGCACAACCTACAGTAACATCAACAGGGAACAGTTATGTTATCAATGTTCCTACATCAGCACCAGGTACTTTTGCTTATAGCCTTACCAATGTACAAAGCAGTAGCACGCCAGCGTGCTCACAAGCACAAACAGGAACAGCTACTGTAACAGTAAACGATGCTCCAGTAATCAATACACCAACAGCTTATGAAGTTTGTGATGACAACAACGATGGTTTCTCGTGTTTGTTCAATCTTCCTAGTAAAAATTCAGAAATCACTTTAGATAATACCGTAGTCATCACATATCATGAAACATTGACCGATGCACAAACAGGAAGTAATCCTAAGAGTAGTCCATATTGCAACATCAATCCAGGTACACAAACACTGTATGTAAGAGCCTATTATACAGGATCAACAACGTGTTATTCAACCACTACATTGCAATTGATAGTTCACCCAAGACCACTTCCAAATCCAGTTATTACAGATTATGAGTTGTGTGATTACAATAATCCTGGAGACCAAGAAGAAGTATTTGTATTAAATACCAAAGATGCTGAGATAGCAAACGGTCAAACAGGAGTTACTGTAACCTATTATCTGACACAAACCGATGCAGAAAATCAAGTTAGTGCTTTAACAAATAATTACACCAATATAAGTAATCCTCAAGAAGTATGGATTAATATAAGTGATAATGGTACAGGATGTAACTCAGTAGGTTCATTTAATTTGGTTGTCAACCCATTGCCACAAGCCAATTTACCGTTGCCAATATTTGAATGTAGTAACGGAGCAGTCACTACAGCAGAATTTGATTTGACAACCAATCAAGACGTAATTACAGGCGGATTAAGTGGTATGAATGTTACTTTCTACAACACTTTAGTTGATGCACAAACACCAACAAATGCCATTGGTACACCGCTCACTTATACAGGTAATGATAACGAAACGATTTATGTGAGAGTAGAAGACACCAATACGGGTTGCTTCAGCATCACGACACAATTGTTACGAGTTACACAAGGACCAACAGCAGTAACACCACAGCCATTAGAATATTGTGATCCAAATAACGATGGATTTGGCATCTTTAATTTAGAAGATGCTACCAATGAAATAGCAGGAGGAAGTTTACCGCCAGGAGTTACGGTAACCTATCACGAAACCCCAACAGATGCTCTTTTAGGAGCTAACCCTTTGACAAGCCCATATGTAAACATAGATCCATGGACACAAACCATTTATGTAAAAGTATTTTATACCACAACAGGATGTTCAAACTATGTAGAGTTAACCCTACAAGTTCATCCGACACCAGAGGCTGTAGAGCCAGCGGATTTACATTTATGTGATTACAATGGCGCGATAGGATATGAGAGTTTTGATTTAACGCAGTTAATCCCAGAAGTTTTAGGTAGTATGGATGCTACACAGCATACCGTTACCTTTTACACGAGTGAGACAGAAGCCCAGCAAGGCACCAATTGGATA
>JAKOQC010000086.1 GCA_029778565.1 bacterium
ACCTACGATTGATAGGTTTAATATCCCACAAGTTTGGAGATATGAGTACCTTGGACTTGAGAAGGGTCAAAAAGTTTCTTTTGGTGTGAGAGGACAACTTTCATATTACTACGAAATGAGAGTTTATATCGATGGTAACGAGGTTTCATACTTAAAGGTTAAGGTTAGTGATTCTAATTATTATGACGACCATATCGAAGCGTCTAGTGGTTTGAATACTTCTACTTACGATACAGGTTTGATTGAATTTGTATATTAAAAAAGGGGGACCTAAGTCCCCCTTTTTTTTATTATATAATATTTTATTATTTTAAAGCTGGTACAGTATCTTTAGTGTAACCTAAGAATTCACAAATAACTTGTCCACCTTGTCCTTGTCTGTTAGTTTGGGAAGTATTGATATTACCCCATTTAGTTGAACATTCTACAGTGTAAGAAGGATTAGTACATGGTGTTGGAGGTTGGTGGGAACAATAACCCCAATCACATCCATAAGGATATACACCAGGAATATTTACACAACTCTTAAAGCTAATACCGTTCATAGATTCAGTGAATTTTGCTAATTGACCTGTTGTACTATCTACATAACCATAATCCCAAAAAGCACCAAAGTTAGGATTTAATCCGTTAGTATTTCTTGGCCCAAATAGCTGATGTACAAGCTTGATTATCAACCGAAGTCCCTTTGATGATTAACCTTTTTTTATTTAATTAGAATCTGTTTCCACAGCCCGAACAGAAGTTATCCGCTGGTTTACCTTTTCTACCACATTTGGTACAGTACTGACCAACCTTCTTAAGGTCTTTAGCGTCTACATACATTTGTGATACAGGTTTGATTTGATATTCAACAACGTTAGTTGTGAAGTAGTGGAACTTTTTACTTACAGTTTGGAAACTTTGAGAAGAGTGAGAACCTTGTTCAACTCTACCTGTTTCTACACTTTTACTTCTAAGTTTTGGTGTTGGAGTTGCAGATGCGGATGCCCCAACAATCCCTCTACTAGCGTTAACTGAATAAGTTGTGTTTGTTGTACTTAATGATCCAAAACTTAAAGATGTATCACTTGTTGAAGAATACATTGCGTTGATTGGCGTACTTAAAGTGTTTGTAGTATAAGTAAGGTCACCCAAAGTCCACGTAGGATTTGTGGTTGTTTGCCAAGTTGGACCTGTATAGGTACCACTTGAAAGAACAATTGGGTTACTTGGTGTTAAATCCTCATTGTAGAATTCAACTTTAACTAATCCATTCTTTTCGATTGCTTTCTTAACTTCTTCAGCATTACCGTTTACATTGTAAGTTTCGAATTTGAACTTATTCGGGTTATCGAGATAGCGT
>JAKOQC010000087.1 GCA_029778565.1 bacterium
AGCAATTAGCAAAACCGGTGATGCATTGAAGGAAGTAGGTGGCTCAGCACAAACAACGAGTATCGAAAACGTTATATCAGGCTTCCAACAAGTCAACACGAACGCACGAAACACCGTAAAAACTGTAAACGACCAAATGTCTGCACTAAAAAGGCTTATTCAACTCGTCACGGACTACAATTATGCACAGAGGACTGGACTTGGCGACACTGAAGCAATAAAAAAGGAAATCGACAGTATACTTGAAACATACCCAGAATTGGCTGCAGTTGTTACTCGCACGTCAGATGGTTATGCTATACAGAAGAATATTGTTAAGTCAATAGCCAATAATCTCATCGAGATTCTGAAAGTCGACAAGGAACGTTTGAGCATACAACTACAACAGATAGAAGCCCAGAAGAAAATGGCTGTAATGTACGACGATAATAAGAAGAGAATAGGCGAAATCAATAAAGCTATAAGTAAGGCACAAGAATTTTATAAGAGTCTCACAGGCCAAACTTTCACAATAGACCTATCGTCGTATAATCTAACAAGCCCACATGGGGGGCTAGCTAAGTTAGCACCTACATCTCAAACAAAAACACCACCAGCCAATTTATCAAAGACTACATCTGAAGCTCAAAGCTTTATTGCTGAAACAAAAAAACAATTTGGCGATATAATTTATGTGCCAGAAAGCTTGCTTGGCATGGATATAGTTAACACATTAGAATACCTTATATCTATACTCGCACAGCAGCGTAGGCAGTTGGAAAGTAAATTGTCAGAATATGAGCCATACAAAGCAAATATAAAACAGTTAGAGACGTTGTCTAACGAGAATCAAACACTTATAAATCGAATTGACCAACAAATCACTAAACTAACGACAGACCTTGTTAAAGCTGATGTGTCCGCCACCAAAGCAACTAAGGAAAAGGAACTTGCGAATCTTGAAAAGCAATACAAAGCATTTAAGGCTGAATATGATAAAGCCAAGTCGTCAGCCGATAAGCGAGCGTATGGTAAAATTGTTACCGATATACTTACCCAACTTGCCAACCTTTACGATGAATCAGCAACTTACCTCGCAATCGCAGGTGATAAAACTGGTGCACTAGCTGCCTCGAAAAGTGCACAAGCATATAGAGATGCACGCACAGAATTACACAAGCAGATGGAAGGAATGAGCACCACCACAACGGACGTGCTAAAAGAATTGAGAACAACGATAAATGCAATTAGCATAGCAGTAAAGGCGGGCAATGAAGAGATAGCTAAACGGCTCTACGAAACAGCAAAGAGTCAATACATGGATTTGTTGATAAAACAGTACCGGGGAGAGTTAGAGCAATCAGTAATAAAGGAGCTTGACGGTCTGAAGAAGAGCATAGACGGATACACAACAAGATTCACCACAGACGAAACAGCGACATTGAAACAACAGATAGAC
>JAKOQC010000010.1 GCA_029778565.1 bacterium
ATTTGAGCTCCGATGTACTTATCGAGAAGTCCCCGACCGGCGGCAACAAATAAACCCCCATCATCATCTGCCAGTACTAAAGACCCAGTTTGAGCACCAGATAATTTTATGGCATTATCAGTGATACTCTCGAGGGTTTTTATCTCACTCCCGCTAAAAGTATGCTCTACCAAACCCATTCCCCTCCACGATAGAAGAAATGAAAATCTTTACAATATTATAGCAGACTATAAGGGGAAAAAGACCCCCTTATAACCCCCGGAAGACAAAACAAAGAGAGCAAATACAACACGGAGAAAAGATCTCCGTGTTTGTCATTCCTAAATGCTTCTATCAGGAATCCAAACAATGGGAGGAAACGTTCCTATGGTTCCCAAATGAAAGGGCAAAAAGAAAAAGCAAAAACTTAGATTCCCGATAAAAGATTTCGGGCATGACGAAAGAGGGTTGTCATTCCTGAATGTCTCTATCAGGAATCCATATTATTAAAAGCAAATGACAAAGGCCACTCAAAGCGGTAGAAATGGTGGTTGAAGAGCTCATATAAGATAACCATCGATTACAGCTAGCCCCACAACCTAACTCTCGAGAGATAATCGGCGCTCTCTTTGAAGGATGGATTTTATCTTGAGAAACCAAAAAAGAAGTCATCAATACTATCACCACGTTGATAGTCTTTTATAATAAAAATATCGCCTTGATAATGGTTGCGAACAACTTTAAGTTTTCTTTAGCAACTAAGCAAACCGCGCTTTTCCTGCAATTTTGTTTGACTCACAATTCATGACTCACTACTAACGGCACAGCTTTGGCTTCCTACCAAAAAGATGTGGTTTGCCATTAACATGTATTCATTAATCAAATTCCTCATAAAAACGACACCTCCTAGTCATGTTTAGTTTGCCAGGAGGTGTCGTTTAGAACAATCACTTAATAGGTGAGTTAAATACTAATTAGTAGTTGCGCTAAAACCAATCCATCCAGAATCAACAGGATCACAACCGTCTCTTACTGCCACAAATCTAACTTCCCAATTATTATTACTTGGGGAAGAAGTAAAAATACCAGTATTGTGCCAATTTGTATACCCTACATAATTCTTTCCTGGATTTGGTGTGACTGTAAAGCTCTGTGAATCATAATTACTTGTAGAACCTTCTTTTCGGACATAGGCAGTCACTGTGATACTACTTCTACAGTCTTTAGACGTAGTCAATTTAAACTTAACTTCTACTTCATATTGGTTACTGCCATGTTTTTCATGTTTTTTATCCCATCTAGCCTTTTGTGCAGCTGAATCATACGACAAAACACAACATGGGTTTTGAGTCCACTGGGCCACCAGGGTAACATCGCTTCCTGGCATGGTGAAGGTATGTCCGGCATAATAAGTATTTCCACCATATGACCAACCAGCAAAGGTATAGCCAGTTTTAGTTGGAACTCCTGAAGCCACTGTTACTGTGTTTCCGGCATAATAAGAGTTGCTATCAGTGGGAGGATTAATTCCTTCGTTAGCATCGTAGTAGACCTTGTAGGTGTTTTGAGTCCACTGGGCCACCAGGGTAACATCGCTTCCTGGCATGGTGAAGGTATGTCCGGCATAATAAGTATTTCCACCATATGACCAACCAGCAAAGGTATAGCCAGTTTTAGTTGGAACTCCTGAAGCCACTGTTACTGTGTTTCCGGCATAATAAGGAGAGTTAGGATCAGTGGGAGCACCACTTCCTCCATTGGCATCGTAGGTAACAGAGTAAGTTGGGTTTTCAGAATAAATCACAGTTACTGTCACATTGCTGGCTGGCATAGTACCAGAAACGACTGCTTGGTCAGGAGTATAACCGGAAACAGTAGGTGAGGTCACATTGTAAGCAGCTCCTTCAGCTAAATTAGCAGCATGAGAAGGTGCCGCTTGACCACCGCCTGAATAAACATAGTTGATAGTGAGAGTATAAGTTATAGCACCTCCACCTCCACCTCCTGCAGCTCCACCACCACCAGGAGCGCCGAATGTAGCGTCAGCGATTTGGTCAGCAAAATGTATTACCCTATTGTCTTCTTGCGGGTCACGACATTCAGATAGAGCTTTCTCTACTGCATTATAAAGCTGCGTAGAAGGCTCGAGATTAGGAATTTCACTCACCGGAAGAACTAATTTAGCGGGGGCAAAACTCCACTTCCAATCATATTGAGCATACCAGGAAGCATCAAAAGGAACAAAGTCTTCTCCATAAAGAGCATTGGCGCGTTCCCAGATAATTACCTGAGACGTGGTATAGGCGTTAGCTTCACCGACATCACCTCTGGG
>JAKOQC010000088.1 GCA_029778565.1 bacterium
ATTCTTTAAACATTAGGACACGGATTATTCTTTTGATAATTACCTTGGAGGGATAGATTTTTAATTGGCTGTCAAATTGACAGTCAAAAGTTCCCGGCTACATAAACAGAAAAAAATTAAAGGGCTATGAAGCCCTATATGTTCGATGGTGCCAGAGGTGGGACTCGAACCCACACGCCTCACGGCACACGATTTTGAGTCTGCCAAGTAGGGTTTTTTATGTATTTTGAGTGATAATAAATTTACCTATAACCCGCGTATAATCGGGGTTTTTATCAATTACATGATATTATGTGTTAATAGCGTTTTTAGAGTAAATGGCAGTAAAAATGGCAGTAAATCTTTTACCCGCTACCCCGAAACGGCGGGCGATTTGAAAGATGACTGGCAGTAAATTAGAATTATTTTTTCTGGTCAGCGAGAGGTGGTCCAGGCAGAGGAAAAACAATTTTCAAGTTATATCCTTTACAACAATTACAAGATTTACAACAAATGAAGGCCCAGGGCTTATTTCTTGTAAAAGTTGTAATTCTTGTATAAGAGGTAAACGTAAAAAAGAGAGGCTATCCATGTGGATGACCTCTTTTTGCGTTTGCCGAAAACCAGTGTTCGGTATATGTCTATTATTTCGATGCTTTGGCTTGCTTGGGTTTTCGCGTAGTCTTATTTTTGGCTAGCTTTTTATGCCAGTTTTCAATTTCCTCCCTTGAAACCTTATATTTACCCTTGTTAAGAATCTCAAATACTTCATCAATTGAATTACCCTGCTTGAATAGCTCTATTGCCTTTTTACGTTGTCGTGAAATACCTACCCTAACTTTTGCATATTTGATACATTCCTTGTCTCCCCATTCTTGCCTTATATCAATGTTCCAGAAATATAACTTCCCATAGGGACAAGACGTACAACGCAGCTCAGGATGCTGAACCCCTCTACAGGCTTTCAATTCTTTACCTTCATGCCACTGCAAGATTAGATAAGCATAAATCCCTTCCAAAAGCGATTGTACCGGACAAACCAACTGCCCGTTTATCAATTGAATAGTAGTCTTTAGAAGTGTAGAATGGCTACTATTATTCACAACTACTTTATGCTCCTTGCCTGCAAACACGAATCTATATTCCACTTTCTCAATGCTTCTGTTTACAACTAATTCCTGCACCGTCCCTCTAAATTGTCTAATTAGTAAACGTGCATAACTGATGTTCTCCCTATAGCTGTACCACCATTCAAAATCATCAATGCTTTGATAGATTTGCGAAACCCCAGCAAAACTTAACCACTGCTTAGTAGCAATAGTCTTATCCAGTGGTTCCCTTTTTCCGGCGGCTTGATACAAAAATTCTTGTATGCCTTTCTCCATTTCAAAAAGATATGCCCCAAGGGGACCATGTTTTTTATAAAACCTTCGGAGAGATTTAATAAACTCTTTTTCATTCTCTAAAGGCATATTAAGAAGGTCCTCAATAGCAGACGAGAAGTCAGGCTCATATATTTCTATATTCTTTTGGGGAACCAAAAAACGGCGCCCAATATGCGATGGGAGTACATATTTTACGGTATATGAACCCCTAACCCATCTAAAAGGATTGCCCTGTAAGTCCGATATGATTAAGCTTTTGGGATTGCTTGTTACATCATCCACTCTAAAATCATCCTTTTTACTTATATTTTCAAACTTAATAAACCAAGTAATAACAAGAGTTCCAACTAAAATGTTACGAGATATAATTTTGACAGAGTAACCTTAATACATTATATTACATGACGAAGGATTTGTAATCAAGAGAAAGGAGTGATAATTTGGCAAAGCAACAGTCTGAACAGAAACTTGCGGTGTCTGTTGAACAGGCTGGGCAGATGCTTGGTATTTCCCGTGGACTAGCCTATCAAATGGCCAAGACCGGCGAACTGCCGACTGTCCGAATCGGCCAGAGGCGACTTGTTGTACCTCTAGCGAGCTTGGAAGCCATGTTGGAAAACGGTCAATTAACCGCTGCGAGCGGGCACGATGGGAGGTAGAAAGACTTGGTGATGCGAAGTGAGTAATGCCGCAAGAGTAGGCTATTCCTTGGTCGATGAAATTAAGACCCATACTTCCATTGAGGATTTGTTTGCCCGCGAATTCCCAGGAGTCAAGCTAATCAGGCGTGGGCACCGCCTATGGGCGTGGTGTCCCTTCCACCAGGAGAGGACCCCCAGCTTTGTTATCGACACCATAAAGCAGCGTTTCCACTGCTTTGGCTGCGGCACGGGGGGTGATTTTCTCGATTTTTACGCTAAGGTCCACAACCTTGACACCCGCGAAGCCATCCGCCAATTAGCCGCGGAATATGGGCTTACTCGAAATTTGACCCCGCAGGAACGAAAGGCCGCTCTGCAAGCCCGAAAGGAGCGAGAGCAGGCCAAGGAGCTAGACGCCAAGCTGGTAGAGACGGTAAAGGCAGCCCGGCTGGAGTGCTTTGACGCCGAAAGACAAATTCATCAGATTCTCATAACCCATGAAGAGGATCTTGACAAGCCGGAGGTGATCTGGGCGTTAGCCAACAAGGCGCGGGTTGAGTATTTAGCTGACCTTTTTACCAGCGGCACCCCATCGGAACAACTTCAGGCCGCCATTGCGGTTAGGGGGTGGCAGCATGAATAGTTACGTCGATGCATTTAAGGACCTTACCCCCGACGAACAAGCCGAGATTAACGC
>JAKOQC010000089.1 GCA_029778565.1 bacterium
ACAGCACCCGTACCCCTGGGAATTTTTTGCCCCGAGCCCGGCGGTAAGGGCGATCTGCAGTAAAGCTGGGTCGCCTAAGAGCTCATAGGTGCCCATCCAGCCCTTGACGATAAAATTCTTATAGCGGGTTATCTTATGATCTTGTTCGGTTACCTGAAGCGGCCTTATCGAAAAGACTTCTGAAAGCGGGGGGCCGCCATGGATTAAAAGATGCTTCTTAAGCAGGTTGTCGCCGGTAAGTTTACTGAACTTCGGTTCGAATGGGGAGAAATAGTAGGTGTATTTACGCCCATCGGCGGTCGGCAAGGTGCTATAGACAGCCATCGGCGAAAGCATGCGTATGCCGATACGATCTGTCTCGACCCGGGGCTGTGCCGTAGTCATCTCTTTCACGGTAAGCCGCGCCGGCCCGATACGGACCCGGCCCTGCCGCAGAAAGCCGGTGCCCAGCTCTTGCAGGATAAAGGGGATCGGCGAGCAGACAACCAGCTGCAGGGGCGGGGTCAGAGTTAGCCTCTTTTGGGCCTGGTTGAAATGCACCTCTTGCCCCATCAGCCGTGAAAAGGTAAAGAGCTTAAACCGACGTTTCTCCAGCTGAAAACCGTGCTCGTGCAGATAGCTTCTAAGAAGCGGGTTCTCCATCCCATGGTAGATCATCCCCTGGACAAGATGGCTGTAATGCACCGGCAGCTCTACCGGCGAAGGCGCATCAAAAGTTAACGTTAACTGCATCGAGTCACCCCTTAGGAGCAAACTACTAAAATATTCACCCAATTAGCAATATGACATAACGTTAAGCAAGTGTATTTTGACAAACTAACCCGTTATGTTCCTTCATTACCATCTTTGTCAATTAACGGTAGACCTTTTCCAATTTCGGTTGGTAGCTGTAGAGCTACTGGATTTGGTAATCTATATCTGAATTTACGTTTTTTGTTACCAACAAACCATTCGTATGAAGGATGTGTATCAGGGTCTAATTGGCTAGTAGGGCGCGGGTAATGAATTGGCAAATCTTGTTTTCCTAGTAATATTCTTAATTCAGCCAGCAGCTTGTTAAATTGTACTTCACCATAGAGGTTACGCATTTTGTTTAGAAATTCTTGTTTTAATTCAGATGCTGTTTCTTTTCTATTAATTTTCCAACCGGCGTTTGGGGCAATAGATTTCAAACGCTTTTCCCAATCAATGGTTTTTATTTCTTCTACAGATATCTTAACTGAACCAAAGCCCAACGGTTTGGCGTAACCCAAACGGTGAAACATTTCGTCTTCTAATTCCAAGGCAAAAATTAGCGCACCCAATTCTAATCGGCTTAAGTTTTCAAAGTCTATCTCAAACGTAAACGTAGCTCCCGGCTTAAGCGCGTCCCGTACCGTGCGGTTTTGATCACTTTTTTTTGAGGTGGTATATTCTTTGGCTTGTTCTTGATGGTGATAAAACTTGCGCCCCCGCAATCGTGCATCCTTATTATTATAATCTATTTGTGGATCGGGTTTACCTGATGAGTTAAGCAAATAGAACTCGGTCGCAGTTGGTTTAGGGGTGGATAATATAGCGAGTGTTAGATCATTTTCGGTTCCTCGCGATTCTTTAATTGTACCATGTGAAAAACGCAATCGCCCAGCATAGGCTACAGGTTTTTGCAAATCGCTTTCCCCGTTTTTATGCACCCAGCCAAAAACCCGGCAAGCAGGGCAAAGCTTATTATAATCTTCACAATAGGATAGATGATCGGGCAGATAATCCTGGCGACAATAAGTATATCTTACCCGGGGCATGGCGATTGGACGAAGCATTTCCCCTTCTTTATCTCCAAGCTCTACTACACGGGCCGGTATCAGCTTGTCTGGCGCGCGAGCCGAACGATATTCTAGAGGGTAATCGTCTTTTTGAAATGCTGCGTAACAAGAATTTGTCACTGCCTCGAATACAGAACGGATCATGCCGCGTAGACTGCTGGCTGGCAGCGCCGGTTGACCATCGTACTGAAAGAAACGATAACTCGCGTGGTCATTTTTTATTTCAACTGCATGCGAGTCTGAGACAAAAAGAAGGGTTTTTGCTTTTACATTACAGATAATTTTCCCGGTTAAGCCTAGATAGCGGTCGTGGGGCGGTGGTGGGCAATCACCTAGAACACAGTCTGTGGGGCGTTTTTTTAGATAGCTAACAAAGTTGTAAGGGTTTATGAAGTGGTATTTAGAGGTAGCGCGGTTAGGGACTCTTACATCAATTGCTCTTCGTCCTTTTGGGCTATCTTCTTCTCTGTATTCAACAATTGTTCCTTCTTGAAGTTCTTCAAACTGAATTTGTTGCACACTTGTTTTATGGAAAAACACGTCTTCCCCGCCAGTTGTTGGCTTAATAAAACCATAACCTTTATTCAAATACAAACGTTTGATTTTGCCTTTAGCCATGAACAGTCACCTTCCATTCGCTCAATCCGGTATACCAGACAAAACTTACCTGTCCGGCGTGGCTAAATATCTTATAATCAAGCTGAATACGTTCCCCGATTATTGGGTAATTAAGTTTAGCGGCGGCAACCCGGGACTCGCTCCGGCGTTTGCCATCCCATTTTCCCCATAAAAGCGTTTGTTCTTGATACTGATGGAATGCTTCCTTTTTATATTTGTTATCTTTGCTCCAGTAATTTTTGGTATCGTAATCTCCCTTTGGTGCCTGAATACCTGTTGGGCCTATAAAGGACCAGTTAAAACGAGAGCCATTACGTCGCAAAGTCAGGTCACCATCCTTGCCAAATAAGCGTCCTCGTTCAAGCAAAGCAACATTGATATTTGTTGGTGGGGCTTCTTCTTTTTCGAAAAAAATTTCACTAGCGTATTCCCACACCCGAAAGGGAAATTTTGGTTCCCATCGTTGAAGGAAGCACATCAATTTTTGTTCCGCACAACTTCCACCAAGGATGGTTAACCCGTTTTCATCAACCTGTGAGTTTAATACATTTTCAACTAGCTTTTGAAAATTAATTTGTGGCCAGGCATTCATGGCGCACCTCCTTTATCGCTGTAAATATCTTTAATATCATCAAAATAACTGTCTTCCGTAAGTATGATTGAATCTAAACGTTGAAAATTAATTACTTCATCGATAAAGCAATTAACCCATTTTTGGATCATATCAAACTTTTTGTCAGTATTGAGCGTGATTGTTTTAGTAGTATAAATACCGCATTTTTGAGTCTGTAAATTCAGTTCTATTAAACCCAGTGGAGCATCTTCCGGGTGAAGGTAGCCGAAGGTGGCTTTCCAATTGGTTAAGCCAACCTTACCCAAGCCTTTGGCGCTTCCGAAGCCAACTGTTAGCCAGCCCGCGGCTAAATCTCTTATTACCAGCCAGAGCCAGCCCAGTTCCCATGGTTCTGGGTTTTCTAAATACAAATTTAAACGAAAGGCTGGCTTCCACAAGGCCAGCGCATCAAACTTGGCGCCATCTACCCCACCCCCGGTGAACCGATCGATAGCTAGAAAATCTAGCATTTTGTATTCTGGTTTACTTTGGCTATTAGTTGATTGGTGGTAAGGGGCATCCTCAATTATTAATCTGCTGCCTAATCTAGTACTACCAAATAGACGACAGGCTAAACATAGCGAATCTGTGATATTTTCAGGTTCGTCTATCTGTTTTTCAGGTTTATTATTGGCTTGGGCGTTGTATTTCTTAATTAGACTATCACAGCTTTCCAGGGGTAGTTTACTGGTTTTATCTTGCTCACGAACATTGGGATCACATGCTGGGCAACGACTTAAAAAATCACCCTTGTCTTTGGCCTGTAAGGTGGTAAGAGTTCGTGCAAGTCGCTCCGCATGGGAGCGAAATACACCACGGAGACTAGCCCCGGTTAATACAGGATTTAGCCAATTATGTAACTGGCTTAATGCTGGTGCATGATCGAAGCCACTTGTACCTACAGAGAGAATATCATTGGTTAAAAGCGGTCCTTCAGCCTGGAGAATGCCTTGCAATGAAAACCAGCCTCGTGAAATGGTCTCCGGCATATCGGTAGAAATTTTCACAGGCTTAATCTTTTCAAGATGTTCATTAAACCAGCCATCAGACGTATTTGCATTCTTCCAAGGCTTGTCCTCACGTAGAAAGGACATAAGTTGTTCAGCGTTGTCTAGGGGCATGGTTTTATATTGCAAGCCGGTTAATTTAAAAGAACCCAGTCCGCGAGCCACTCGCCCCCCCAATTTTAGGCGTCCTTCTGTCCATTCGGATAGGCCTGCGGCCAGCAACTGCTCACCGGCGTTATCGATATCACGCAGCTCTATCCGTAGCTTAAACGTTGTTCCTGCAGGAATAACCTCTAGGTCAAATTTTATGCCATCGGCTCTTGCTGCTGTGCCGGTAGACCGATCAATTCCTACGCTATCGCGAATTATTGGATGGTAAGATAGGCCTTCATCTTGTTGGTGAGCATTAAAAACTAATAATCGTGATGCCTCTGAGGTGCTGTCATTTTCATCGGAAGGATTAATATCGCCAAATAAATTGCATACTGCACAGTTGCAGGGTTTACTCTGTTGTTCTTTATTGACATTGAGTACATTGCAAGGGGTTTTACCCAGGCGGGGAGCCAGTCTGGTAAGCAGCGCCCGTAAAGCCCCGGCAATAGCCGTGCCCGGAATAAAAGGTTGTCCTTCGTTATCGCGACGAATTAAGGCGTCGGTTAATTCATTGCTCGCGCCGGTTCCTATGTGGACCGCAGTTTTAGCTTCTAGGGTTCCGGTAATTACCTTGTATTCCACTAACTGTTTTCCTCCTTTTCACGAGTTAGCCCGCCAATCCAGTTAGCTATCTGTTCAATGCCACGTTTATGCAATGAGCGATCTAGCTCTGACAGAGATTCTAAGGCTTTGTGGATTTGTTCGATACCTTCCTTACAAGCTTCTGTTGTGTAAAAGTTATCCTTGCTTCGTTTACCATACTCTTGAGCTCCAATAGCATCAATCAAGGCCTGTTGGGTTTGGCCTAAAATAAATTGATTCTGCTTCAGGTTAAACTGTTTTATTAGTTCTTCAACTGGGGTGTTAGTAGACAGGTATAACCATCTAGCCAGGATTCCAAAATAACTGTTGAATTTCACCTTTTCTCTTTTTTTAATTGATTTTAAAACAGACAACTGTTCATCTAGGCGTTCTTCCCAAAGTTTATAATAGCTGAACTTGGTTGAGGTATCAAAACTTTGTGGCGGTAAATGCTTATCTATTTCAATTGCACCATTGGTAATGTTTTGGCACATATCATATGCTGGGTGGTTAAAGGCGATTTGTCCAAACCCTTCATTTCGGCGCAGACCGATACCCTCCCTTTCCAAAATCTGCATTCTGTTTTGCCAATTACCCAGTGGTGAATCTTTTAAGCTAAATTGAACCATTGACCCTGCTGTAAGCGCCGTGTCTCGCCAGCGCGGTAGCCCTAGGGTGGCGTTAAAACCATCGACTACTCGCGTGCGTGCGTGAGCATATGTTATTTCTAGAGCTCCTAATCCCAAGACTGGCTCAAGCCAATCTTCTGTTAATCCGCTAACCTGCTGTCCCCATGGATTGGTAATTATGGTGTCAGTCAGCAGGGTAAGAGTGATGGGTTCCTTTAAGCTTGGCTTAAAGTTTGAAATACGATCATGAAGAGGTACTTGGACAAAAGCGTGAGGCATGTCCTCCAGACGTTCAAACCGGGCGGTTACCTTACCGTAACCACGCTGTCTGGCTTTTCCCAAACGTAAGGTCAGCGTATTATTTTCTGAAATTCCGGTCATCTTTTGTAGTTGCTGCCAGGAAGTTTCGTCAGCGCAATATAATTCACCTAAGAAATACTGCCCGGCGTTTAATACATTGTAACCGTAAAGGTCGCCTTTAGATGCGCGTTGGCTTTCTTGATCAATACGGACATGCATTTCTGAAGATTGCTTTGGTAGATAGGTATGTGAAAACTCATCTACTTTTTTTAAGATAAAAAACTCGTCAATTGTCTCAAGTCTTTCATTTTTACACTTATTACATTTTGTAGATTCCCAGGCATTAAAGACTCCGTGTCCCCGATTTTCTTTAAAAGGTACTATATTACATGTAGTTAGGCCCATGCAGGGGGGAATGGTTGGGTAAATGTTACTCTGAAGCCAGTAAGCTGGATATAAAACTGGAAAAATAACACCTCCGCGTAAGAATAACGCCACAAAATTGTGATAGGTTTCCTTTTCGGTTAGATCATTTTGTACAGCAGCCAGCTCTGCCAATGCGCCCCGTATTGTACTACCGGGAATAAACGGGCGTGTATCAAACCAATTACCGGCTAAAGCGCGTCGAGCAATTAACAAAGGCTCATCCAGGCGGATAATTAGCCTTATCTGCACCCTTGTTCCGCTTGGTGGGCAAACAGTATCTATATCTGTTTTTATGCCAGGCTGGGCAGGCTCTTGTAAATTGTTATGTAACCAGGCCTGGTTAAAATGTTCTAGCAGATAATCTTCCCATGATTGGTCTTTTGGTTTATCAGAATCATTAATTCCACTGGTGTTGTCTAAATGAATTGTGCACTCACCCAGACCTCTCCGGCGGGAACGTCCAAACTGGCGGTTATAGCGTGCTGCCGCTACAATAAATGCAGCTTCATCTATTACCGGCGCATCATTTTGGCGACAAGTTACATCGAACCTAAACAGCTGCCCCGCTTTACCCTCTTCCTGGGTGAATAATTTATGGTTTTCGGCCCGCCGCGTTCTGGGATCAATACGTACCCGCTGTATCACCTTTTTCTCTTCCAGTCTCATTTTCATCGGGTAAGCTGAAGATATAGACCATCGTTTAGTCTGCGCGGACGAGCCAAAAATTCTTTCCAAAACTTCCTCTTTAGAGTGCATGGCTAAAGGAGGAAGATCAAGCAGGTGCCAGGCAGCATCACGCAGTAACCCGGCCAGAGTGCTTCCCCGCACCACCAGAGTGCCATCCCGGTCTGCTTCAGTCAGCAAAGCTGAATCCAGCCCGAAGCCTTTACCGTAACCTGCGCTGATATGATAGTTGGAAGCCAGTTTAATTTTAAAGGTTAGCCTGAGCATAATTTATTCCTCCTCATAATCATGTGCGGGTTTATCTAAACTTAGGGCGAAGTCCCAGGCATCCAACAAGTCCGGAAAACCATGACCGGACCATATGCTTTCATGAGGGCGCCTTACTTCGCACCAGCCACTTATGCCGCCCAGTTCGCTCAAAGCTTTCTCAACTGCTATTTTCTGTTTTTCGCTTCGCAAGTCAATTCTCTCTAACAACCGGTCCAAACGTTTCCGCCAGGGTGCCATCTGATCTAATTGTCGAGAGGAAGGTAAGTTGTTTTTGGCCAAGTCGTAAAGGCTTTGCAGCTCATGTAACCGTTTGGAAGGTATATGCCGCAAGCTCCATCGTTGATCAATTAGCCTCTGCAGCGGCAAGACCGATCCGTCAATATCATTTCCCTTTACCAGGTATGGCTTTAAAGTTGGCTGAAATTGGTGATTTGAAGGTATTGAAGTAAGTTGCCCCCCGGCTACCACCTCGAAATTAACAATGGAATGATATTCTTTCCTGTCCAGCGCTATTTTACGGTAAAGCTGCTTGGCTTTTTTCAAGGTAGCTTCAGCTACCTCATAAGCCAGGGTGTAAGGATGTTTGTTCTTGCATATTACCACAGTAGCGGATATGGTAGGCTTGGGAACATGTGCAGAAAGTTCAGTCTCTTCATATACTTTAATCATTTCTTGTTCATAAGCATTACAAAAACTAATGGCAAAATCTAATGCCCACGGTGCGGGGATAAGGGCAAACAACTCGTCGCCGCCTAAAATTAAAGGCAACACCGGGATAAAATTGGGGCGATTGTTCAGTTGGTTATTTTTCATGATTGCCTTTGTTGGCTTGGCTAATGCTCGGCAGATTGCCAGATCTAATTTTTTTGATAGCTTCTTCATAGTTTCCCGTTTCTGGCATTTACCAAACACTTCACCCATATCATTGCCATCGGCTACCAGGTAAGCCACATAGCGATTCAAGTCGTAATCCGCCACATCTTCCGTGGGATCCTTTTCGCTTCGGTTATTAAATTCAGTTAACCCTGGCCAAGAATATTTATCTAAAGGCATATTTTCTTCTTCTAAAACTATTTTGTAAAACTTTTCAAGAAAATTTAAATTTCCTTGGCTGGACTCTGCATTTTTATGTAAACAGGATTGGCACAGATATTCGTTTTTCACATCCCGATATAAAGTTTTAGCTAATCCAATACCACACGATGTACATATTGCCATGTAGGGCAAATGTTCCTGGGCCCACCAGCCTTTATTTTTGCGCTTGGCTTGACGGAGATTAAATTCAGCTTGTTCGCTGGCTTCGGTAAAATTTTCATCGAGTGGTTCGGGAATCGCTACTGGTTCGGCTACGGTTAACGAGCCGCCGGTAGCAATACGGTAAATCTCACTTAGATGTTCACCAAATTCTCTCGCCGTTTTCTCTTGGTTAAAGAGAACTCTAAAGCTGCCCCCATCATAAATGATAGCATCTTTTTCGAAATTACCTCTATAATGCCGAATTAAAGCAGCAGGAACCTCTTCACAGAAGCGAGTGAGCAGCTGGCTGCCACCGACAACCTCTCGCAAACGTGAAGAACGAAAGATAAGATCCTGAATTTTATCAGCCTCAGCTGCTAGCAAATAACGGGTCAACATTATTCATCCCTTCTTAAATTGGGTGTTAAAAAGCAATCTACTTTACATAGTTTGCAAAGTTCCGACCAAGGCAAAGCATAGGTGCAACAGTTCATACGAATGGGCTGTAAAAAATGGGGTTGAGAAAGATGTTCCGACCGACGCAAAGCACAAGTACCACAGTTCACCACAGGATCATCTTTTACCTGGTCCAGGAAATCTTCAAAATTAGCCATGACAAATTTAAACCCTTCTTCAGCCCATCTCCTGGGAACGGGGAAATACTTGTGAGCAGCTTCATTTCGCTTATCAAGAAAAATTTCGTAGCCTTTCTTGTTGTTTTCATCCTTAAACATATCTGTTTTTTGCCACCAGGGGTCCATAAGGGTTTCATTGGTAACAACTATTTTAGGATCGTTTTTTTTCCTATAGCCGTAAAATTCTATATCTCCTTTATAACCAATTGTAATCTCTTTCTTATTTAAAAAAGCATTTAATACCATTATTGCGTCTGGTGTTCTCTCTTTGAGCTTGTTTAACAGATCCATTTTAGCATCTACTTCGTTTTCTACTTTGTTTTCTACCAAATCAAGCAATCGTCCTAACATTATTATTTCACTGACTCCACCGGCCCGGAGAAATGCAGAGCGATAATCTTCGTTATAGTTTATTAACCGCTCGATTCGCGCCATTTCATCACAAACGTAGACTGTTAATTTTGCCAGGTTGTCATATATTGGATCTGGTGTATGTAAAATAGTATCATCATTGAATTCATACCAATGGTCTCCTAAAATCTCAACTGCACTGGGCAGCCTAAATTTACATTTACCTATTTCTTCTTGTAATCTATCTGCCGCCCTTTTAGCGCTTCTGAAGTCACCGATGTTCCACTGATCATAGAACTTGATAAATTTAATCAGATTTTCTATCGGCTTCTCACTCTCTGGGAGCTCTTTAATCATTGGATCTTTGATATCCGTTAGTAATTGGAAGGCTTCGTTAAATTGATATTTATTATAAAGAACCCTTATTTTTTCCCACTCGCGCAGGGAAAAATCTTGGTAAGGGTTATCCAGCTCACCAATTTTACAACTATAACCCCAGGGACGGCGATTATTGACAGAGTATAAATCAAAATCGACATAAGAAATACGTGCTCCTGAAAATGCGGCATATAAAAATGCACTGGTGACCATGCTCTTTTTGCCTCCGGTTATATCAATAACCACATTTGCTTCTTCATGAAGAGCTTTCACCAGTGTTTTAAAAACCTCGTTATCTTTGGTTGGTGAACAATCTATTTTCGGTTTTACATCAAGTATTTTTGCCGCTGCCGCTAATGTATTAACAGCTATTTCCATATGTTTTGCGAAAACAGACGGTTCTTCAGTATCATACCTTGCCCCTTTGGCCGGAACCGGATAGCCATCTTCATTTAGCGCAAGAATAATCTTTTGGGGCTTGTAAACACAAATTGATTGTAAAAGCGGCTCTAAAGAAAGGCCTACCAGCAGCACTAAAGTATCGCAAGTTTCTACCTCAATATTATTTTTATTTCTGGCATAAGCAATTTCCGCTTCGAGTAAACTTTTACCATTAAGGTCATCTATACCCTCACCGATATATCTACATATAACTTTGTCTATTGAGCTTTCACATTGAGTATATGCCCAGTAACTTTCAGTTTCTCTTTTAAGGATATTTTCCGTCATTTTTTATAGGCCTCCTGAAAGATTCTTCTCTCCCTGGCCCGCTCGCGCATGGCCTGCAGGTTAAGAATTTCCACGGCCTCGAAGCGGGGAGCGATCTCTTCGGTGACCGGGCGCAGCCGCAAAACCGGGGGGAAGTAGCCGGTCCGGCCATGCAATTGGGCCAGCAGGGCAGCGGTGCTGTAGTTTAACGAGGGTAAATTAATTAGCAGCGGCTTGGTTTGCCAGTCCTGCG
>JAKOQC010000011.1 GCA_029778565.1 bacterium
ATTTTCTTACAAACAAACTCTCATCATCAGCATATTTCTTCTTGTCCTCCAAAGAAAGCCCGCCCAACACACCTGTATAAACGTGAGTGTACGGCCTATGCTGTTTAGACTTAAGATTCCCAAGTACCCTGTCTATTGCTTGAGTTACGTTATTGCGGGTTTTATTTGCTGAATTGGTGAGCTTGTTGATTTGCGACATAATATCCCGCATATCGTAAATCAATTCACGGTTTTTGAATGTATACCAGGTATCATAAGGAGTATCGCAATTACCGCAGCTGAACAATGAATATCTTCGCCAACCGCCATTATCCAGTAAATCGCTTTCTAGCCCAAAAACATCTTCTACGGTCGATGAACCACATCCTACGCACCAGCAGGTGGTATTGCCTTTACTGTCTGTTTGACATTCTTGATAAGAACCATGATTGGTATGGACATCAATAGTTACCCATTTTTGAGCAGAATCTTTTGATGTAGCACCTGCCAATACTGCAGCATCATTAATGGTTTGTGCCTGCTCTCTGATTATTAAAAACCTGCCCATTTCTACTAAGCCAACTGCCATCAAGAACAAGCCCAGTATGACAAAGGATGTAATAAGCAAAATATTTCCTTTTTCATCACTTATAAGGCTCTTGGCGTGGGAAAATCGTTTCTGCATCTATTAACCTCCTTCCCTTGTCCACTTCCGGGAAAATATATCTAAATGGCGGATGATAATAAGCAACATAACAATAGATATATTTATCGGTTGAGCCCTGCGTTAAATCTTGGATATATACATACTGTTGTTCTTCTTCGTCGAAATACTGCATCTTGAACATATCCCGAATTTGATTGGCTTCCTCTATTGATGTTATGGCTGCCTCATAACATACTGCTCGAGATATTTTTTCAACATACAGTTTGCTCTCAACCAAATATAATACTTCAATGACTCCCATAAAAATTATGAGAAATAGCATAAATGACAGCACTGCCTCTAGCATGAATGAACCTCTCTGGTCCAATAGCTTATTGAAAAACATTTGGCCTCTACTCCCTAACGGTATTTTTCAGGATGTCTAATAAAATC
>JAKOQC010000090.1 GCA_029778565.1 bacterium
ATCGGCTATTGCCCTAGTGCTATGGACTTTATGGGCTTTAATCAGTGCAGCTCAGAGTATTAATCACCAGTATGAACCGGCTTTCAGCAAATTTGCTCATATCATGCCTGCCTTCAGCACAGGGATAGCTATTCTGTGCTTTTTGGTCTTAATTTTTTGTGGATGCTCCTACTATGGTGCCCATAAGCATGCTGTAATAGCTAGCCAAGCCTTGCATTCGGTTTCAGAAGATAAATCAGATCAGGAGAAAAATGAATTATTCCAGACTGCTCTAGAACATTATGAAAGGGCTGCCCAGTTGAACTCATTAAATGCTGAGTACCAAGCTGATTTAGCTTATTGTTACGCATTAACCTATTTTAGCTTGAAGGAATCTGGTAATCAGCTTGCTGACCAGTTTTACCAGCAAGCAGTATCAGCAGTTGAAAAAGCTACGGAACTGAAACCATACAATACAAAAATACGTAATTCATTGCTTAATACCACAAATATGTTAGGTGACTTGTCTCAAGTGTTGCAACAGGCAGAAGGAGCTATGTTGTCAAGCCCACTTGACGTAAATGGTTATGAGACTTTAATCAAATTGCTGGCAGCCGGCTTAGAGTATTATCAGCAGGAAGGTGATGATGAACAGGCCGCATTAATAGCTAGTAAAATGTTGGATGTACATCTCAATTTGGAAAAGCGTAGAGCCCAAATTAACAATAATAGACCATGGAATGGGCCTCCTCTGATACTTAGCCATGAAGCCCAGTATAATATAGCCAAAGCTGATTATTTGCTAGGTAATTATCAAAAATGTTTGGCTGTATTTAAGTCCTTTACTACCAATCTGCTTAACTTAGAGTTCCCTGATACTGGATTTAGTAATACGTCTTTAGAAAACGAAAATTGGGTCTTGTCCACTGTAAGAGATAAGCAAGCTGTAGACGGGACCTGCCTAAAAGCTGTTGCCAAGCAAGACCAAAGAGGCTGGCCTATGGTGCTGGATTTGGCTTCCCGGATCCCAGTACAGCCAGGTACTGAATATATACTGGAAATCAGGTACAAGATACATAACTTTACGCCTGGAGCCATAGCTGATACCAGCAACTCTGCTGGAATATGGGGTAATACCGGTGGTGAAAAAGAATCTATAAATACCTCATTTGTTTTCCATAGTGGAGAGGTAATAACACCGCAGACTTCCTGGAATGTGGTTAAGCAAAGATTAACGGTCGATGAAGGGCACCAATGGCGCAGTTTTTCTATTGGCACAGGCAGTGTGGGTGCAGGCAGTACATTTTTTGTGGATTATGTAAAGTTTTATCCCGTCTTAAATGCGAACACTGCGCAGCCTGTACTGGAACAATTTGTCTGGTATGCCGCCAGTTTATATCATAACGGTCATACCACTGAAGCTAACAACATAGCTCAACAGCTAAAAACAATCAATGAGCAAGCTTATTCGGCCTATAAAAAACTAATTAGTCAAGAACCGTTAAAGTAACAGTTCGCATTTTTTATCATTGCTGCGATGATGTCTTTCATCTTGTTATTGCTAGTTGGCAGCGATGAAGATACCCATTTACGGAGGTATATACTTCACCATGACCCAAGCCATACGCATAATAGCCCTGATGTGCATAGATTCGATATTCGTCGCCTTAGCCTTATTCTTAGCCTTGGTGTTAAGATTTGAAGGTGATCTGTCAGGACAGTATG
The DNA here is from genome assembly GCA_029778565.1 of bacterium. Lineage (GTDB taxonomy): Bacteria > Patescibacteriota > Saccharimonadia > CAILAD01 > BJGX01 > JAHFOQ01. Next base: position 1,705 of record JAKOQC010000090.1, read on the forward strand.
CCCAATTTGTCAGGCATGCTCTCTATCTGTTGCCTTATTACATAATCCTCACCCTGACATTTATGTACATATTCAGACTCTACCATCGTATGTGGC
>JAKOQC010000091.1 GCA_029778565.1 bacterium
AAAATAGTACGTGAGATACTCCATCACTGGACAAGATAATCCAACATGGCAGGAGATAACGGGAAGCAGCCTGCCCGGTACAGGCGGCAATTATATCCAGTTTAAGCTAGAGCTTTCTACTACGGATACGAGCAAAACGCCTACAGTAAATTCTTTTTCCGTAACAGCAGGCCCGGAAGTATACTGGATTTCGCCTGTTATAGATACGAGCAGAGCCAAATCAGATAGGCTTACAATCGGCGTAGAGACTGATATGGATATAAAACGCAGCATAAGGGCGAGCAATTATACCTTTGCTCGCCCCTCTGTGCAGGACTGGTGTTTGAGCTTCGATGGCAGCAATTATGTTTTAATGCCTGTAGGTGACTATTATAAAATTGCACAAAATATTACAGTTTCTACATGGGCACATAAGAGCGATTGGTCAAACATTACTACAGAGGAAATCATAATAGGGTGTTACGAGTATGGAGGATTTGGAATATCTTGTTACTCTATCGATAGCACTTTGGGCTTTACCGTCTACGTTGGAGGGTCTTATAAATATGCCAAGTATCCATTAAGCGATATTTCAAGTGGATGGCATCATATAGCTGGTACATATGATGGCGCAAACTTAAAACTATATTTAGATGGGAGCCTAGTAGCAACAACGCCTCTTACTGGCAATATAAGATACCATGCTACTACGCCATTGGGTTTTAGCTGTAACCCTGGACCTACACCAACACTTCCAACTAGTGGGTTTTTCATAGGTAAAGTCTCAAATGTATCACTCTGGAACATAGCTTTATCACAACAACAAATCCAAGACAACATGAATAAGCAGCTTGCTGGTATGGAGTCGGGTCTAGTTGGCTACTGGAAACTGAACGAAGGCACAGGAACAGTAGCACACGATAGCTCGCCAAATTCCAATCACGGCACTATATATGGTGCTAGTTGGGGCAAAATAACAAAAGCCATTTTAGACGGCACGCAAGTAGCAGCAGATGTGCCGAGGTTTGAGGATGGGAAATTCGGCAAGGCGGTGATGGTGGAGGAAGGGACGACGAATCTCTTTTCTGCTGAGGATTCATCTTTTGAAGGTGGTACCATTGGTAATTGGACAACTAATTTAGCAAATGCTGTAATTATTACAGGTGGATGGCACGGTGCGAAAGCTGTTCAAGTAACAGCTACAGCACGTTATGGCAGAATACAGCAACGTATTGATGGGGCATTAGTTAATTTAAATGATACGGTAACTCTGTCAGCTTATGCAAAATTACCAAATGGCG
>JAKOQC010000012.1 GCA_029778565.1 bacterium
AAGGATATGGGATATTTGCGGAAGACCACTTTTCCACAGATATACAGGTGCAAGCGCTATAGCTGTTAAAAAAATACAATTAGAAATTTGCTTTACATTCAATATACTATTTCACCTCGTAAATAGGTCGTTATTTCAACGTATAGTATAAAATGATCGATCCTTAATCTCGATAGATTTCTTTGTTTCAGCTAATCTTTACAGCGCTTTAATAGATCCTCTAAAAATTATGATAAAATTGCCGTTTGGTATCGTCGTGTTAAATCATCTAGCATAGAATGCTTTATTGAAAAATCAATACCCTCTTTCTTCATGAGGCACCATTTATTTAAAGCATCCGCTATATTCTTTGGATCTGTTGCAACAACACCCGCCGAGCGCTCTATAATAAGATTTGCCGCTACGTTATCTTCGGGACCAATAGCAAGTATAGGTCTACGTGCTCCTAAATACTCAAACATCTTGCCTGTATAAACCCCTTTTTCTTTAAAATCATTCCACAAAAGCAAAAGGAGCACATCGGCACTCTTTTGCTTGGCTAATGCTTCTCTATAAGGGATACTAGGATAAAGGTTAACTAAATTTTCAACACAATACTTTTTTGCTAAGTCAGCCACTACTCCGAGATAGCGTCCGTAGAATTCAACATTAATATTCTCGACGGCATTTATTCCCATGGACTTAAGTGCAACAAACAATGGAGTTGGGTCTCTCTTGCCCTCATAAATCGAACCAGTATATACAATTTTCAATCTCTTATCGTCATTATGGCTTGCAGACAATGGACAATTATCAAAATCTTCTGGATCAAATCCATTAAGGATTACTTTTACTGGAATATCGTACTTTCTTCGCAGAATTTCGGCAAGAGGTTTAGAAACAGTTACAGCACCTTTAGCTGTTTTAAGGATTTTTCTTTCAAGCTTCTGTTCGATTCTTTTTCTCATGCCTGGATATATATAATAATAATTATCTGTCCACAAATCCCTAAACTCTGCAACCCATGGCAAGTGATATTCTTGTGAGATCTTATATGCTATTAATAAAGAAGTGTACGGCATAGCACTGGCATAAATGATATCTGGTCTCCACGTTTTCAACAATTGCCTTGCTGCTCTAACACCATAGGGATACCATCCTATCTGACCGTCAGGAAAATTAAGAAACATCTTATATACATTTCCCAAACAGCGTAAGAGGTTACGATTGGAACCATCTATTGAAAACCCTTTAGCAGCTACTTTATCCCTTCCACCCAAAAATAACATTGGAATTGCATTAATATTAATCCAATCTGTATATATCACTTTTTCACTTGGAATTTCTACCTCGAGCGTGGGTTGCAAAGGTTGATCTTTAGCAGATACCACCATTATTTCATGTCCCATTGTATGCAAATATTTAGCCATCTTACCTACCCTTACAGCCCCAATAGTATTGTATGGAGGAAAGTAATACGAAATTATCAAAATACGCATATAAATCCCTTCATTTCATAATTAAAATGTTGGGCGATCTTTTGGGCGACATGGCCGTCGCCATAAGGCTGCCCCTCAAGGCCCGCACAATCGCTCAAGCTTAATTTTATACCATCGACCACTGCCTCCGCCGAAAGCGGAGGGTCCAAGTGGTTCCACCCCAGCTCTACCAATTCCACCCATTCCGTCTCCTCCCGCAAGGTAACGCAGGGCACGCAGTGGAAAAACGCCTCCTTTTTCACGCTGCCGGAATCTGTGGCGATGAGGCGGACGTTTTTTC
>JAKOQC010000092.1 GCA_029778565.1 bacterium
ATAATAAAACCTTGGACGATATTGAGTAAACACCACCATTAATCAATCCATGCTCAAAATGGGCCTTTTCTTTGAAGCCAACAATACGCATAGTAGCTTCATCAATTTCCACTACTCCATAACGATCAAAATCTGTCATAGGTTTCAAAGAAAGCGTAACAGCAGAACCGTGTTGACAATGAAAACTATAGAGATCAAACAGGTTTACGTCGAAAAGTGTATCCCCATTTATCGCAACAACGATATCTGAACTGACTAACTTTATTGCCTCGACAAGATCTCCACCAGTACCGCGAGGAGGATCGGATATATAATAAGACACTGCCATACCTCGATACTCTTTTCCAAAATAATCGATTATCGCTTCATGTTTATATGACACAGCCAAAACCACGTGCTCTATGTCAAAGAAAGCCAAATAATCCAATAGATAGGAAAGGAAAGGCCTGCCTCTTATATCCAACATTGGCTTAGGTTTATCGGCAGTTAGCTTTCCTAATCTTGTACCAAGACCACCCGCCATGATGACCGCTTCTGAAAAACTTCCCACGCGTTGTCTAAATTTATTCTGCAAAGAGTTTCTCCTCCACTAGCTCACAAATTATGTGACCAATTGTAATATGACCTTCCTGGATTCTCGGAGTGTCAGAAGATGGCACTCGCAGCAAGATATCACACATAGAACTCATCTTTCCACCATTGCCACCACTCATGCCAATAACTTTCATGCCCTTGCTTTTGGCCGATATTATTGCCTTTATAACATTATTGGAATTGCCTGAAGTAGAAATGGCCACAAGGATATCTCCTTCTTTACCCCTCCCCTCGACAGCTCTAGAAAAAACATCTTCAAAAGAATAATCGTTTGCCACTGCAGTAACATAAGAAGTATTCACGTGGAGGGCTTCAGCATCAAGGGGTGCGCGGTCAAGATAGAACTTTCCTGACAACTCTGCGGCAAGATGCTGCGCATCTGCAGCACTGCCGCCATTCCCGCAGAAGAGAACTTTTCCACCGTTTTGGTATGTACTAACAATGCAATCAACAGCCCCGCCAATCGCACTAACTAGTTCGCTGTCTTTAGACATCAAAGCCTTTATCTCCGAAGATTCCATTAAGCGCCGTTTTATAACTTCACTCTTGCTATTCATATCTGACCCTCCAAGTTTCTAATCCTGTTTCAACAAACTGAAATTTTGCAAAATAGCCACCAAATTGTGACAGAGCATCTATAACTCTATAACGAGAATTATTGGGAACAAAAAGCATCATGAAACCGCCGCCACCTGCTCCTGAAACCTTACCACCCAGTGCACCGTTCTGTTTAGCTGTTTCATAAACACTTTCAATAAAAGGATTTGTTATAGATTGCGCCATTTTTTTCTTGTTTTCCCAGCCAAAATCCAGTATTTCGCCAATTCTGTTTAATTCACCTCTAAGCAAAGCTTCTTTCATGAGGGTTGCTTGCTGTTTTAAACTATGCATGGACTCCACTGATTGATCATTCTTTTGTTCAACATTCTTTATCTGATCCCTTATTATGTCACTTGAGAAGCGGCTTACTCCGGTGTAATACAGAAGCAGATTCAGTTCCAGTTCGTTGATAGTTTCCCTCTTTATTCGAAGTGGGTTAACAACCACTTTGTCATTGTCGTAGAATTCCATGTAATTAAAGCCACCGAATGTCGCCGCATATTGGTCTTGTTTGCCTCCAGAAATAGATAAGTCTTTACGCTCAATCTGATATGCCAGACTAGCAGTATCATACTCACCTAATGGTAAGCGCAACCATTCTGCAAACGCGCCAAGTATTGCAACTACAAGGGTGGACGAACTACCTAGACCAGAACCAGCTGGAGCATCGACGAATGTAGTAAGTTTAAATGATAACGGCTGGCCATTGTTAAACTCTTTTATAACTCTGTTATAAGTTCCTTTCAATAAATCTAAATTACCATCCGGTTTAAGATAAATGGACGAGTCATATTCAAGGTTTTTCTTTTGGTCTACAGAACTTAATATAACCTTGCCATCTGTACGCGGTTCAATCGTCGCGTAGGCATACAGATTGATTGTGGCATTTAATATCGCGCCACCGTACATATCACAATAGGGACTTACATCCGTTCCCCCTCCCGCAAGACCCAACCTCAATGGTGCTCTTGATCTGAAGAGCATAGCGCCACCTCTTTTCATTCTTGTAATATAACATTAATACTATAACTATAACTTAAAATTAACAATCTTCTGTTGTTCAAGAATGTGAAAAATACTTTTCCTTCATATGAGCTCATTTAGAACATTTTTGCGTTGTACACCATGCAGACAAGTCGCACTTCTTTCCTGTAGAAAATTGAACGTGGAGGAAAAAGTGGTGGTTTACAATTAGACCGTGGCAAAGAAACTAAATTTGAGTAGAAAAGAATCCGTATTAGCGCTCTCAATTTCCACAATGTGGTCAAAGGTATTTGGTTTCCTTAGGGAAATGCTAACTGCATACTACTTTGGAGCTGGCGTGATAAAAGATGCCTTCAATGTGAGCCAAGCTATACCCACCAGGATAGGCACAGCATTTTTTGGAGCTATCAACAGTTCACTTCTGCCTTATCTTATTCATCTAAGAAACCAGGAAGGCGAAGATGCATTTTGGAAAGCATATGCCAGCATTTACAGGTGGCTCGTTACAATCTTGGTGGTGTTTGTAGCGCTAATGATGGTTGTCCCTCAACCGTTCATAGCATTGTTAGCACCGGGTTTTTATAAAGACCCTCAGCGTCTTTCCTTAACAATGTACTTTATAAGGTTCACTGCACTAGTGTTTTTGTTTCAGGTACTTTCATCCATGCAAATATCTCTGCTACAGATTTTTGAAAATTTTCTGCCTCAAATCGGTATCAACTTATTTGCATCAGCCTCTGGTGTGCTGGTGCTTGCTTTGGCAGGTGTACTGCATGGTGCCACACCAACGGCTCTGGCTTTATCAGCTCTTACAACGGGTTTTGCCACTTTTGCAATTGCCTATTACATGTCCTTGCCCTATAGGGCCAACCTTAAGCCTTCTGGCTTATGGAATAGATACGTATCGGACTACTTAAAGTTTCTGCTACCGATTCTAGCTGGACAAGTCGTTATTATCTCCTTTACTCTGGTTGACCAGC
>JAKOQC010000093.1 GCA_029778565.1 bacterium
ACCCCATAAGCTTTGTAATGCACCTACTATCTTTCCTATCCAGCCAATGACGGTTGCTATCGTTTTTATAACGCCCCCGATTATACTTACCAGGGGCCCCAGTACGGCTAAAGCAACGCCAACTTGTACTATCATATTCTTTGTGGTGGGGTCAAGTTTGTTAAGCCAATCTAAAAGCTTTCCTATGTGATCTATGATATTTGTTAGTGCTGGTTCTATTGTTTCTTGGAGTGTCACACCCAATGGGGCAATCTTAAGTGCTAAATCATTCATCTTAGCTTTAAATTTATCAATCGGATCCAGTGTTTCTTCATAGGTTTGCGCCACGGTACCAGTGGTTTCGGCAAGGCCTGCAAGCGGATCCTGTGTTTGTTTTGCAGCTTTTGCTAAATCGGATAGACTAATCTGCCCCTGTTGAATAGCAGCAATTAGTGTATATACACCCTTGGCCCCGAAATATTCCATCGCTAGTGCGGTTTGCTGGGTTTCTGTTTTGGCAGCAGCGAATTTCTTAGCCATTTCTTCCAGCATCGCACTTGTGCTTTTACCCTTTTTAGCACCAGTTGCAAGCGCGCGGCCTAAATAAGTTACTGCTTTGCTTGCATCTATACCCGCTTTTTCTGTTTCGCTAATAAATTGTATTGAACTAGCAAGGTTGAAACCTATTTTCTTAAGCTGTGGTGCAAGGTTAATTACAGCCTGCATTAATTCGTTAGTGGAAATGCCCGTTCTTTGTCCAGCCGCTGCCACAGCATCTAATACTTCTGGCAGGTGTTCAGCTGAAATGCCAAACATGCGCATTGCTTTTTCTGCTTGCTGTGCTGCTTCAGTTACATTCGCACCTGTGATGGAACTGAACATTATCAAATATTTGCTTGCATCTTCTAGCTGTTTCCCCATCAGGCCAAATTGCGTATTAAGTTCAGCTACCGCATCGCTTGCGGTTTGCGCATCGGTTGGCATGCTACCAAACACATTCTTAAATGTACCTTTTAGTTCCTTTGCTGCATCTCCAACTGCGCCTGTTTTGGCTATTATATTATCCTCGGCAGAATCTATATTCTGCCATACACCCATAATGGCGGTGCCAGCGGCCGCTATTGGTACGGTCAGGCCTTTTGTAAGTTGCGAACCTACTTTCTGAAAAGAAGATCCTACTTTGTCAATCGTTTTTTGGGCGCTTTTTAGTGCGCTTTCAAGATCCTTTGTATCAGCGCTAACACGTACTACTAGTTCTCCTGCATCTGCCACTTACTGCACCTCCATTGTATTTAATATGCGTTCCCATTCGGCCCGTATATCTAACTGTTGCTTTGTTCTTTCTTGTTTAACACGCACCAGATCCTCTGGCTTTATTAATTTCTTTGTCCGGCCTGTGTAGTTAATAATATTAGCAAGTTCCCATGCCTTTATATAAAGCTCGTCTTGTTTTCTTAAAGTAATACCATTTAATACAACTTCAATTTCGTGCGGGGTATAGTTCATTACCTGTTCAAGGCCTAGGCCTGCACGCACGCACTGCGTCAATAGTTCCTCCCAATCTATACCACGCACATCATCGCTGCTTTCAGTTACGCTTTTTTTTGGAATGCTTCCTGAAACGCCGTGGCAAACAATTCAGCGGCCTTTTCTATTCCGATGTTGTCAATAATGGTATCCACTTGTTCTACTGTAATGCCCGGGTTAGCATGCATCAGCCCAATCTGGAAAAATTTCACTAAATCATTGATGCCAATGCCCTTTTCAAACTTGTTTTGTAATTCTGGTAGCGGGCACTGAAACACATCTTCAATCGTGCGAAGGGCACGAATATTATATTTTAGTTCGTATATCTGGCCGTTCGCTTCAAACGTCATAAGTTATGACCCCGTTCCGGTTCTTGTAGGTGGGCCCGTGCCTGTAATAGTGCAAGAATAGGTTGTAGCATCATCGTAGGGCATTCCAATTGAAAAATCCGTGATATACCCCGTGC
>JAKOQC010000094.1 GCA_029778565.1 bacterium
AGGGTAAGATACAGGCGTTTGCTGATAAAGAAGTAGACGAAAAAACTCTTGAAATAGTAGAGGAATCTATCGCCAAATACAGCTACGAAGGAGGTTTTATCCGCAGATACTCTGAACAAGGTGCTGAGGAGTTTATAAAAAATGTAAGGTTAAACTCTAGAAATCCTAAGATGTGGCACTCACTAATAGCTGATATTGTGGCAGTAAAAGGGGCTTGTACACGGCACGACTTAGCTAAGCTCACAGGTTATGCTTATTCTAGTATTGTAGCTATTGTAGACGAATTAGCCCTTGACGGAGTAGAAACTATATACAGTGAAGTACAGAGCAGTGTAGCCGATTTTGTGCGTTCTATTTATGCAGGCGAAATTTTAGAGAACTGTAGACCTGAGTTTATGCGTGGGGATAGTGGTAAAAGCCAAGAACTTGACATATATCTACCTGACGCCTCTCTTGCAATAGAAGTCAATGGCACTTATTGGCACAGTGAGCAAGCAGGTAAAGGTGAGTACTATCATTTCGATAAGTCAAAGTTATGTAGAGAAAACAATGTACGACTAATCCATGTATGGGAGCATGAGTGGTACGACGACAGGCAGCGTCCTATCTTAGAGTCTATAATCCGTTCAGCCCTAGGCTTATCAAAGCGTATTTACGCAAGAAAGTTAAAAGTAGAGTATAGACCGTCAAGGTCAATGCGAGAGTTCTTTGACACTAACAACATACAAGGTTTCCGTGGAGGAAAGTTCTCAATATGCCTAGTAGACCCAGACACCGACCAAGTAGTTATGGCATACAACATAGGTAAGGGTAACCATATGAGCCGAAAATACCAGTACGAGGTCATTAGAGGGGCGTCGCTGCTTAATCACACAGTCGTAGGAGGTTCTTCAAAGCTTTTATCCGCCCTGTTCAATAGTAAAGAGCATGATGTTAGGGAGTTAGTCTACTATATAGACTACAATTACTTCGACGGCAGGAGTTTAAAGAACGACCCTCGTTGGGAGCTCAAGTCCGAGCAGGTAAGTTTTAAAAACTACTGGGTAAAAACAGGAGAAGTAAAGAACCGAGAGCCTAAGAGGCATAAAGAGATAACTGAGAAGTATAAAACAGGTGAGGTATTAAAGCTGTGGAACGCAGGGACAGCGACATACTTGTATAGAAAGGACTGGCAGGTAACTTTCCAGTTGTTGTAGAGTCGAGTGTAAAGATACCTCTGGCAAAGCAACATATGCAGTTACAAACTACAGGCCATTATCAAACACATAGGACTGAGAGGCGAAATACTGATTTGGATTTGACTTAAAGTTCATATGAGGTTATTATAAATACATGAATTTTATAAAAAGGCCTGAAAAAGAGACACATAGGGAATTAATAAATACAATAATTTCCACATAAATATCAATATTTATAACTTAAGTACATTAATCGTTCTAAAAATCCCGATAGTTAGAATTTATAACTTTTGAGTTAATAAAACTATATAAATATAACATTAGAAGAGGAGGAGTTAACTTTGAAAAAATTGGAGTCTATCATTGTTATAGACGAAGAAAAATGTGTAGGATGTAATAAATGTATCAGACATTG
>JAKOQC010000095.1 GCA_029778565.1 bacterium
AACTTCATTAAGTATGCTTGAAGGGATGGCGTGTGGGAAAGTAGTGGTGTGTTCGAACATTGGGGGTATGGCTGAGGTAGTGAAAGACGGCGTAAACGGTTTTTTGGTTGAAGAAGGTTCGGTGGAGTCTATTTGTGACAAACTGCTATATATAGAAAGAAACACTGAAATAGCTTCAAAGATTGGACAGATTGCTCGTACCTATGTTGAGAAAAACCACTCTTATCTGGAGCATGGCCGCAAGATCATGGTTTTGTATCAGGAGCTTCTCACAGGGCGTGCAGAATGTACTGGTGAGCGTCCTGGTAGTGATGCGTAGTATCGTAGTATCTGTGTTTGGGCGGTTTGCTCTGTTTTTTGAAGGTGATTGTCTGGAGTAGGAAAAACATAGTTAATCTCTTCTCAATCGAATATTCTTTGCCAGCGCTTTGGTCTCCATTGCCGGTTTTTTTGTGATATTGAAAGAATTGTTCGCCACTGAAATATCTTTGCAGTATGTTGAATATAAGGGTTTTAGAGCTACTACATTCAGGTACGTAAAAACTGATTTTAATTGCAACGGGATAGTCCGTTTTAGGAAAAGCTGTGCAAGTTACCGCATGCCCGACAGAAGTTGTATGTATGTCAGAGTAACAGGCAATGGTTATGGACTTGAGTTACGTAGGTTACTATGATCAAAGTAGAACTCAGTATAGTCTACTTTTTATCATCGTAAGGCACTGTTTCTAGCCCAAGTTAGCCGGCAGCACTGTAGGTAAAATCTGTAGTTTGGATTGAGCTTTAAAAGGAACTTAGTTTGTTTTACGAGATCGTCCTCTCGGCGGTAAGTGCTAAATGCTGAACGTGGTTTAAAGATCTTTAGGTTTAGTGATGTCTTTCTAGAGCTTTCAAAACGTCGCATTCATCATACATCGTTATGCAATCTACTTGTGTAAGTTTGTTACCTTACACGAGTTTCTTTATGTCTGAAGATTTCGTAAGACCAAAGCGGACTATTGTCTACATAGTCTCAAATGTTGGCTCTACTATTTCCAATAATGGCCACTGCTATAACATGATATAGCGAGGGTTCCATTAGTAACATTACGATATTTCCTGCTTTAGCACTCGCTTTGGAGATTACTTCTCTAAAGGAGCTACCTTGTTTTTTTCGAAGCTCTCTTGATTGTTCTTGTCGAAAACAAGTGCTTGTATTTGGCGTTGCACTTAACTAACTTAACTCTTTACTTGTGAGAAATTATGCAGTGTGGTGCAAGGCATGGCAATGGAAAACACTGCTTCTGCTTTCATTAGTCGGAAGGTAGACAGCCTCCTCGAGCTTCTC
>JAKOQC010000096.1 GCA_029778565.1 bacterium
CCAATCGAAAGTTGCCGTACCTGTCAAAGCTGACAGGTAAACCACATCAAAAGTTGTTGTTGTTTTATTGGTTACATAATAAGGTGCTGCTGTCAAAGCTGCTGTAGGTGTTACTGAAACCGTATAACTACTATTTGCCATTGTTGCACCAATTGTTACCGTAAATGTTGTTTGTGCTGTCGCTGATGTTGTATAGCTGCCTGATATGCTACCAACCGGCATCCATATTGAACCGTTATAGATGTTGAGCCTGTTTGTTGTAGTATTGTAAACCTGCAATCCCGTTGCAGGTGAACTTATTGCATCACGTTGGGTTGTGGTCATGCGGGGTATAAGAATCCCTTGTGTTGTACTTGATACTGTGAATTTGGATGAAGGTACATCTGAAGTATCTCCTATTTGGGTAGAACCCCCTACTGTGTTAAGTAAATTAGTACCGTATAATTGCTCTATACCAATATTTCTATTAGCGCCAGTACTGGAGTCCTTTATGTATAATGTAGTTACCCTGCTACTTCCGCCACCTCCATCTACTGCTCCTGAAGCATTTAATTCAAATGCGTGTATATCGGCATTATAAAAACTTCCAGAATAAACGGTTGAATATGTAAAAGGATGGGCGATTCCATTGGATGAAATATAATGTTGCTGACCATAAGGTGCCGTAGAAGTGTTTAATTTAAAATAATTTGCACCGCTTGCGGAAAAGCTTATATACCCGTATGAATTTCTAAAAAAAGTCTGTCCACCGTAACCAATGAATTGCCAATCATTTGCAGTGCTTTTCAGGTTATCCCCTATCGTTAAAAATCCAGTTGTAGTAACATTACCTGTATTATCAACCTTGAATGGTAATTTAGCTGTTCCTCCGTTTATACGACTGTTTATTCTAAATTCTCCAGTGGGGTTATCAGTGCCTTGAACTGGTAAAGCATCAAGCCAAAACTCAACAAGTTGGCTTTCTGCTGTCGCTGTTGTTTTCCAACCATTTGTTGCAAACCTTAAAGCAGGTGATAATTGTTGCGCCCCCGCTGCCGCTGCCGTCCAGTTTCTCAACTCAAGTCCTTTTGTGAATATCTGTGTTGTTCCTAA
>JAKOQC010000097.1 GCA_029778565.1 bacterium
AAAAAACTTCGAATTTGCCTATTGACATCACCTTACAGGTTTCGTAATCTTAAGAACATAAGTAAAAATTAATTGAGGAGGAGTTAAATGACTTACGAACACACTAATTCTAGAGGTCAAAAATATTTTCTTCACCAGCGAGAAGTAACTCTCAAAGGTGGACGCTTGCAAACAATTTACTTTTTTGCACGCGAAGTTAAAGATGGTGCTATCGATGCACTACCAGAAGGTTACGAAGTAGTAGAAAACACTCGTACTGGTCTTCCAATTCTTAAAAAATCTAACAAGTAGATTTAGACAGAATTTATGCAGAGGCGCCCTTATGGGCGCTTTTTGTTAATAGTGAAAACAGATTGAAAAAAAGTATTTTTTCAGATAGAATGAGTGAGTTATTTAAGATAATTTAATGATTTCGAGGGCCCGTAGCTCAGTGGTTAGAGCAGTCGGCTCATAACCGATTGGTCCCTGGTTCAAATCCAGGCGGGCCCACCAGTAATTATTAAAAAGACCCTAGCAGTGGGTCTTTTTTATTTTTGGCTATTACGTCGCTGTTTTTCTACCTCTAATTGCAGGCGAGCAGTGTGGCCGATAGAACCTTTGTCGGTTACTTCTGAGTATCGTGGCATATTACCTCTGGTGGCATTTATTTTTTGCTGTAGCTCATATGTCTTTTTGGCTGCCACACTTTCTTCTAAATGTCTCTCGGTAGCTCGGTCGGCAGGTGGTTCTGACGAGTCGATAACCACCGACTCGTAATCGGCTGGTGTTACGAGGCGGGGTGGCGCAAAGCGTCTTATTCGACTTGAGTTTTCACCATTCATAATCTTATTGTAAGAACCAGATACAAAAATGGCAAATCTAACTTTCTTATGCTTGAAAATTTTGCCAAATTAGGCCAAAATTGTCCGAGTACCTTCCCAGAGAAAGAAAGGCCCTAAAAATGGATACTATCCAAGTTGGCCATCTTAGTTTTGACTATCCACTTATTATGAACGCCGCTGGTATGTGTAAAACGCTCGAAGTAGAACCGGTAGTTGAGATTTCTCGACCATTTGATGCTGTAGTAGTAGGCTCGATTACTCCTCTGCAACGCCCGCGTAATACTGGTGCGTGTGAGGAGCTCGAGAATAGTCTATATGGATTAAACAGTTGGGGAATGCCTAATGGTGGAGTTGAATCTGCTCAATACGTTGATGGCTTGCACGGGCCGTTAGTAGACCTTGCAACGCCTATTATTGTGAGTGTCGCAGGATTCTCATCTGAAGATTACCTATATCTTGTGAGCAAATTAGTGTGCTGGGGATCTGGTATCGAGATCAATCTTGGTTGTCCCAATATCCGCGATGATGGTAGTCAGCATAAAATTGCCAGCTTTGATCCCGTCTATATGGCCGAGATCCTTGCTCAAATTGGCCAGCTATCAAATATCCATAGTCTGACTACAATTGGCGTAAAACTTTCGCCCTATAGTGATCCAGGTATGCTCAAAGAGATTGCTGCGGTAATTGCTGAGAGCGGATTGGTTGACTATGTTGCTACATGTAATACATTTCCAAATGGAATTGGTTTTGATAACTGGGGAAGATCGCGAATCCAGACCGACCAAGCTGGTTGGTTAGGTGGTATTAGCGGTACGGCATTGAATCCAATTAGTCTTAGTAATGCGTATCAGTTTAGGCAACAACTACCAGAAAATATTGCAGTGATTCGTGTAGGTGGCATATCTAGCGCAAGAGATGTGTGGGAGAGCTATCACATTGGTTGTGCCGGTGTGCAAATTGGTACTGCGTTTGCCCAAAAAGGGCCACAGTTAATCAACACAATCCGCGAAGACCTAGCAAGCCTACTCGAGGAGTTGTCATGACCGACACACTAACGATTACACGACCAGACGATTGGCATCTGCATCTCAGACAAGGAGAAATGCTCGAGCAAGTCGTACCTGCATCGGCAAGTATCTTTGGTCGTGCCTTGATTATGCCAAATACTGTCCCGCCAATACTCTCAGGGCTTGATGCTGGCTACTATAAACAGGAAATACTCCGCGCTACAGAGAAATGGGAGAAATTTCAGCCAGTAATGTCAATTAAGCTTACGATGAATACTACTGCTAGAATGATTCACGAAGCCGCCGAGGCTGGTGTAAAAGCAGTAAAACTTTATCCGACTGGAGTTACAACAAACTCGCAAGACGGAGTTGATCTTGGTCGGCTTAAAGAAATGGCAGAAAACTTGGTATTTGATGCTATGGCCGATAACGATATGGTTCTTTGTATTCATGCAGAGCATCCCTCACAACCAGTGTTGGAGCGAGAACCATACGTAATCCCTTTCATTAAGGCATTGCTTGGTTGGGCTCCGCGCTTAGAGAGAATAGTAGTTGAGCATGTTTCTACTCAGACAATGGCTCAGTTTGTAGCTTCTTATCCAGACCGGCTAGGGGCAACTATTACTGCGCATCACCTCTACTTAACACTCGATGATTTGTTGGGTGAGGAGTTAAAACCACATTACTTCTGCAAGCCGGTGGTAAAAACAAGCACAGATCAAAACAACCTTTGGTGGTATTTGCAGCGATGCGATAATTTCTTCTTTGGTTCTGATAGCGCACCTCATTCTGTTGATAAAAAAGAATCTTGTCATTGTGCGGCCGGAGCATTTACAGCACCAATGCTATTGCCATTGCTGGCACATATGTTTGAACAACGCAAAGCACTTGATCTGCTAGAAGCATTTGTTTCTTTTAGAGGGGCTGATTTTTATGGCTTTGACAGAAATGATGATACTATTACACTCGTCAAATCGGACCAACCGTTTGTAGTTGAATTTGATAAAGAGCACAAAGATAAGCCCCGCCCAATGCCTCTACGGCAAGGCGACGATATATATTGGCATATCGCCAAGTAGCAATTTTCCTGCACTATCCACAGTGCAGGTTTTTTCTTATGCTTGAAAATTTTGCCAAGTTAGGCCAAAATTGTGCGAGTACCTTCCCAACAACAGAAGAGGAAAACAGTGCCTTACCCAACTACCGAAGATGAAGCCTTTGAGACGATCTGTTGGAGCGCCGATGTGGATACCGAGGATGAGCTCAACGCCATTCTCGACACCGTCCCGCAACTGCGTTACGTCAAGATCGACCGCCTTGGGGTGGCCAAAATGGGCCATGATGTTATCGATCGTACGCAAGCCCGCGGTTTGCATGTGTTCGACGACGCCAAGCTGATCGAGATCCCCACTAAACTTGAGGAACTGGCGAAGTTTGAAGTAGCGCACCACCCGTGGATGCTCAACTGCATGGCTGGTAGCCTTAGCAATCAAGACTGGAGCAATCCGGATCGCAAGAGGCTCGACGGACTGAAGCGCTTTGCCGATACTTGCAATGAGGCTGGTGTGCTGTCGTGCGCCGTTACTGTGTTGACTAGTAAGGCCGAAGATACCGTTTTGCACGAGTTTGGCCGTGGTAGCAAAGATCAGGTTTGCTTCTATACTGAAGTGTTGATTTATGCTGGATTTACCGACATGGTGTGTTCGCCACTCGAGGCACAGACCATCGAAGACGAGTTTGGCGACTACGCTCCCGACCGTAATTGTCCTGGCGTGGAGATGCCAGGAGGCAAATCGAGTGATCAGGCTCGCAAAGCCACACCATCACAGGCGTTGCACAATGGTGCCAAGCGCTTGGTGATTGGTCGAGCTCTTACGGGCCCAAACGCTGCCGCGAACCTGCAAGCCATTGTCGATCACATCTTGGCTGGCATCCCACAGACTGATTGAGCCAATTACCGATCTGAAAGGACACACCATGAGCGATGAAGCCTTGGAGATGGTTACCAACTATGGTTGCAGGGTATTCGATGGTGAACACTTTGTGTATAAATCTGGTATGCATGGGCCGGCGTACATCAACGTAGACCCAGTACTGTACCAGCCATGGGCATTGTATAGTATCGGTCGCAAGTTGGCCGAGCCTTACATTCCTGCAGGATTGCGATCGTCTGGCGTGGTGCCAGATGTAGTAGCTGACCCTGCCGTGGGTGGAATTAGTTTTGGGCTAATGACAGCCCTTGCCATTAATGAGCGCATTGATGCCTTTGCTACCAATCCAACTATGCGAGAGCAGTATCCAGAGCAAGTGATGCATGTCTTTGCTGAGAAGCAAAAGACTAACAATGGCCAAGAAATTTTTGTTATCTCTCGTACCGGCTTTGCTCCGCAGTGCAAAGGTAAAAAGGTTTTGGTGGTTGAAGACATTCTTAATTCTGGTGTCAGCACTGCAGGAGTTATCGAATGTGTGCGAGCTGCCGGCGGAGAAGTAATTGGCGTTGCTTGCCTAGTTAGTCGGGGCGGTGCCACCGCGGAATTACTCGGTGTACCACGCTTTGACGCGCTTATTGACATTAATATGTTGCAATACGATGCAGCTACATGTCCGCTTTGCGCAGAGCGTCGGCCAATGGTGGTAGATGACTCACTTGGTAAAGGTAAAGGTTGGGCGGAGAAGCATTCTGACTACCCGACCAAATTTCTACTTAACTAAACTATTTTGCCTTTCGATATATCGAAAGGCTTTTTTAATATCTGAAAAATTGCTAGAGTATAAGTAATGATTATTGAGGTAAAAAATCTAAAGAAAGAATACGGCAAAGTAAAAGCCGTACGTGGTGTTAGCTTTACTGTAGAAGAAGGCGAGGTGTTCGGTATACTTGGGCCGAATGGTGCCGGTAAGACTACAACTCTCGAGATGATGGAAGGTCTGCGCGAAGTAGGAAGTGGCAGTATTAATATCGATGGTGTTGATGTCTGTAAGAATCCGGATGATGTAAAAGAGATTATTGGAGTGCAATTACAAAGTAGTGCCTTCTTTGAACACCTTAGTCTTACCGAACTTCTTAAAGTTTTTCGCGACCTGTATAGTACCCGGCGAGACCCACACGAACTTTTAAAAGAAGTTGGTCTTAGCAAAAAAGCTAAAGCTCAAGTAAAAGAACTCTCTGGTGGGCAAAAGCAGCGCTTTAGCATTGCCGCTGCTTTGGTTAACGACCCAACAGTATTGTTCTTAGACGAGCCGACCACCGGGCTCGATCCACAAGCCAGACGTAACCTCTGGGAGCTGGTGCAGCAAATAAAAGCGAAGGGTAAGACAATTATTCTTACCACTCATTATATGGATGAGGCCGAGCTGCTTTGCGATAGAATTGCTATTATGGACAACGGTAAAATTATTGCCCTCGATACCCCACAGAATCTTATTGATGCACTATTAAAACGCGGCTTTAAAAAGAAAATGCCTACCAACAAAGCTAATCTAGAAGATGTGTTTATAGACCTAACCGGAAAGGCTATTCGAGATTAGCATGGAAACAAAACATCCTCACCACCAGAAACGTTGGCTGGCCTACAAAACTCTTACTGTTGCTAGCGTAAAGATGTATTTTCGCAATCGCACAGCGGTGTTTTTTACATTATTTATTCCAGTGATGTTTATTCTAATTTTTGGTGCCTTTAACTCTACCAAACAGAGTAGTTTTAAACTTACTATAGTAAATAATAGTAGTACCGAACTTGCCGGGCAGTTTACTAAGGCATTAGAAGATAATAAAAATGTCTTTGATGCCTCACAGAATAATTTAGATAACGCCAAAGACCTGCTCGACAAAGGTAAGACAGACTTAATAATTGTGGTGCCAACGGAGTTTGGATCGTTCGACCCAGCTACCCAAAAGCTCAAAAATGCCGAGATTATCACCTATTACAATAAAGGCCAGCCACAAGCTGGTCAGGCTGCAAGTTTGGTAATCGGCCAGATAGTGAGTGGGTTTAATAATCAGATTACTCGTACTCCGGTAATTTTCAGTGTAAATTCCCAAGGTATAAGCACACATAACCTTACTTATCTTGACTATTTAGTGCCAGGAATTTTGGCACTGTCGATAATGCAACTTGGCATATTTAGTATTGCCTTTGCTTTTGTAAGCTTTAAATCTACTGGTGCTCTGCGCCGACTCTTCGTAACACCAACCCACCCAATTAGCTTCATCTTTGGTCAATCAGTTGCCCGTTTTTTAATTGCCTTTTTGCAAATAGGTCTATTGCTAGGCCTGAGTATTTTGGTGTTTAAAGTGCATGTAGTCGGTAGTATTTTAAATATGTTTATCTTGGCCTTCTTAGGTATTATTGTGTTCTTAATGTTTGGTTTTGCGGTAGCTGGTTGGGCCAAAGACGAAAATCAAGCCGCACCGATTGCTAACTTAATTACTTTCCCAATGCTATTCCTTTCGGGTACGTTTATTCCTCGCGATAATTTACCGGTATGGCTACAAAAAGTAACTGGTATTTTGCCGCTAACCTATTTGGCTGATGCCATGCGCTCAGTTTCAACACTCGGATATTCTCTTTGGCAAGTAAGAATGGATATTCTAGGGCTTCTCATATGGGGCGTTGTTATGTTTGTGGTAACTATTAAAGTCTTTAAATGGGAATAAGACCAGTCTCAAATACATTGCGCGCTAATTTAGAACCGGGTACATGGGTATTGGTTGCTTCAGACCTGCATTTAGCTGCCAATACAACTTCGGCAAGCAAAACAGTCGAGCGCGAACTATGTAAGGCGATTAATGAAGGCAGTAAATACGAACACGGTATTATTGTTCTTAATGGAGACATTATAGAGCTGTGGGCAGGCGAGCGGCCGAGCATAGCGAAGGCACTCAAAGCGCATCCAGAGTTTACAAAAGCAGTTGCCGAGTTTGCAAAGTTACCCAAACACCAAGTATTTTTTGTAATTGGTAACCATGACGGTAAATTGGGCTGGGATAAGACGAGTCAAAAAGATGTACAAAAATACTTATCCGCACGACTGTGTTTTTCGCTCGAACTTACATCGCCACAAGGAAGTATTTTATTTGAGCATGGTCATCGGTTTGATCCAGATAATTCTTTTGAAGACCCACGCGATCCATATGATAAACCATTTGGTCAGTATTTAGTACAGCAAGCATTACCACTGGTAAAAGAAAGCCAGGGAAAATTGTTGGCCGGAATTGATCACTTAGCAGAACCTCATCAGTTTCCTAAATTTGTTGCCAGCAGAGTGATGTATCGCGAAATATTAAATCGAAGCTGGTGGTTGCTTATACCAATTCTTATTACCTTAATTGGGCGCATAATCGTTGGCCTAGGGATTTACCAAATATCCGGAATTGATTCTAAACATATACTCGAAATTATTATCTTAACCGAGCTAGCAGTATTTATTAATGTGGCTTTTATTGTTCTGGTGTTGGGCTTAATTCTGCAAAACATACTCAAACGAGCCAAGGGTGTACCCGGACAAGGGGCTGGCATTCATCATAACGATCCCCCACGTGATGAAGCAAAACAACAGATCCATAAAGGTAATTTAGGTGTAATTACTGGACACACACATCGACCAGAGCTAACCAAAATTGAACATGGATTCTATGCTAATAGTGGCTGTGGTACAAAGATGATTATGGCGAGCAAAGCAAAATTTGGTTTACCAAAGACATATATAGCCAAGAACCAGTTGAGTTGGCTTGAGCTTGTATATGCGGACAACCTCGATATTAAGTTATTTAGTGGATATCATGTAGTGGGTGAGCAAACCCGCCTAGAGCAATCATTAACTAAGAAGCGCCATAGTGAGCAGCCGATTGGCCTACATAAACATATAACTATTGAATTGTAATAAACCAATATAAAAAGACCACATGGGTGGTCTTTTTATATTGGTGGCTGGAGCTGGAATTGAACCAGCGACCTCAGGCTTATGAGTCCCGCGCTCTAACCAACTGAGCTATCCAGCCTCGTTCGATTTCTGCTTCAACTTTCATTAGTTTAATAATTAAACTAATTCCAGTTTACACGTAAATCATCCTCTTCAATCAAAAAACAGCTATCGAATGCTGTCGTTTTTGATTGGTTAAAAAATGACTGCTTTATTTTACCAGATAGGGTAGATATAGTAAATATTTATAATAAACAGAAATAGTAGATAACTTGAATAATAGAGTCTTATTCGTTACCATAAGAGTAATAGTAAAAAGGAACAAATAATGGCAACAAAAAGCAGAACCGGTAAATCAACTCTGACCAAGAAAAAAAAGAAATATTTTGACCCAATAATTTTGGTTGCTATTCTTTGCATAGCCTTAGCTGGAATGGCCTTTGTGCTTTATGCCAGTGCCGCTACGGTTGAATCAGTAGTTCGCTAGAACACCATCATATTCTTTGTTATGCTAAAATATTAATATGCGTAAGCTATTTGATTTTACACGCTTGGCGTTTTGGATTGGCCTCGGCATTATTATTTATATGTTTGCGGTTTTAACGAACGAGACGGGTAAGAACTATAATTTGCGAGCTAAAACAGATGAGTTAGATAATCAAATCACTCAGCTACAGTCTCAAATAGAAGAACTTGGGTATAAAGTAACCTATTATCAAACTGCAGACTACAAAGAAAAAGTAGCTCGAGATAAACTTGGTATGCAAAAACCAGGTGAACAGGTAGTAATTGTACAAAAGGCTGATGCCACGACTAGTGTAGTGCAGCCAACACAGCAGGTAGAGTTAAAGACCAAAGAAGAAATAGAGGCCGAAAAACCACACTGGCAACAATGGCGCGAATTCTTATTTGGGTCTTGAAAAACCAGATGGTTTCGGTTATAATTTGCAAGTACTAAAATCTACCGCGGGGTAGAGCAGTGGCAGCTCGTCGGGCTCATAACCCGGAGGTCGCAGGTTCGAATCCTGCCCCCGCTACCAAGAAAAAATCCCAACTTTGGTTGGGTTTTTTTCTTTGAATTGGACAAAGGTTTGGTTCTGCGACGCCAAGTTTTACTTGGCTAGTCGCAGGGGCGGTGAAGCGAGTGTAACGAGTGGAAAGGCGCAGCCGCTATCCTGCCCCCGCTACTAAGCAAAAAAACATAGTTTCTATTCTGTCTTACTACAATAATTATGGCTTTAGAGTTATTCGTATGATAATCTGAAAGTAAATAATAATAAGGAGCAATTATGGCTAACTCAGATAATGGCAGTGATACAAAACTACTTTTTTTAAAAACAGCAAGAGTGCTAACCTATATAGTCTATGCGTTTATGTTGGTTGCAGTAATATTTTTATCCATTGGCTTTTTCTTGTTATTATTTGGAGCAAATCCAAACGTTGGCTTTACTCAATTTGTTTACAAAGTAGCTGCAGAGTTTTTGCAGCCATTTAGAGGAATATTCCCAGCACATCAGGTGGGTGAAACTGGTTACTTTAGTACATCTGCACTATTTGCGATTATTATCTATATCTTACTTGCACTTGGTATAAATTCATTGATTACATATATAACAGCTAAGATGTTGCTTCACCAAAAAGAGCTAGAAAAACTTAGCTAAAGCATTTCTTGGTAGTAAACCTAGGTAATATAGGTGGTCATTTAGCTTATACAAGATATTAAAAGCAGGTATAATACATAGTAATGCTCAGTACTCGGCTACACGACCATTTACAGGCAACCGATCTGCTACCCCCACAATCAAAATTAGTGGTGGCTGTTTCTGGTGGGGTAGATTCTGTTGCCCTTCTAAATATGTTACATGAGCTACAAGATTTTTATGGTTGGCAAATGGTTGTTGCACACTTAGATCATAATGCTCGTCCTTCTAGTGCACATGATGCCCAATTTGTTGCTGGCTTGGCAGAATCGTACAATATGCCGTTTTATTTAGAAAAACTCAGTAAAGACAATGCGACAACAGAGGCAGCATGGCGAGCTGCACGATACTCATTCTTAGAAAGACTTCGTGAAGAGCTCAATTACCATACTATTGTTACCGCTCACCATGGCGACGATCGAATTGAGACAGCAGTATTTAACTCTATTAGGGGGGCTGACAGGGAAGGTATTACCGCCCTCAAAGCAAAACGCGGCAATGTTTCTCGCCCGCTTTTACCTTTTAGTAAGGCCGAAATTATTACCTATGCCAACCTCAAAGAATTACCATTTATTACCGATGAAACAAATACTGACATTGGTTTTAGTCGTAACTATGTACGCGAAGAGCTCTTACCGCTGGGCAGCACAATGTATCGTAACTTTCGTCATTCGTTTCATACTGTGCTAAATCATCTAGAAGATTTGAACAAAAAGATCTCACTAAGACTGCATAATGTTGTTACAGATCTTACCTTAAGTTCATCCACCGAGAGTGTCGAGCTTGCCAAAGAGGGTTTTCGTAATTTGCCTGATACAATTGCTCTTAATGTAATTGCACTCTTGGCAAAACAGCTAAGCCCAGGTATTGGTCTTAGTCAGAGCAATCTAAGGCAAGCACTTGGTTTTTGGCAAACCGGCAAAAGTGGTAGTAGCAAAAACCTTAAGGCTGGCTTGCAACTCTCGATAGGATATGATACCGTAAGAATCGCATATCATACCGACGAAACCCCACTCACTTCTGAAGAAACTGCTCGATTGCTTACCGATTCTAGCCCCTATCAAAATAAACATTTTACCATCCAAATGACAGGCTCTATTGCTCAGGGGGATGATTCTGTCATTTTAAAACCAGCAAAATATTATGTACGTTTGCGCCAGAGTGGCGACAGAATTGCTCCTATTGGTTTGCAGGGCAGCAAGAAATTACAAGATATATTTGTTGATAAAAAAATACCGCGAGAGCTCAGAGGACATTGGCCTATCATTGTAAATAGTCGTAATGAGGTAGTATGGGTGCCATTTATTGCCACGAGTCGCAACCACAGTGTTGACTCAAAAAGCGGTATAAAGATAGTTTGTAAGAAGAATTAATTATGATGAAAAAGATACCACGACAGGTTTTTTATATTGTAGCTGCCTTAGTTATTCTGGGTGGCTTGCTTGCCTATGCAAATTTTAGTGAGCCCAAAACTACCCAGGTGAGTATTAGTAAAATGATAGAACAGGCCAACGCTGGCCAGATAGATAAGATAGAAGTTGCTGGTGATAATCTTACTATCACACTTAAAGATGGTACAAAAGAAGAAGCTATAAAAGAGTCAAACACCAATCTAAAAGACTACGGTATTGATTACACAAAGGTAAAAGTTGAAGCGAAAAATCCTGATTCTGGATTGACAAAAATTTTTGATTTTCTCCTAACAATACTGCCTATTGCACTTATTATTGGCTTCTTCTACTTTATTATGCGCCAGGCGCAAGGTAGCAATAACCAGGCAATGAGCTTTGGTAAGAGCAAAGCACGTGTGTTTGGTCTAGAAAAAGAAAAAGTAAAATTTAGCGATGTAGCCGGTGCGATAGAGGCTAAGACTGAATTGCAAGAAATTGTAGAGTTTCTAAAATACCCTACCAAATTTGAATCACTTGGCGCAAAGATTCCAAAAGGGGTACTGCTATTTGGCTCACCTGGTACGGGTAAAACTCTTTTGGCCCGTGCTGTGGCGGGTGAAGCAGATGTGCCTTTCTTTTCTATCTCAGGTTCGGAATTTGTAGAAATGTTTGTGGGTGTAGGCGCTAGTCGTGTACGAGATCTCTTTGGTAAAGCTAAGAAAAATGCACCATGTATTATTTTTATAGACGAGATTGATGCTGTTGGTCGTCAACGTGGTGCTGGCTTAGGAGGTGGTCATGACGAGCGCGAACAAACACTTAACCAGATATTGGTAGAAATGGATGGATTTGAGCAAGGTACTAATATAATTGTAATGGCTGCTACCAACAGACCAGATGTACTCGACCCAGCGTTACTTCGTCCAGGTAGGTTTGATCGTCGTATTACACTCGATGCACCAGACATGAAGGCCCGTGAAGAAATTTTAGAAGTACACACCAAGAATAAGCCACTTGATAGCTCGGTAAAACTCGGTGAGATTGCCCGTAAGACACCCGGCGTATCTGGTGCCGACTTAGCAAATATAGCCAACGAAGCCGCTATCTTTGCTGCTCGGGCAAACCGCAAAAAGCTAAGCCAGGCAGATTTTCACGAAGCGGTCGAAAAGATTGCCCTTGGCCCAGAACGTAAAAGTCATATTCTTAATGATGATGAGAAAAAGCTTACAGCTTACCACGAAGCCGGACATGCTTTAATGAGCCACTTACTACCAAAATGCCACCCTGTACACAAGGTATCAATTGTTAGTCGTGGTATGGCAGGTGGGGTTACCTGGAGTCTTCCAGAAGAAGATAAACATTTACACTCGATTGCTGATTTTAAAGACGATCTTGCTATGAGCTTGGGCGGTCGTAGTGCCGAAAAAATTGTCTTTGGTGAAGAAAATATTACTACAGGCGCTGAGAGCGATCTTAAACATGCTAATGAGCTCGCTAAGCGAATGGTAACAGAATATGGTATGAGTGATAAACTTAAAAACCGATTCTTTGGTGACGGTGAAGGCTCGGTCTTTTTAGGTCGTAGTATGGGCGAAGGAAGAAATTACTCAGAAGAAATGGCCGCTACTATAGATAGCGAAGTTGCCAAACTCATCAACGAGGCAACCAAGAAGGCTGAAGACACGATTCGTAAAAATCGTAAAAAACTCGATCTTATTGCTACTACCTTAATAGAGAAAGAAACTCTTGAAGGCCCTGCTTTTGCTAAATTGTTTAATCCTATTGATAAGGCAGCACGAAAAAAAGCTTAGCTTAGCTTGACCGCTAATAACCATAACCTCTATACTACTTATATAAATATGTGTGGAGTATATGCCCGAAGAGCAGATAGCTGAAATAGCTACACCTGGTTGGTTGAAGGTTACAACTTGGTTGTTAATAATAACAACAGGAATTATATTAATAATTCTTTTTTTCTGGTGGCGAGAATATACCGTCAAGATAGATGAGCTTGCCTCTCGTAACTATGTTGGCAAGATAGATACGGGGGATTTCTTAAAGCAAGGAATGAGTGCAGATATTGGCCAGCTAAGTGTAGATGGTAATGCAACTATTAATGGCGATCTGCATGTTACTGGTAGTATTACATCAGGTAGTAATGCTTCGGCCGCTACAGACTCGACAGGTTATTATTCTAATTACTATACAGCTGGTTGTAATTCTCAAGTAATTTGTAATTCAACACTACTACAAGCTGCTAAAGAGTTTGTAATTCAACCAAGTAGCCCATATGTAGTTGGCGGTACAATTCGCGGTAATACTACTCAGGCTGTGGACTTGCTGCAACTGCAGAATGCCTCTGGATATTCTATGGTAAATGTTACTGCCAATGGTCAGCTGGGCATTAATAATCCTAGCCCTGTTACCACGCTAGATGTTAATGGAACTGGTCACTTTACTGGTCATACCGCCTTTGGTAATGTATCGGCTATAGATAATCCAAGCATTCTCACACCCCTAACGGGTACACCAATTATTCGTGTTAATGGTACACAAGAGGTGCTTAATACACTTACACCAGGCTACAACTACTATTCTGGTGCGTCTTCAGAGTACTTTATTAATCTTGGCCAGTCAGCAACTGCTCATTACTTTACTGGCGGGTATCATGCAGGTGAGATTGTGAGCGGTAACCCTCAAGATTATCTTGGGCTTGCGGGTGATGCAGGGCTTGCTATACACGAAGGCACGGGTAATATTGGCCTAATGGGTGGTGTACTTGGGTATGCATATAATAATTCTAGTGGTACATTAACTGCCGCAGCAGGTACATTTGGATATCTAAAAAATAACGATAGCGGCACCATTTCTAATGGTAATGGTGCTGGAGGACTTCTAGAAAACCCTAGTACCGGTTCGTACGATATTGCGAATGGTCTGAGTGGCCAAGTATATAATGGTGGAGTCTTTGGTGGCGGTAGCGGCAATATTGATAATGCAAATGGTGTTACAGCAGGTGTCTTTAATAGAAGTAGTGGAACCATTACCAATGTTTCGGTTATTGACGTTCAGGCGGTAACTAACACTGGTGGTGGTACGATTGATAATATTCGCGGTATTTATATTGCTGATCAAAGTGGTGTTGCTGTAAGTGGCGTTAATTATAATCTCGAATCAATGGGCACCAACAGCAAAAATGTGTTTCATGGTAAAGTATCGGTTGGTGGTGATTCTAGTGTTTTTGGCACCAACTCTAGGCTAATGATTAATCATAACCCTTCTCTTAGCTGGGAAACGACCGACAATGCTGCTATTGCTCAAATTAATGTTAGCGGTGCTAATACAGCGTTGGTAGTACAAGGCGCAGCATTCTCTACAGGTGACCTACAACAATGGCAAAACTATACTGGTACGGTGCTTGGTAGGATAACACAAGACGGAGCAGTTGCTATTGGTTCGAGTACTTCTCCAACCCACAAACTTACTGTCACAGATACAACCACTACTGATGTTGCCAAATTCAATGGTTCTGGTGGCACTCAGTGTACCGTAGTTACTGGTACTGGTTGGAGTTGTAGCTCTGACGAAAGTCTTAAAACTAACATTGTTAAGATTGCTAACGGCATGGATATTGTTAGTCAACTTCAGGGCGTTACCTACAACTGGAAGTCAGATCCTACCGGCACTCAGCAAGACGGTTTTATTGCCCAGGACATCCAAAAGATTTTACCCGAACTGGTAACCACTGACTCTAATGGCAAACTCTCACTCAATAAAGATGGCATTATGCCCTTTATTGTAGAAGCTATTAAAGAACAGAACGGTAATATAGATAAAACCAATCAACAACTAGCCGACCAAGGTATAAAACTAACAACTTTAAGCGATGAGTTAGTTGCCCTTAGCAAGCGTGTAGACCAACAAAATGCCGATATACAAGAGTTAAAAACTCAAGTACAAGAGTTAAATAATCGACTGCAAAAACTCGAACCAACTACTACTGCACCAACCAAAACTACATCCGCACCATAATAGCTGATAGCTAAATATTAATATTCGCCTTTTATCGGCTTACGCAACAGGTTTACTACTGGTATAATACCTATCAGTGAAAGATATTCTCAAACATATTAATAAATCGCGCACGCTAGGCGTAGCGGCGTTTTTGATTTCACTTAGCTATCTACTAAGTCGTGTTCTTGGTTTGGTGCGCGACAGACTCTTAGCGAGTAACTTTGGTGTATCTGCCAGCACAGATGCTTATACGGCTGCATTTCGTATTCCAGACTTATTATTTACAATCCTAGTTTCGGGAGCATTTGCAGTATCGTTTATACCGGTATTTATTGGGTATCTCGAAAAGAAAAAGGCCGACGAGGGCTGGCATGTGGCCTCTACATTACTAAATATATTTTCTTTAGCTACCCTTGGCTTGGCTGTCATTGCCTTTGTATTGGCACCGTATTTAGTAAAGGCACTAGCTCCAGGGTTTGATCAACAACGTTTTGAGTTAACGGTCAATTTAACTCGTATAATGCTTATTACGCCTTTCTTATTTTCTATATCATCTGTTTTAGGTGCAGTACAACAATCATTTAATCGGTTTACATTATTTGCTCTTGCAAGTGTCTTTTATAATATTGGCATAATTATTGGAATTGTCTTTTTCTCTAAATTCTTCCCGAGCCAACCAATCTATGGTGTTGCTTATGGGGTAGTTTTTGGAACTGCTCTACAGACCTTGGTGCAGGTATTTGGTATTACAGGATTGGGCTGGAAGTACAAGTTTAGTTTTGACTTTTGGCATCCGGGTGTCACTCGTGTTATTAAGTTAATGGTTCCACGTTCGATAGATTTGGCAATTGATCAATTTAACTACATTGTCGAGACTGCTATTGGATCTCATCTAACGGTTGGTAGCTTGTCATCATATTATTACGCTAATAATTTAAAGAATGTGCCGTTAGGCATTTTTGGTACTGCAATTGCTACAGCAGTATTCCCAAGCTTAATTCGGGCTGCTAAATCGAAAGACAAGTCTAACTTGCCGCGAGCAATTGTGCGTGATATGAGTCTTGTACTGTTTTTTGTGGTACCTAGTGCTGCTATTGCGATAGTTATGCGCGGGTACATTGTAAGACTGCTCTTTGGATTTGGCGACCAGGCTACTGCCGACACATTAGGCTGGTTAGCTGGATCTATTGTTGCTACTAGTATGTTCTTTTTGGTGGCTCGAATATTTTACGCTCTCGAAGATACTATTACTCCATTACTGACCAGCCTGAGTTCTATTGCTGTAAACATATTCTTTAGTTTTGTCTTAACTGCTAAGTTTGGTGTGTCGGGCCTTGGTATGGCGCTAAGTATTGCTACATTTTACGAGCTAATTCTTTTAATGATAATTTTGCGCTTTAAGATAGGAGACTATGGCTATCGCACTATAACAATTGTGGCATCTAAGCTGGTTATAGCCAGCTTAGTAATGAGTGGAGTAATGTATTTAATGATAGTACGGTTCTTCCCGCTGTATAAAGCCGATGTTGGTTTCTTACATATTGCACCCAAGTTTGCAGTAATTTCTTTAACTGGTGTAGTAATATTTTTTGCACTAGCAAAAGTTTTACGTGTACCCCAAGCAGATATTGTACTAAAGAGATTACTACATCCTATAAAAGTC
The DNA here is from genome assembly GCA_029778565.1 of bacterium. Classification (GTDB taxonomy): domain Bacteria; phylum Patescibacteriota; class Saccharimonadia; order CAILAD01; family BJGX01; genus JAHFOQ01. The sequence goes on from JAKOQC010000097.1 coordinate 16,519, forward strand.
TTACGACGTGGTAGATTTTAACATGAACAATATTAGAAATTTTTGTATTATTGCTCATATCGATCACGGCAAATCTACTTTGGCCGATAGAATGCTCGAGATAACCGGCACGGTTGAGAAGCGCGAGATGAAACAACAATTGCTAGACAGTATGGATTTAGAACGCGAGAAGGGTATAACAATTAAGCTACAGCCAGTACAAATGGCTTGGCAAAATCATGTACTTAATCTTATTGATACGCCTGGTCATGTAGATTTTAGTTACGAGGTAAGTCGCAGCCTTGCTGCTGTAGAAGGGGCTATATTGGTTGTGGATGCGGCTCAGGGTATTCAAGCGCAGACACTTGCCAATGTGTATCTTGCCTTAGAGGCTAACCTAACTATTATTCCTGTCCTAAACAAGATAGACTTACCTGCTGCCAACCCCGATAAAGTAGCCAAAGAAGTTGCAAACTTAATAGGTTGTGAGCCAGGTGAGATACTGAGAATATCGGCAAAAGACGGTACTGGTGTAGAAGCATTGCTAGACAAACTTGTAGAAGAAATACCAGCACCAAGAGGTGATGAAAACAAACTGCTCAGGGCATTGGTATTTGATTCTGTCTACGATGAGTATCGAGGTGTAATACTCTATGTAAGAGTAGTGGACGGCAGTCTTAAGAAAGGCGATGCCTTAAAGATGATGTTTTCTGGCCAGAATACTTTAGCAATTGATGTGGGGCATTTTGCGCCTACAATGATTGCCGATAGCGAAATTCCCTGTGGGCAAATTGGATACATCTGTACTAACTTAAAATCTATTAGTGAAGCCCGGGTAGGTGATACTGTGACGACAGAAAAGAATCCTTCAGACACACCACTTGATGGATACAAAAAGATAAAGCCCTACGTGTATGCCGGATTCTTTCCGGTGAGCGGAGAAGATTACCCGGTTTTAAAAGATGCGCTCGAAAAACTCACTCTTAACGATGCCTCTCTACAGTACGATCCCGAAACCTCTAAAGTGCTGGGTTTTGGTTTTCGGCTTGGATTTTTGGGGTTATTGCACTTAGAGATTGTAAAAGAGCGGCTCGAGAGAGAATTTAATTTGCAGTTAGTAGTAACAAACCCAAGCGTAGACTACAAAGTTAAGACAACTAATAATGAAGAAATAGAGCTAAAAAGTGCCGCCGACCTACCAGATGTTAGCCGTATTCTCGAAATAAGCGAGCCCTGGATAAACGGAGAGATTATTGTACCAAGTACTTATCTTGGCTCTATTATTCAATTAATTAATTCTGTAAGAGGTATTCAAAAAAATCTAAGCTACATAGAAAAAGAGTTGGCTCTGGTAAGTTTTGAGGCTCCGCTTGCCAATGTCTTAACGGATTTTTATGATGATTTAAAAAGTATTAGCTCGGGTTATGGATCGTTTAACTACGATCTCAGCGGCTATAGAGTAGAAGACTTAGTAAGAGTAGATATTCTGGTGGGTGGAGAAATGGTAGATTCGCTCAGTGTTATTACTCATAGAAGCGAATCATTATCTACTGGTCGAAAAATTACCGAAAAACTTAAAGAGGTTATTCCGCGTCAGCTGTTTGAGGTAAGCTTGCAGGCGGCAATTGGCGGCAAAATAATTGCCCGCGAAGATGTTAAGGCTATGGGTAAGAATGTTACAGCCAAACTCTATGGCGGTGATGTAAGTCGTAAGAATAAGTTGCTCGACAAACAAAAGAAAGGTAAGAAGCGCATGAAGAAGATTGGTAAGGTAGATATACCAGCCGAGGCCTTTATGGTACTCTTAAAGAAAGATTAATGAGGAAGCGTAATGGATAAGTCTGAGAGACCACCACTACATACTAGCGAAGCTAGTTATGATACCGAAGGTGAACTAAAAAGCTATAAGTACAACCCACGATCTAAAATGAGGACTGTATTAGTAATATTGTTCTTAGCGATAGTTGCTATATTGGTTTTGGTTGTGATTGGAATTTGGTATTGGTATACTGGCAAAATCGATACATTGTTACAATAAATAGGTAAAATATGAGTAATTCAAAAAAGCGCAAAGCCGAAGATAAACGTTCTGTTACAACTGCTATTGTATTTGTGATAGGCTTTAGCCTGCTGTTGATTGGTTTTATCCTGATGATGCGCGCTCTATTTGCACCAAAAGCTCAGTACAATGGCAAAAGTGCCACAGATCAATTCGAGGCTGACCAAGAAGGTGAGTTTTACCAAACTCAACAAAATGTTTCACAACCCGATCCTGTGGCCGAGCCTCAGACTGAAGACGATCAACAATAATTATAAAAACTTTAATTAGCACTCTTGACACTAGAGTGCTAATTTATATACAATAGTAAGTATCAGCACTCTATAGTGTTGATTGCTAAATAAACGTTTATTTTATGACACAACGACAAGAAGCAATACTCGCCGATATTATTCGGCTTTATGCTGACAGTGCCGAACCGGTAAGCTCGCGAGAGCTAGCCAGAATATTTGGCCTAAGCTCGGCTACCATTCGTGCCGAGATGGCAGCGCTAGAAAATAACGGTTATATCTTTCAGCCCCATGTTTCGGCTGGTAGAGTACCAACTGATAAGGGTTATCGGTTTTTTGTTAACAATTTGGCCAACAAAAACGATTCTAGTGATGACTTAATCCCAAAAAGAAGTGTGCAAACAATAGCAAAACGGGTAGATAGTCTAAAAGATAGAAGCGATAGTGCTATAAAGATTGCCGCCGAAACCCTTAGCGAGCTAACTGGTAACATGACCTTTGCTACACTAAGTGATGCTGTTTATTTGCATGGAATGGGACAATTATTTTCGCAGCCAGAATTTCTCGACCAAGTTCAGGCTTTGCAGGCAGCTCGATTTATTGATGCTATGCAAAACTGGCTAAGTGAGGCCAAGATAGATAATTTACAGGTATTTATAGGCTCTGAAAATCCTATTTCGAGATCGAGCGGCTTAACCATGGTAGTAAATCGATTCTCAAGCCCATACTCAGACCAAAGTTATATTGGTATTATTGGGCCAACTAGACAAAGTTACGATAAGGTAATTAATTTAGTTGAATCAACTACCGAGGCATTAGAGGAGGCCTTTAAAGAATGAAACCAAAGAAACCAGCTAAATCAAATAAATCGGCCAAGAATACCAAAACGGCTCTAGACTATCAGCAACAGATTGGTGAGCTTACTGCGCACTTACAGCGCCTGCAGGCAGAATTTGAAAATTACAAGAAGCGTCAAAGCGATGAACGAGCCGAACTAATGAATAACGCCAAAGAAGCAGTTCTGGGCGAGTTGTTGCCAGCACTAGATAATTTTGATCTAGCAGCTGCACATTTACCAGAAGATCTTAAAGATAACTCGTGGGCGCAGGGTATGCAATATGTAGGCCAACAATTAGTACAAACACTCGACAATATGGGCGTGGCAAAGATTGAGCCACTAGGTATAATGTTTAACCCCAACCAACACGAGGCAGTAGAGCATGTCCGCTCTGATAAGCAGGAAGGAACTATTACAGAAGTTATCGCTCCGGGTTATCAGATTGGAGAAAAGGTTGTTCGTCCAGCTCGCGTAAAAGTGAGTGGTGGCGAAGTAGATAATACTGAATTAGATGAAAATAGTACTAACAAAAAAGAACAATAAGGAGAATATTTTATGTCAAAGATTATCGGAATAGATTTAGGAACTACCAACAGTGCAATGGCTGTTATGGAAGGTGGTGAAGCCACTATTATTGCGAATGCCGAGGGCGGACGTACTACCCCGAGTATTGTGGCAGTAAATAAAAACAGCGAACGATTAGTTGGTCAGACTGCCAAGCGCCAAGCTGTTATTAACCCAGACAATACTATTTTTTCGGTAAAGCGTCTTATTGGTCGTACCATTGATGATGCAGAAGTAAAGCGCGATATCGACCTTATGCCATATAAGATAGAAAAAGCTGATGGCCATGTAAAAGTTAAAATGGGAGATAAAGATTATACCCCAGAAGAAATTTCGGCCATGATTCTATCTAAACTAAAAGCCGATGCCGAAAAGTTTTTGGGCCAACCAGTAACTGAGGCGGTAATTACTGTACCTGCGTACTTTAATGATGCTCAGCGCCAAGCTACCAAAGATGCCGGTAAAATTGCCGGCCTAGAAGTTAAACGAATTATTAATGAGCCAACTGCTGCTGCTCTTGCCTACGGGCTCGATAAGAAAAAAGAAGAAAAAGTTGTAGTGTACGACCTTGGTGGTGGTACCTTCGATGTGTCTGTACTAGAGCTTGGTGATGGTGTGTTTGAGGTAAAAAGTACCAATGGCGATACACACTTAGGTGGTGACGATTTTGACTTAACACTTATCAATCATCTTATTGAAGAGTTTAAGAAAGATCAGGGCATTGACTTAAAAGAAGACAAAGCTGCAATGCAGCGTCTTAAAGAATCAGCCGAAAAAGCCAAGATAGAGTTAAGTACAACTAATGAGACCTCAGTAAATATTCCATTTGTTACTGCCGATGCCTCGGGACCAAAACACCTAGACATTACGCTGACTCGTGCCGATTTTGAAAAGCTGGTTCTAGAGCTAGTAGAAGCTACCCTAAAACCATGTGAAGCGGCCCTAAAAGATGCAGGAGTAAAAAAAGAAGATATTAACGAAGTAATTTTAGTTGGTGGTATGACCCGTATGCCACTCGTGCAGAAAAAAGTTGAAGAATTCTTTGGTAAAAAACCATTGCAAGGTGTTAACCCAGATGAAGTAGTAGCTACTGGTGCAGCTATTCAGGGTGGTGTACTTGGTGGAGATGTTAAAGATGTACTCTTGCTCGATGTTACGCCACTAAGTCTTGGGCTTGAAACCTTAGGTGGTGTAAGCACCAAGCTTATTGAACGCAATACTACTATTCCTACTAGCAAGAGCCAGACCTTCTCGACTGCTGCCGATAACCAAACCAGTGTAGAGATTAATGTTTTGCAGGGTGAGAGAGAAATGGCAAGTGATAACAAATCGCTTGGGCGCTTTATTCTCGACGGTATCCCACCTGCACCTCGTGGTGTACCACAAATTGAGGTGAGCTTTAATATTGATGCTAACGGTATTGTAAATGTTTCTGCCAAAGACAAAGCTACTGGTAAAGAACAGAAAATTACCATTACTGGTGGTGGTAGCTTAAGCGAAGAAGAAGTAAAGAAAATGCAGCAAGATGCCGAGGCACATGCTGAAGAAGACAAGAAAAAGAAAGAGCAGATAGAAGCCAAGAATCATGCTGACACATTAATCTATACTGCCGAAAAATCGTTGCACGAAGCTGGCGATAAGGTTTCTAAAGAAGATAAAAAACCGGTAGAAGATGCTGTTGCGGCACTCAAAGAAAAGCTAGATACCGAAGATATTGATGAGCTGAAAAAACTGAGTGATGATTTGAATGAAAAATTGATGAAGATTGGTGAACAGATGTACAAAGAAGAAGCTCCTGCGGCAGAAGATGGTAAAGAAAAATCTGAAGACAAAGCCGAAGAAGCCGAAACCAAAGATGATAAAAAATCAGATGGTGATGCCGAGGAAGGCGAAGTAGTCGACAAGAAAGACAAAAAGTAACCAAAGTTACGAATAATCAATAATGTCTCTAAGGTGTGAGATAATAACAAGATGAATGTTGCCAGTCCGGCCAGTATATTTATTGATGGTGAAAACCTACTCTATGGTCTTCTCTCGGTTTTAATACCAGAGAAACTAGTTCCCGAAAGATCTGAGTTGGTAAAGTTCGATCTTATCTCACTCTTCTTAGAGGCTGTCAAAGAGAATACCAAACCGATAAATATTTACTATTACGGCACCAAGCCACACGTAGTAAAAGATATGGGCGACGAAGCTTTAGAAGCTTCTACCAAAATGGTAGAACACAAGCAGGCTTGGGGTGAATGGTTAGAGAAACAAAAAATACTCTATATTACTGCAGGGAATCTTCGTGCTCGACAAAAACGAGAAGGAGTAGTGTTTCAAGAAAAAGGGGTAGATGTGCGTATTGCTGTCGACATGGTAAAGCTGGCCTACGAGTCTGATAAAATGCACTTTGTGGTAGCTAGTAGCGATAGCGATATTATTCCGGCCCTACGAGTTGTGAAAGAAAAAGGTCATCAAATTACGTATGTGGCAATGGCCGGTAGTACGAATAAAGCAATTTCGGCTAATGTTGATAAAACCATAACCTTTAATCGAGAAGATATTATTACTAATTATAAAAGTGTAAACAAATAATGGCAGAGAAACGTGACTACTATGAAGTGCTTGGGATTGATAGAGATGCCAGTGCTGACGAAATAAAAAAAGCTTTTCGAAAAAAAGCTATTGAGCTGCATCCCGATAAAGATACAGGTGATGAAGAGAAGTTTAAGGAAGTTAATGAAGCATATGAAGTTTTAAGTAACGAGCAAAAGAAGGCAGCCTATGATCAGTTTGGACATGCGGCAGGTGCCGACCAAGCTGGCGGTGGCAATCCATATGGTGCTGGTGGTAATCCATTTGCAGGAGGATTTGGTAGTGCACAAGGATTTGACGGCATGGAATTTAATTTTGGTGGCGGAAATCTAAATGATATCTTTGATATGTTTTTTACTGGCGGGCGAAACAGAACGCGCGATGTCGAAATAAGTATTACGATAGAATTTGAAGAAGCAGTAAAAGGTACGACTAAGACTATTAGCTTGCGTGTGGCCGACAGTAAAGATGGAGGCCGGAAAAATGAAGAAGTAAAAATAAAAATTCCGGCGGGTATTGATGATGGTCAAAGTATTAAAATGAGCGGCAAGGGCGAGATTAATCGAAATGGCGACAGAGGAGATCTTTACGTTCATATTCGTGTGCGGCCAAGTAACGAGTTTCGTCGTGAAGGAGCGAATATTATTACCGAACTAAATGTAGATTTTGTAGATGCAGCACTTGGTAGTGAGGCCGAAGTAAAAACTCTAGAAGGCAAAACAACGATAAAAATTCCAGCCGGCACTCAGCCGGGTAAAATCCTCAAAATGACTGGTAAAGGTATGCCGCTTCTCGGCACCAATCGACGAGGCGACCATCTGATAATTGTAAATATTACTATCCCCAAGAAACTCAGCAACAAACAGCGCCATGCTTTAGAAGAATATCGCAAGGCTGGTGGCAGAAAATTTTGGTAAATACTTATCTGTATAGCTAAGAAAATTACTTGCTGCATATCTGGCAACAAGCTATACTTAGCATAAGATGTTTCGTATACCAAGTCTTACATTTAATCTATTACTATTCGGTTTATCGGGGCTGTTGGCTGCATTAGGATTTATGTTTGGCGAAAATCGCATTAAGGTAGTGAGCTATGCGGCCTTTATTGCTTTGTTTATCCTTCAGGTTATTCCTGGTAATTTCTTTGATAGTCTAGGTAAAAGCATTCATATAGATCTTGCATCACCAAAAGTAGCCTTTGTTGCAATTGTTTGTACCGTTTTTTTCTTAGGTGCGCTTATTAATCAGAAAAAAGCTAAGTATAAAATGCGAGCAATACCACTTGGTGTGCTAACTGCAGTGTTTATTATTGCTTTTTCGATAGGGCTTTTCCCAAATAACCAAGCTAATGATCTACTTACCAATTACAACTTAGCAGCTATGGTAAGTAATGTTCGAATTCCGTTAATGTTGGCATTAGCTATTTGGTTGGCGGTAGTACAGTTCTTGCCAGACAAATCTGACAAAGATGATAAAAAATGAGCGAACGTAAACTTGCACTGTATCCCGAACGGCCAAGTGAAATGGCCGAAAGTTATGTAAAAGCCATTGAGACCTTTCATCGCGCACCAGAGTTTGAATTAAACCCAGAAGAAAAAGCCGAAGTACAAGCGTTTGAACAGGCATTGTGTCGGGGTGAGTTTCCACAGGGTTTTGAATTTCTCTCGTCTCGTACTGAATTGCCACCCAAAAATATAGCAGAAATAGTAACTCAAACGGCAGGACTTAAAACGTTTTGTGTCGATTGGTATATGCAAACCACAGAGGGTATTCAGACACTGCAAAAACTGGGCTACGAAGGTAATCTTACACAAATTAATGAAGTTAAATCTTTTTTGGCTCGTGCTATACCTCGCGCGAAGGCTGAAGGGATGAATACACATCAGAAAATATCTCGCACTTGGGCTGAAGACCAATTGGTAGAGACACTAAAAAATAGACTAGAAAATGGTAAGACAGAAATTAAAGACCCCGAATTCTTAACTCTTATAGAAAATCCGCAAGCTGTGATTGATAAAATTTCAGATGCAAGAAAGCTAAAATCCTTCTATAAAAATATAGAGTCTACTTTAAGACATCAACCGGGCTCAAATGTAACTGATGCAAAATTAGTTTTCTTAACCATGCATCGTGAAAGAATAAATGATCAAATTGCCAATCTTTACAGACAGGCAATTCCGTTACTTAATCAATATCGACTTGCTCCAGAGGTGCTTACAAGCAGTCAAGTAGAGGATCTTACAGATTCTTTTCCAGTATTAAAATCTGCCGACACAACAGATATGGAAAAGATGGCTAGACTGTTTAGTATGATTGATAAGTTTATTACAGGCATAGATGCAGAGAACGGCTTTGGACAAATATCCGCAGAGATAGAGAGGCTAGAAATTGCATTACAAAATCAGTCTCAAAAGGCAGAGTTTCAAGCAAGTGATACAGATAGTGAGAAGCTTGCCAACGAAAGGGTTGATGCTGAGCAAATGAAGGCTCTTATACAGAAAATATTAAGAGAGTATGGTCTGCTGAGTAGTGAAGAAAAATATAGCGTTAAAGACAAAGGTCGCCCGGCCGATAATTTGTGGAGAGCAGTAATAAGTAAAGTACAGAAGAGTTTTTCAGTAAATTCGAGTAAGGGGGTTGTGTGGATTCCTATTAGTTTTAATCGCACTTTAAAACAAAAAAAACCAACCGGAGTATTACCATTGCTTGATCACGAAATTACTCATGTATTGCAGCACGAGAATGCCGCAAAATTAGGTATAGGTTTGATGAAGGTTGATAGAGGTGCGCGGGGTAGTCTATGGTTTGAGACGGGTGCTACCAGAAATGAAACAGAAGCATATAGTAAATACTTTGGTATAGAACGGGGAACTAACTTTAATTATCTAAAGGCTATGCAAAAACAGTTAGATGGAGGGAGTATCTCAGAATGTGCAGAGGTATTTTATGAGAGCCTGCTTAATTCGGGCGATGTAACCGATACTGAAGAAGCTATTGAGACTGCAGTAAATAGAACTCTACGCTTATTTAGAAATGGAACAGAATGGAGCCAGGGTACTGGATACCTTACTAATACTGAACCACTGGAATACGCTGAGCAACAAATATTGGACAGAAATATGCCAGACGATCTAAGATGGCTCTATTTTGTCGGTCGGGCTAACTTTCAAACCCTTGCCGAACTTCATAGAATAGGCTGGTTAAAAAAGGATGAGATATTCATTCCAGAGCGTATGCCGGCAGAAATTGCTCTTGAAGAGATCAGATCTAGTAAAGTATAAAACTATTTACAAAATACCACTTTTATTGGTATAATATGTCAATTACTAGGCAGGAGAAAACTAATGCCAAAAACTGTTAATGTACTCGTTTTTTATAGTTTCGCCACCCATAAAACCGGTTATATTAACCGGCTTTTTGCCGAATTAGAAAAAGCTGCACCAAAGCACAATATTACACTATCTCGCGGCTCATTGAAGGATCTGCATTTTCAGTTTTCTGGTGGCTCTTTTAAGGTAATAGAATCATTAACCAAAAAAGATTTAACAGAATTTGACGTAGTATATTTCGAACTGTGGCAAAAATCGCCGCAACAAGCTTTGGCTGCTGCGCGATATTTACAGAACAATAGTATTCCATTTTTTAGCGAAGAACTTGCCTCATTTGCAGCTTTAACGAAGCTCGGAGAATACGCAATCTTAGCAAATAATAATCTACCAATTATTAATAGCTACTTTACCTCGAATAAAGAAATAAAAAAATTAGCAAAGAATGACCAGCTGCCTTATGCCTATCCTTTTATTCTAAAAGATATAGAAGGATATGGTGGTAATAATAATTTTCTTATTCATAATCAGGCCGAACTATTAGACGTTTTAGCAGAAAATATTGTGACAAGCTTTGTTATGCAGCCATTTGTTAATAATAATGGTGATTACCGGCTATTAGTGCTTGGTGGTGAGGTTAAAGTAATAATTGAACGTAAAAGAGATGGTAATGCATCACATTTAAACAATACCTCGCAAGGTGCAGAGGGTACCTTGGTAGATATTGCTACTTTTCCAAAAGAGATTATTGCTGATGCACTATCTGCAACCAGACTACTTAAGCGACCAAATTTTGCTGGTGTGGATGTTATTATTAATAAAGAAACCGGCAAACATTATATTTTAGAGGTTAATCAGACTCCACAAATTGAAGAGGGCGCTGTGGTAGATAAAAAAATAGATGCAATGTTAAGTTATATACATAAGCTAGGTGAGAAAGCCGAGGTAGCAGATGCGTAAGCCAAAAGTACTATTTGTGTTTTCTAAACAACGGAGCGAAAATGTTACAACCTTTGGTGGTTTTGAAAAACGCTTACGACGATTTGGCGGACTTGAGTATGCAGAATCTAACCATTTAGCGCTCGAAAACTTAGCTTTTGAAATCAGTAACAATCGATCGGTAGTTACTGATTTGCGAACCAATGAGACAGTTAAGGGCTATGGATTTGTATATTTTAAAGACTGGCTGAGCCTACCAGAGCGAGCAGCTTCTTTGGCATATCATCTTCAGGCTAAAGGTGTTCCATTTATAGATGCGGTTGTTATTCAAAAAGGTAGTGACTATCATAAGCTACTTCAAGCTTACAAGTTAGTTTCGGCTGGATTGCCGATTGTACCCACTCGATTTATTCCTACTGATAAAATTATCGATGAGGTTACAAAACAAAAAATACATTATCCATTTATCTTAAAAGACGCATTAGGACAAAAAGGACAAAAGAACTTTTTAATTAAATCGTTAGCAGAACTGAAAAAAGTTGTTAATGAAAATAGCGACACTCAGTTTGTTATTCAGACATATATTCCAAATGACTTTGACTATCGCGTGCAGGTGTATGGTTACAAAGCAAGCTTAGTAATAAAACGCTCTAAGCAGAGTAATACTCATCTTAACAATACTTCAGCTGGTGGAAGTGCAGAATTAATTAAGCTAAAAGATATGGAAGAAAACTTATTGCAGCTTGCAGAGGATGCTGCACAGGCAATGAATTTGCAAGTTTGTGGAGTTGATATTTTGGTGAACAAACAAACTAATGAGGCATATGTTTTGGAGGTAAATCAGGGTTCTCAAATTGTTACCGGTGCATTTATCGAAAAAAATATTCCTTCTTTCGATAACTATCTCAAAAAAACCATTAGTAAACGATTAAAAATAAAAGCGGCCGAAAAAGAGTTGCTCATTAAGCCAATTATTGGTCGCCATACCTACGTGAGTCTGCCGGGTTTAGACTTACATAATATTATTGCCAAGGTAGATACAGGTGCCTATAGCTGTTCTTTGCATGCAGAAAATATTCGTGTAGTAAGAAAGAATGGTAAAAAATTGCTCCGGTTTGATGTGCCAGTTATAGAAAAAGGCCGTCATTTTACGGGTGAAAACCAGACCTGCTATATTGAAAACTATGAGATAATAGAGGTACGGAGTTCAAACGGTACACAAAATAGATATCGTATTGAGACGGCTGTTGAAATTTTTGGTAAAAGATATACCACTAAACTTACGCTTTCTAATCGCGGTAGCCTAAAGCACCCAATGCTTATTGGCCGAAGATTGCTTCGAAGTAATTTTTTAGTTAATGTAGAATTATCACAAAGGGATATAGATTAATATGAAAATTGTAGTTTTATCGCGCGGATCTGCCAACTATTCAACACGACGACTGGTTGAGGCCGCCATTGCTCGTGGTCATAGTGCCAAAGTAGTTAACCATGCTAATTGTTATGTTGATATAGAACGAAACAAACCGGCAATCTTATATAATGGTCATTCTCTAGAGAATGTAGATATTGTTATACCTCGTATTGGCCAGTCTATTACTAGCTACGGTTCTGCCGTTGTACGTCAGTTTGAGATGATGCGTGTCTATACCCCGGTTAGCTCACTAGCATTGGTGAGAAGTCGCGATAAGCTACGTAGCATGCAACTCTTGGCACGTTCTGGTGTGGGTATTCCTAAGACTGTATTTGCTCGCCAAGCCAAAGAAACCGATGAGTTAATAGAAAAGGCCGGTGGTGCACCGGTGGTAATTAAGCTACTCGAAGGTACCCACGGCATTGGTGTAGTCTTGGCTGAGACTCGTAAAGCAGCTAAGTCGGTTATCGAAGCATTTTATGGACTTGGTGCTAACATCCTTATTCAAGAGTTTATCGAAGAAGCACACGGTGCAGATATTCGTGTGATTGTAGTGGGTGAGCGAGTAGTGGGTGCCATGATGCGTAAAGGCCCAGAAGATGAATTTCGCTCTAACCTACATCGGGGTGGAGAATCTCTGCCAGTCGAGTTAACCAAAAAAGAAGCCAATATTGCTATTAAGGCAGCTCGTACTCTTGGCTTACCTATTGCGGGCGTAGATCTTATTCGGTCTAAACGTGGCCCACTTGTACTAGAAGTAAATTCAAGCCCAGGGCTAGGCGGTATAGAAAAACAAACCGGCGAAGATATTGCCGGGGAGATTATAGACTATGTGGTTTCGAAAGCTTCTGGAAAACGCCGCAAAGACCGTATTGGTGCCTAAGGATTGATTTTTGTAGAAAAATCAGGTTAAATATATAGGTATTTCCCCAAAGCTTTATGTTAATTATTTTGCGGGTCCGTAGCTCAGTTGGTTAGAGCACCTGCCTTTTAAGCAGGGTGTCGTGAGTTCGAGTCTCACCGGACCCACCATTAAAAAAACCTGACAAGTTGTCAGGTTTTTTTAATGAATGATTTGCTGGCTCGAACGCAGTTCGGTGGAGGAAAGCGCGCAGTGAAAAACTGCAAAACAAATTTTACTGTTTTTCCAAGCAATTTCCGGAGGTGGCGTAGCCACTGTCTCACCGGACCCACCATAGAAAAACTCCGAATAATTTCGGGGTTTTTCTTATGCTTGTATCTAAAATGCTCAAGCTCATAGCATAGATTTATGCGTCGTAATGTTCAGATAGTTCTGTTTGCACTAGCTTTTATGGTTGGTATTATTTTGGCTGCAAATTTTTGGTTTCCATTTTCTTGGTGGTTAGTACTAGCTGGTTTAGTCTTTCTGTTAACTGTGTTTATATTTAAATCAAAACTAGGTTATATAGTTATTATTGCAGCGGCATTATTGTTGGGAATTACTCGGTATGAGTATTGGTATATTCATCAGCCAATATCGGTAGATAAGCTGATTGATAATAAAGTAACGATTACTGGTATGGTTAGTGGTGAACCAAGTTGGGACCAGTATCATATGTATGTGTTTTATATTAATAATGTAAGGTCGAATAGTACAAACTATTCTGGATTAGTTCGAGTAAAGACTGCTAGTGGTCAAGTACGCGAAGGTCAATTGGTACAAATAACTGGAAAAGCGAGAGCTAGTCTTGGTAAGGCGAGTGCTCTTATTAGTTATGCAGATGTAAAAATTCTTTCACATTCACAACCAGTTCTTATTAGTGTAAAAGAAAGATTTTTACAGGGATTAAACAACACACTTAGTCACAATTCTGCAGCATTTGTTGCCGGAACACTTATTGGTTCGCGTTCGGCGTTGCCAAAAAGCCTGCAAGATTTGCTTTCGGCGGTTGGTCTCTCGCATGTCATTGCTGTGTCTGGCTATAATTTAACAATACTTGTGGCACTACTTTCTATGTTGCTTGGCAAAAAGTGGCGCTGGGGTGGCCTTATTGTCTCATTATGGGTAATTTTAGGCTTTGTATTAATTTCTGGTGCCAATGCCGCTATTGTAAGGGCGGGAATAATGAGTAGTATATTTTTAGTAGCAAATTTTTATGGTAGACGTATTAACTTGGTTGTCTGTATGGCGCTGACGGGGGTAGGAATGGTAATGATTAACCCAGTAAATCTACTTAGCGACGTTGGCTGGCAGCTCTCATTCGCCTCTTTATTTGGCATTGCTACCTTGGGGCCAAAAATTGGTCAAATATTACCAAAACGACCAGAATGGCTACACGAAATATTGTCTGTCACGCTAGCAGCACAACTAGCAACTGCCGGAATTATTGCCTATAATTTTGGCGTACTAAGTCTGGTAGCTCCGCTCGTGAATTGTATAGTTATGCCTTTAGTACCGATAATAATGGCATATGGCGCGTTTGTTGCATTTTTAGGAATATTATTACCAGGACTAGGGTCAATAATAGCTCGGCCGTTAGATTCATCAATAGTAATTCTGTTCGACTTCTTAACGTATATGCAGCACTTTTCGTGGGCGAGTATACCAATACCATCACTCAGCGTAGTAGCAGTAATAAGCTATTACGCAATTCTGTGTTTGTGGGTATTATTAGTGCGAAATTCAGATAATAATAATTTACCAACAGATACAGATCGTGTTACAATAACCAATATTGTCGAGTTAGTAAGTAAGCCAGTATATACAAAAAAAGGAGCACAAAATGTCAGGCCACAGTAAATGGCATAGTATAAAGCATAAAAAAGGCGCTGCAGATGCTAAGCGCGGAAAAATATTTACCAAACTAGGTAACGAAATCGCCATTGCTGCTCGTGAGGGTGCCGACCCTGCTATGAATTTTAAACTTCGTCTGGCTGTCGCTAAGGCAAAGCAAGCTAATATGCCCGCAAGTAATATAGAACGCTCAATTGCTCGAGGGGCAGGAACAGGTGAAGGAGCTGCATTAGAAGAGTTGACATATGAAGGCTATGGACCAGCCGGCGTTGCAATTATGGCAAAAGCTCTGAGCGATAACCGTAATCGTACAGCATCGGACGTAAAATCGTCATTTTCTAAATTTGGTGGAAACCTTGGCGGGCCAGGGTCGGTTGCGTATATGTTTGATCAAAAAGGGGTAATTTTGGTAAAAGCAGGGGTTGATAAAGACGACATTGCCCTTAAAGCTATCGAGCTTGGTGCTGATGATATTGATGATAGTGGTGAGCAGGTAATAGTATATACACAGGCCGGAGAACTCGAAAAGATTCGTGATGGTTTGGGTGAAGATAATATCGAAAGTGCCGAAGTAAAACTCATACCTAATCAGTCGATTTTAGTAGAAGATGAAGCCAAAGCTCGCACAATTATGAAACTTATGGATGCTCTAGACGATCTTGATGATGTAGTAGAGGTAACTGCCAACTTTGATATTCCAGAAGAAATTTTAGAAAAGCTAGAATAAATGAAAATTCTTGGTATTGATCCTGGTACTGCTACAACCGGATTTGGCGTAATTACAAAAGAAAAAGGTAACCTTACAGCTGTTGATTATGGGGTAATTAGTACCAGCAAAAACCTCGATATGTACTTACGTCTTAATATTATTTTTCAAGACCTAACCGAAATAATTAGTCATCACAAACCAGATATTATTGCAGTAGAAAAGCTGTATTTTGTTAAAAACATTACTACTGGCATATCGGTAGGCCAAGCACGTGGCGTGGTATTGTTAACTGCTGCACAAGCTAGTCTAAAGTTATTAGAATTTACACCGCTACAGGTAAAGCAATCAGTAACCGGCTATGGCCAGGCAAACAAAAAACAAGTGCAAGAGATGGTAACTAAAATATTAAAACTTCCTGCTTTGCCGCAGCCAGATGACGCCGCCGATGCCTTAGCAATAGCTATTTGTGCTTCTTCTGGACATAAAAAAGATCTATAGCTGTTTGTTGATTGGTGCTACAATAAGGTCGCTCATATTCAGCGTAGGAGGTGAAGTGGGGGAACTTTATGAAAAAGCCGAAGCATTTGCTCGCCTGATGCATGGTGATGTACTGAGTAAATATGGTCGGCCGTTCATCGAACACCCTTTAGCTGTAGCAGATCAGTTTGATGACGAAACAACAAAAGCTGCAACAGTCTTACATGATGTAATTGAGAAAACTTCTGCAACAGTCGAAGATCTTATACGATTTTTTGGCCTTGAAATTGCAAGTATTGTGAGTAATTTAACCGTCTTAGAAGGTGAAAGCCAAGAATCGGTTATTAGACGAGCTCTATTAGATCACCGTTCGGCAGCGATTCGACTGGTTGATTATCTTAACCATGCTGATATCCGTAATTGGAAAGATACCGGTCAGTTACCAGATTTTGATAGTGTTGGTAAGTATATAGATAAGGCATTTATTATACTTCGGGAGTTGAGTATATTTAGGTCTTCAACTGATAACTCAGCAACAAGCGGTATATCTCTACAAAGTGGATGAGGGCTAATGGCATAGTAATACGGCTACGAAAGTAGTCGTTTTTTGCTATAATAATAGATATGATTGCGAAAATAAGTGGAACAGTCAGCGAAAAGTTAGCAACCAGCATTATTGTAGATGTAATGGGGGTTGGTTATGAAGTTTTTTTAACTCCACGAGCATATGAGACTATTACGCCAGAGGAAAACGTAAATTTGTATATAGCCGAGCAAATAAAAGAAGATGAACATACCTTATATGGTTTTATTCACCTGGATGAGAGACAAATGTACTTTCAGCTTAACTCAGTTAGTGGTGTAGGACCAAAGGCAGCTATGGCAATACTCTCTCACCATAAGGTAGACGATATACAAGAAGGAATTATGGCTGATAATATTACGTTGTTTAGTAATGTTTCGGGTATTGGCAAAAAAACTGCACAACGTATCATTTTAGAACTTAAGGGTAAATTAGTGGAGGCCCCAGAAAAGAAAAGTGCGCCAGATGACCCAGCTTATTTAGCATTACTTAGTCTCGGTTATAACGCAAAAGATGCTACTAAAGCACTCGAAGGAATTGATACTAATCTCGAAACCAACGAGCGAGTAAAGCAAGCCTTAAAAGGGGCAAAATAAATGATAGAACGACAAGAAGAACCAGAATTGGTCGAAGAGCAAGCTGAAGAGCAAGCATTCGAAGATGTCTTGCGTCCGCAGAAATTCGAAGACTATATTGGTCAGAGTCAGTTAAAAAGAACTCTGCAATTAGCAATGAGTGCAGCCAAGGGCCGCAATGAAGCGGTTGATCATGTCTTATTGTATGGCCCACCCGGACTAGGTAAAACTACCTTGGCTCATGTTATAGCTAACGAAATGGGTAAGACTATTAAAGTAACGAGTGGGCCAGCAATAGAGCGAGCTGGGGATTTGGCCTCATTACTAACAAATTTAGAAGAAGGTGACATTCTCTTTATTGATGAAATTCATCGTTTGCCACGCAGTGTAGAAGAGATACTGTATCCGGCAATGGAAGACTATGTAATAGACATTATGCTGGGCAAAGGACCATCGGCACAAAGCTTGCGGCTCGATTTACCAAAATTTACTATGGTAGGAGCCACCACACGGTTTGGTGCTTTGGGGGGTCCGCTTCGTGATCGCTTTGGTCTTATTGGTAAATTGGAATATTACAGTCCAGAAGAGATTGCTCAAATTCTTACGCGTACGGCAAAAATATTAGATATTGAGATTTCGCCACAAGCAGTAGAAGAGATGGCCAAGCGCACCCGTCTTACACCCCGTATTGCTAACAGATTAATGAAACGCGTCCGCGACTGGGCACAAGTACATGGTAGCGGTGCGATTGATGCCGAGGCCCTAGAAGAAACATTGCAATTACTTGATATTGACGAGCACGGTCTTGAAGCCGCCGATAGAAAAATATTACAACTCATAATTGATAATTATTCTGGTGGTCCGGTTGGTCTTGGGACGATTGCTGCAGCTAGCGGTGAAGAAAAACAAACTATCGAAGATGTCTATGAGCCATATTTAATGCAAATTGGCATGCTCGAGCGTACTCACCAGGGGCGCAAAGTAACCCAAAAAGGGTATTTGCATCTGGGTGTAAAACCACCAAATAATAACCATCAAGGAAGTCTTTTGTAAATAAATATGGTATACTAACTGGAAAATATTATGGATGAGAAAACTACACGAGCAACAATGTATCCGGGCCAGCCTGTTGACGAGATTACGCAACGGGTTATTTACAAACATATAATTTCGATTATGCCATTTATGTTTGTAGTTTTGGTAATGGGTATCGTGGGTATCTTGGCAGCTTATTATTTGCAGAGCAATCAGCAGATTACTACCTATGTACCAGAGGTCTTTATTAGCCTTGGCTCACTGCTATATATGCTGATTCTGATATTCTTGTTTGTTGGTGTGCTGTGGATATGGCGTCGTAATAAGATTGTTATTACCAACCAACACATAGTTGATGTTGACCAGCTTGGTCTGTTTAATCGTCGAGTCTCTACCTTACGACTAGGTGAGATACAAGATCTTTCCGCAGACGTACATGGTCCTATGCAAACAATTTTTCAATATGGAACATTGTATATTCAAACTGCTGGCGAACGTGAAAACTTTACCTTCGATTATGTTCCGCACCCCTACGAGCTCGAACATTATATTTTAGAAATACGTCAAAACTTTCATGGTGAATCAGGCGGATCGCTTACTCAAGATCCAGTAATGCCAAACCAACCGCAGTAGCAAATATTGGGGCAATCTTTTTTGGAATAGGCTTAAGGGGATATTTTCCAATTCTATCCCAGGGGTCAATAATTATGGTTTTTACATTACTATTTTCTTGAATATATTGGGCAACACAAGGAATACTTGCACCACCTCCACATAATACTACCCGACCAATATTATATGTTTCTATGTTTGTTAGCAGGCTCTTAATAAGTGGCTGCATAACAACCTTGCTAGCCTCGCGAATGTTAAGCTGAACACTACTTGGTAAGAACCCAAAATTAAACAACAGCTCACCGGCCTCGTCATATGAGATGTTTAATTTTTTGGCTAAATAATCACAAAAAGTATGAATACCAAAATCTACTTTTTGAGTTGCCATAAGCATCGAGTTATATATACCTATTCCTGAATCGTTACTACCAATATCTACTATTAATGTTGGTTGATTGTTTAAATTTTTTAGAGTTCTTATTGCGGCTGAAAGCTCATGATCAGAATTTGTAACACTCCCTATATTTGAGAGTGCATTAAAATGAGGTGTAATTATTGTTTGTACACTTGCGATTGACACTGCTAGTGTGGGTGTTTTGCGATATGTATTAATTATCAACTCATCTACTGTTGTACCCAAAGCTTGATTTGCTTGTTGTACAAACTCATCGGCCGAGACATTATACTGAACATAGGTATGACGATTGGGCAAAGCAAGTGCAAAATTTCGCCCCGAAAATTCCCCATAGTTAGGAGACTGAAGAATACTGTGTAGTGCTGCTAGATAATGGGGAGGATGAAGAATTGAGTCTACATTTTTGTTAGTATTTAGATTTTTTCTACCATAAGCCAGCAGGGCTATTTTGCCATCATCTCTTTTATGTAGTTGTACAGCCTTAATAGAGTTACGGCCAATATCTAGACCAATGCTGCTATTTTTGCCAGTCTGTAAAAAACGTTTCATTGCTCAGACCGGTATTTATATCAGTTGGCACTTGTTACTTCGTAGACGTTGGTGGTTCCAGACTTAATATCTTTGTCATTACCGTTTTCTAAATTAGCTCGCAAAATATAAGAGTTTGGTGGATTACCAACAGTAATATATACATAATTTTGTTTTGTCTTTGGGTCTGTTGGAAGGGTGGTTAAATACGGTACTGTGCCTTGAGTAAGGACTGTAAGGTTGGCAGGATAGGCATTGTTATCGTTATAATAACTTTCTAAACTCGCTTTTATTTTGCGTAAATCAGATTTACGTTGACTGTCTCGGGCTCTTGCGGGGCCAGAAAGTAGGCTTGGTACAATTAATACAGCCAAGATACCCACAATAACAATAACTATTAACAACTCTATTAGTGTAAAACCCTGACGATCGCGTAGCCGCGAGAATAACTGCATCTTCCTCCTCTTTGTTGCTGATTACAGTTATTGTAAACCTGTTATGGTTGTGGCGTCAAGATTTTATGCGTTAATAACGCAAAAATTGAGATAAATAATACATTATTGTAGTTACGCTTTACTTTCGGTTTTTTATTATGATAGACTGAAAAAATTATGAGGGTTAAGGGGGTAATTCTTAGTTTAATACTTGCCAGCGTGTTGTCGGCTCTTCATTTTACAGAAGTGTCTTTGGCGCAACCGCTACCGGGCTCACCCACTATCGTAATATCAGAAATTTCGATGGGTACTTCTGCCTCGGCAAGCGATGAATTTATTGAACTATACAACAATACTAAGACTGATGTTGATGTAAGTAATTGGACAATCTACTATAAATCTTCTACTGGAAAAACTTGGACTAAGAAAGCCAGTCTTCCGCAAAATACTTTTATTCATGCTCATGATTATTTTCTTGTTGCTTCGTTATTACCTAATGCTGATGTTAATCTCACTTCTGGCTTAGCCCAGACGGGCGGTACAGTTGTATTAAAAGATGCGAATGGAGCTAATGTCGATATGGTTGGCTGGGGTACGTCAGATATGTCCGAAACTCAAGCAGCCGCACCAGCACAAACTGATGAAGTAGTATATAGGCAATTTGATGACCAAAATCAGACTATGACAGATACTAATAATAATTTTTCTGATTTTGATATTTCGCATACTGCCACACCGAAAATGCCTCCTGCAGTAGAGACCCCTACACCAGATATTAGTACTACATATCCAACAATTACCCTTAATGAATTGTTGCCAGACCCAGTTGCTCCGCAGTCAGACAGTACTGATGAATTTATTGAACTTTATAACCCAAATAACCTAGACGTAAATCTATCTGGCTGGATATTAAAAGACGCTGGAGGAGGTAGTTACATTATCAAAGACAAAATAATTCCGGCACTAGGCTACTTAACAATCACGAGCTCCGAATCTTCACTTTCGTTAAATAATAGCGGTGATGTTATATCACTTTACTCACCTGACAATAATTTAGTGGATGAATCGGCCGATTATGGCAACGCAAAACCAGGACTTAGTTGGGCGATTGTAGGTAATAGTTGGAATTGGACCATTTCACCCACGCCGTCAACGGCAAATAGTGCAATATATGTAGAAACTGACAACGCAAAACCTGCAAACTCGAGTAAGTCTAGCACTGCTAAAAAAGTATCTGCCAGCAAAAAAGCGGCCACTAGTAAAGTAGCTAAGGCAAAAACAAAACCAACGAGTAATGCAGCAAGCAAAGGCAATCAAGATAATGCAAATACAGAAACAGGAACGACAAATAACTCATTATTGTGGTCGTGGTTGCTGATTGCGCTTGGAGTCGGTACCATAGGATATGGAATATATGAATACCGACCAGAAATCATTGCGGCTTACCACCGACTTGCAAAAAAGTTTAGCGCTAGCAGATAAACTTGCTAGTGTTGCTCGGCCACCATTGTTAATAGAATTGGTTGGTGATTTGGGTGGTGGAAAAACCACTTTTACTAAGGCATTTGGCAAAGCATTGGGAGTTAAAAAGACTATAACCAGCCCAACCTTTAATATTCATCGTAGCTATGAATACGGTAGTGCTCATCGCCTAGAGCACTTCGACCTTTATCGACTTAGCGATGACGAAATCGTTCTTAACGAATTACAAGAAAAATTGAGCGATCCCCAAACCATAGTTGTAGTTGAATGGGCTGGCAATTTTTCACACTCTTTAGCTAACGATAGACTGATAATAGAATTCCATTTTATTAGCGAAGACAAAAGAGAAATTGTAATATCTGCTACCGGAATAAAAAGCCAGGCAATTTTGGAGAAGTTAAAATGATACTTGCACTACGAACAGATTCTCCGAATGCCGAGATATATTTATTGAGCGAAAATAAAGAAATTGATCGTATAATATGGTTGGCTGAACGCAAGTTGGCCGACGAATTGCTTATAAAGATAGAAGAGATCCTAAAGCAAAATGGTGCTAATTTAAATGATTTGACCGGCATAATTGTTTTTACCGGATCAGGATCGTTTACTGGATTAAGAATAGGTACAACTATTGCAAATTCTCTTGCCTATGCCCAATCAATACCTGTAATAGCTTCTAGTGGAAACAATTGGATTCAATCTGGAATTAAGAAATTAGAAACAGCCAAAACCGAAAATTATGTAGTACCACAATATGCTGCAGAGCCGAATATTACCTCTCCTAAGCCAAAAACTTGATTTAGTACTCCGAATGGTACTAGTATAAAGATAGTTAGTTATTTTTTATTTTGGAAATTAATGAAAATCTAATCTAGATTGTCGTTTTGTGGCGACTAGATTAAGAATACGAGGTGAGAAATGCCAATAGTAATTTTGATTGCTGCCATTTTGGGTGCGGGTGCTCTTGGATATGGTAGCAGTATTGTTGTAAGTAAGAAGAAAAGTCAAACAGAAAAAGCTGCAGCCGAAAAAACTCTTGAAGCTGCCAAGACAAAAGCAAAAGAAATAGAATTAAAGGCTAAAGAAGAAGCGATTGCCTTGCAAAAAGATGCTAAAGAGCAAGAAGCCAAACGACAAGCCCGTTTAGATGAACAAGAAAAACGAATGTTAGAGCGAGAGAAACTATTTGATTCTAAAATAGAATCTGTCGAGCGTCGAGCACAAACTTTAGATAATGACGAAAAAGAAATAGAGGCTATTAAGCAAGAGTTGCGCGAAATTAAAGATAGACAAATAAAAAACTTAGAAAAAATTGCCAAAATGAAAAAGAAAGAAGCGAGCGAAAAGCTTATGCAGATGACTGAAAAAGAAATAAAAGCTGACTTAGTAGAATATGTTGAAAAACTCAAACGCGAAGCAAGTGAAAATGCCGATGAAGATGCTAAAGAAATTATGGCCCAAGCCATGGAGCGCATGGCTACTAGCCAAGCGGTAGAGAGAACAGTAACGACAGTCACTATTCCAAGCGATGAAGTTAAAGGAAAAATTATTGGTAAAGAGGGAAGGAATATACAAACTTTCGAACGACTCACTGGCGTGGATGTATTGATTGACGAAAGTCCGGGTGTAATCACTCTTTCTGGTTTTGACCCTATTCGTCGGCAAGTGGCCCGGGTGGCAATGGAGCAATTGGTAAAAGATGGTCGAATTCATCCGGGTAGAATTGAAGAAATTGTCGAAAAAGCCCAAAAGGAAATTGACCAAGAGACAAAAAAAGCTGGCGAGCAAGCTGCGCGAGAAGCTAAGGTAGTTGGTTTACCTCCAGAGATCAATAAACTCATGGGACAACTAAAATATCGAACAAGTTTTAGCCAGAACGTATTGCATCATTCTGTAGAAATGGCTCATCTGGCTGCTATGATAGCTGAAGAAATTGGTGCCGACATTCAGATAAGTCGTACCGCTGCATACTTACACGATCTGGGTAAGGCAGTTAGTCATGAGGTAGAGGGTAAACATCATCATATTACTGGTGATATTATGCGTAAAGAAGGTTTTGATGAGGCTACCGTACATGCTGCCGAGGCACACCACGACGACTTAGAAGCAACCACTCCAGAGGCTTTAATTGTTCGTGCTGTAGATGCCCTCAGTGCTGGACGACCAGGAGCCCGTGGTGATACGGCCGAAAACTTCGGTAAGAGAATGACTGACCTAGAAAATGTAGCAAAATCTTTCCCTGGAGTTGAAAAAGTTTATGCTATGTCTGCCGGACGAGAAATACGTGTTTTTGTAAGCCCAGAAAATGTAGACGATCTTACAGCTATCAAACTAGCTCGTGATATAGCTACCAAAATTGAAGCCACACTAAAGTATCCTGGAACAATAAAGGTTAATATTATTCGTGAAACCCGCGCGGTTGAATTTGCAAAGTAAAACAGGGAGAAATAAAAATGACCAAAAGAGAACTAGTAGAAGAAGTTGCTAAAGCTGCCAATATAACTAACAAGCAAGCCGAGCGAATAATAGAAAAAACTGCACTTATTATTATGAGTGAGGTTAAACATGGGCAGAAAGTGAATATTACTGGTTTTGGTACATTCTATTTAGGTAAGCGCGCAGCACGTGCCGGGATTAATCCAAACACTGGCGAGAAAATTGATATTCCAAAGATTATGTTACCAAAATTTAGGGCAGGATCTAGATTTAAAAATATGGTCAGATAGTTATTTTCAATATATAAACTTAAGGACTATAATTAAGACACTATGAGTACGAGTAATTTGCCGGATGAGAAAGTTGTAGAACAGATATCGAAGTTGCCAAAAGTTCGTATGACTTTGTTTCGTGATATTGATGTAGCCCAGCAAGGATTTGTTTTACTTAAGCTAAGCAAGCGAATTCGACAGAATATTGTTGAAAATTTAGATAATAAAGAACTTATCGATTTACTTAATCACTTAGATCCAGACAAAGCAACAGATATCATTCAAGAGCTTAAAACTCATCGTGCTAAGAAAATAACCTCTGCCTTAAATGTAGAAGTAAAAGAAAAAGTTGAGACGCTATTAAGTTTTAACCCAAAGACCGCAGCTGGTTTAATGAATCTCGATTATGTTGTTGTGCAACCAAGCGAACACTTTGCCGATGTCGCTAAAGATTTAATTGAGCATGAAAAGCGCACTGGCAAGTTTCCGGCAATTCTTGTTGTAGATAATGGTAAGCTTATTGGTGAGTTGCCGGGCCATGAACTCGCCGTGCGGGCGAGTCGTGAAAAAATAGAAAACTATATAAAAAAAATCCCAGCTATTAAGTATGATAGTGATGAACATAAAGTAGTTAATTCATTTATAAAAAATCCTCATAACAAAGTTGTGGTATTAGATGAAGATGAAAGTGTATTGGGGGTTATTCATTCAGATGATCTCCTGGCCTTAATTGATAAACGAACTGCGAATGATTTGTATGGTTTTGCCGGTGTTAGTAAGGAAGAAGATGCATTAGATGGCGTAGGTACAAAAGTAAAACGCAGATATTTGTGGTTGGTTATTAACCTTGGCACAGCTTTTTTAGCAGCTTCGGTTGTGGGGTTATTCGAAAACACGATTTCTAAGTTAACATTGCTGGCGGTCTATATGCCAATTGTTGCAGGAATGGGCGGGAATGCGGCGACTCAAACATTAGCCGTTGCAGTACGAGGTTTAGTTTTAAAAGAAATTGATCTTAAACATGGAATTGGGTTTGCTGCAAGAGAGCTTGGTGCTGGTATTATTAATGGTGCAATTAATGGTGCCATCGTTGCGCTTGTGGCTATCTTTGTTAACAAAAGCCCAATGCTTGGTTTGGTATTAGCAATGGCTATGATAGGAAATTTAATAATCGCTTCGGTTGCCGGTGCAATTATACCGCTTATTATGAAAGCACTTGGCAAAGATCCTGCTACCTCGGCAACTATCTTTATTACTACATGTACCGACGTAGGTGGATTCTTTATATTTCTCGGCTTAGCTCAACTTATGCTAGTATAAACATAACATTAATGCGGAGTTAGATAATGAAAGAAGACAAACCCCAAGACGAAAAACCTGTTACAAATGAGCAGAGTGATATAAAAGAAAAAGATACCAAAGACGTGAGTACCGAAGAAACAACTCAACCATCTATAAATAAAGCGAAAAAAGTTTGGTATAAAAACCCATGGTTTTGGGTGGGGATTGTAGCGGCTACAATCGGCATTATTAGTATTACCTTGGGCTTAATATATAGAAGCAATGTCCTTAAAACCAATCAAGCTATTTCTGATGGTTGGTTTGATATTACGACACAATCTCAAGAAGTGGTGGTATTACAAGATAAGCTCAATCAAACAAAGGACTATAATGGTTATTCTACCCAGTTGCATACACTGCAAACAGCTGTCAGTAATCGAAAATACACTGCTAGCAAATTGCCAACTTGGCTAAATAACAAGGCAAGTTTAGATAGGTATACTAATTTTCTTAGCTCATTCGATACATATATAAGTAAGGCAGCATCACTTAGTGATGATCCGGGCAAAATTTCTACTGACGATCTAAGTAAGCTGACCGATAACTCAAAATTGGCCGAAGCCGCAACAAGTAATTTAAAAAACAATACATCATTCTTACAACAAGATATGCCGCAAGGAATATTTGATGTACCTTCTACATTACAAAAAGTAACAGAAACGATAGCTGCTAGCCAAGCAAAAACTCAAGCCGAAAAACAAGCCGCAGCCAATGCGGCAGCCAAAGATGCAGCTGACCAACAAGCGGTGACAACTTCAGTAACCACATTTCAAAATGGTTTTGTAGCCGGTAATGCTGCAGCCATGCGACCGGTAATGACCAGTGGGTTTCAGAACGAATATAACTTTAATCAATTAAATCCCGATCAGCGACAGTACCAGTATCCAGCAAGTTTTCGCATAATTTCTGTTAGTAAACAAACTGATGGTACGTATAAAGCTTCGGTAAATGTTTTGTTTAAATATACCGACAACCCCAATCAGTATACTCAAGGCTATGAATATAGTGTTATTAGCTCGAGTGGTAAGTGGTTGCTTAATAATGAGAAGCAAACCAATAGCTTTTAGGTAGGCATGAAGAAGCTTGCAAAATAGCAATAAATACAGTATCATTTTGTACTTGTAGGCTCTATTTTTAGCCCGCACCTTGTATGCTTACATACTTTTTCTAAAGAGATTTAGAAAAACTGCAAAATGTGGTCCGCAATCTAGCGGATCTGTTTTGTCAGGCGGGTATCGTATAATGATTATTATTCCTGCCTTCCAAGCAGGTGATGCGGGTTTAATTCCCGCTACCCGCTCCAGAGATTATTTACAAATGGGCAGAGATTCTTTAAGAAAAAAAGCATCCTCTGCCCATTTGTTAATGGTCGTGTTAAGCACTCACTTTATTGGTACAATAGAGTGAGTGACACAGGCCCCTGTAGCTCAGCTGGATAGAGCAACGGTTTTCTAAACCGTAGGTCGCTGGTTCGAGTCCAGCCGGGGGCACCATGGTGAGTGTAGCTCAGTTGGTTAGAGCGTCGGTTTGTGGTACCGAAGGTCGTGGGTTCGAGACCCATCACTCACCCCATAGTAAAAGTCCGAGCATAGCTCGGATTTTTACTATGGCAGATAGAACGGGCGAGAAGCCAAGTCGACCGAGTGCCGGTGGCACTCGCAGCGACTGGCCGGCTCTGGGTGAAATTGGCGTCCGAAGGGTTCGCGTAGCGAACGAGCCAATTGAAGGAAGAGGAGACCCATCACTCACCCCATAAGAAATGCCCAAGCAAAGCTTGGGTTTTTCTTATCGAAATAATTCAGTTTGTTATTTAGGTTTGTCAGCCAAGTGACGGCGCCACACCGACCATTCTAGAGCAGCATCTATCATTATAAAGAAGAAAAAGGCAATTGCCGAAATAATTAGCTCTGTAGTAATATTAAATCCGCCAAAAGCAAGAATAAGTCCCAAAATAGAGTACAGCGCAACTAAAATAAGGTAGCTAATGTTAAATCTATATGCTGCCGAGGTTATCAGCATGCCACCTGCGACCATAAAGAACCATCCAGATGTCATACCGTGAATACCAATTTTGATGCCACTAGAATATTCTAAATATGTTAACCAGCCACCAATAATAATTAGTCCAAACCAAAAAATCTGTAGAAAGATAGCCTTTGCATCGCGTGGAACCCCCATAATTATTTGTGCACCTAGACCTATAACAAATACAAATAACCAAATCTCTGCCAATATTGTTGGTGCAGCCAAAGCAATATTACTAGCCAAATAGCCAAAGGCTAGTAATATTGCCCAAATAAGCATAATTTTCTGATATTTGTTAAAGATTTTTATTGGTGGAGCAACACGCTTTTTCTGGGGAACCATAAGAGCTATTGTACCAGAAACAAGATAAAATTTGCCAGTTTTTTAGAATAGGTATACAGTTATAGTTAAGAACAATAATATTTAACAAGGAGTTATTATGAAAAAAATAGTACTAAAGGCAGCAGGTGCAGGTAGTTTGTTAGCACTTCTTCCGCTTGCCGCTCATGCAGCAGATGATTTTACGACTACCGACCCTACAACAGCAACAGATGCAGCCGCTACAGCAGCCGGTGGCACTGCGGCAGCAGGTTTAGTTGGTGGATTACTAATATTTTGGTTAATCTTTCTAGTAATTGGTCTTGGTTTGTTTATTTTCTGGATAATAATGCTTATAGACGCATTTAAACGAACCAACTGGCAAGACGATAATCAGAAGAATCTATGGTTAATTATTCTTATTGTATCGATTTTTGTAGGACTTTCAGGCTTGGCAGCAATACTGTACTACTTTATTATCAAACGTGCACTAGATAGTAAAGCAACAGTTGCAAATACGCCGCCCACCCAAACCCCACCAGCCGCTCAGTAAAAAGTCGTATGACTAGCCAGAAAAGAACCTTAAGAAAGGTTCTTTTCTTTTAGAGGTAAATATAGTAGAATATACAGGTTCGTTTGGGTAGATTTGCGCCCTTAGCTCAGCTGGATAGAGCGTCTGGCTTCGGACCAGAAGGCCGGGGGTTCGAATCCCTCAGGGCGCACCATTTCCAATTACAATATTTCTCATAAGGGTCTGTAGCTCAATTGGTAGAGCAGTTGCCTCTTAAGCAATTGGTTGTGGGTTCGAGTCCCACCGGACCCACCAAGATTTACTTATAGCAACCAAAAGCGAGAATGGTTTTGGTCGAAAAAAATAATTTAATATCGGGGTGTGGCGCAGTTGGCTAGCGCGCGTCGTTTGGGACGATGAGGCCGGAGGTTCGAGTCCTCTCACCCCGACCAAGATGAGAACCGGTCTTTATGACCGGTTTTTATCTTGTATGAGAAAAATACGAGAAACCCAAAGGTTCGGTGGAGTAAAGCGCGCAGTGCAACAAGTTGCTTTGCAAACTTGATTGCCAAGCACTTTATGAAGTAGGCTTTAGCCGATGTCCTCTCACCCCGACCAAAGAAAGAAGTTCGCTTTTTGCGAACTTTTTTACTTTGGGATTGTAAGTCTCAAGCCTCCGAATAGTTTAGCACGAATAAATCTGATGAAATTCGAGCGCTGTCCTCTCACACCGACCAAACAAAAAATCTGACATAATGTGGGACTTTTTGTTTAATAATGAAAATTAGTACTAAATAGAGTAGAATAATACTATGGATGCAAACACACTAATACAACAATACAGTTGGCTTATTGCACTGTTAATTATTTGGGAAATTGCCTGGAAGGGTTGGGCACTTTGGATAGCTGCTCGTAAAACCCAAAAAGTTTGGTTTGTTGTACTTCTAATTGTGAATACTATTGGTATCTTAGAAATATTTTATATCTTCTACTTCTCTAAACAGTCAAATAATAATCCCCAAACCAAGAAATAGCTTTATTTGGAGATTAAATGCAAACAAATAAGAATAGCTATTCAAACAAGCCAAGAAACAAAAACAGTAAGAAACGTAATTTTATACTTATAATAATTGCAGGTTTATTACTTGGCATTGGAGCATATATATTATTTTTACTACTTTCTCCAAAATTGTCCCAAAAAACAGCTCAGTCTATAGAAAGTTCTCAGTCGCAATTAGTAAAGGCTTCTGATAAAAATATATTACTTATTCCGAGTGCAGGAGTTGAGACAGAAATATCAGAAGGCAATATAAACGTTTTAGATAAGGGTTTGGTTTGGCATAGATTGCCCAAAGAAGGTAACCCAGAAATTGGTGGCAATACAATACTAACTGGTCATAGTTTTGTGTGGGGATACACTCCTAAGCAAATTAAAGAAAAATCAATCTTTTATAACTTGCGTGATGTTAAAAAGGGAGATACTGTTCAGGTAAGGTGGAATGGTAAAGTATATAACTACAAAGTAACCGAAACAAAACAAGTTAAACCAAACGAAATAGAGATAGAAAAACCAAGTAACGAGCCAAAGCTTACGATTTATACCTGTACTTTAGCGGGTAGTGCCGATGGGAGAGTAGTAGTAATAGCAAGGCCGAGTAACTAAACTATATATGTATGAATATAAAGTCTAGAAGAATTAAAGCAAAAATAAGGTCTATAAAAAGACCCAAATTAGTTATTACTTTGGTAATTTCAGTTTGTCTTTTACTAATTACTAGTGGGGTAGTATATGCTCGTTATTCTACACAAAAAAAGGTGGCAAAAAATCCAGACAATCATCAATCGGCAAAAAAAACAGACCAAAATACCAATTCTAAAACCACTAGTAATAATAATTCGCCTCAATCAAAAAACAATACTACCGAGGTAATAAAACCCAAAACAATAAATCTAAAGTGCTTGCAAAAGCTAAATAAAGAAGCTTTGGCGCAAGAACAAAAACGCCATTTAGATAAACAAAAAGAAATAATGGAATATTGGCAAAAAAATGGTAACGCTAATAGCGATGGTTATAAAACAGATATCACCAAAGAAGCTGAATTAAACAAAAAAAATACCCTAGAAATATATAAGACAAACAGTCAAAAAAGCGATAAATGTTAATTTTACCAATCTAATCTTTTCACCAAATGACATTGACTAGAGCATAATAAGTATCTATTATATAACCATGAGAAGAATACTCTTAGGGATATTATTGCCCTCAGCTGTACTGCTAAGTTTTTTGTTGCTTGCACCCAAGGCTCATGCAGCTACCTTTACGGTTAATGATGCTGGTGACGATTCTGCTGTCGACCCAAGTGTTAGCTGTGATACTGCTGGTGATGTCTGTACGCTTCGTAGCTCTATTGAGGCTGCTAATGCACAGGTTGGCGCCGATACGATTGAATTTAGTATTACAGGTGGTGGGGTACACACCATTACACTTGGCTCGGTCTTGCCAGAAATTACCGACCCAGTAACTATTGACGGCACCACGCAGCCTAGTGCGCAATGCGGTACGCTAGTGCCTACTACAATGCCCAATACAAATACCCCACATACCCTGTTGATAGAAGTAAGTGGTGGAGGTGGAGCATTTAATTTATTTAATTTAGGCGCGGGTTCCACTGGTACAGAAATAAAAGGGCTGATTCTGAATAACGTTGATGGAAACGGAATAGCAACAACCAATGATAGTCTTGGTAGTTTTACCATAAGTTGTAACTATATTGGTACAAATAGCGATGGAACTGCTTCAGCAAACCTAAACTATATAGGTATACGTGATGATGAGGGTAATAACACGTTTATTATACAAAACAACTTACTCTCTGGTATGGGATTAGCTATTAATCTTTCAGGCGATAGTGCAAACATAAACAATAATCTAATTGGTACAGATGTTAATGGTGTATCGGCTATTGCTAATAATAGTACTGCAATTAATCTATTTGCCTTAACCAGTGCAACTATTAACCATAATGTTATTTCTGGCAATATTGGCTCTGGTGCAAGCTTAACTGATGGCCAGGATGTAACATTTACTGGTAATGTAGTCGGGCTCGGTATAGATGGTAGTGCTCTTGGTAATACCATAAATGGGTTAGACTACTTTGCAATTAATAACTTTACTATCGGTGGGGTTACAAGTACTGAGCGGAATGTTATTTCGGCTAACGGCAGTGATGGAATTCATATTTATAATAATTGTTCATATGGTCAATCAGCCAACTCAACTACCTATGGAAATTACATCGGTACCCAAATGGACGGTAGTGTAAAAGCTGGTTTTGGAAACGGCGCTGCAGGAGTTGAAGTAAATGAGTATCAGGGTAGTTGTGGGTCTGTGTACAAACATCAAATTGGTGGTAATGAGACTGGCCAAGCAAATACTATAGCTGGCAATACCAACCAAGGCGCGACTATCCCTTGACATCAAGGAACAGATGAGCTAAACTGTAAGTATGAAAGTTGAACGGTACACAATAGATACGTTTCATCTGGAGTTTCCTGATGATGACACTTGTCTTGACTACATGTTCAACCTGGCCTACGGCAATCTCCCAGCCTGCCCTCAATGCGGTGTTGTTGAGCCCCGTTACTACCGCGTTAGAAAC
>JAKOQC010000098.1 GCA_029778565.1 bacterium
AACCCGAGTACAGTCCGAAAATGAAGATTGGAGTCGGGCTGGAGAGTATGAGGGTATCAGTTACCGGTTTGACCGGGTTGGGAATTTGGTTGAACGGGCTGGAAAGCTGGATAAGACGGAATTTGTTTGGGACGCTTACGGCCGGCTGATAGAGAGTGTCACGAACGGGAAGAAGACGAGCTACCAGTATGACCCGTTGGGACGGCGGATCAGCAAGGAGACGGAGGGGGTTGTTACCAGATTCTACTGGGACGGCGATGCCTTGCTGGGAGATATCACAGACGAGCAGTGGCGGGAGTGGATCTACTACCCCGGCAGTTTCGAGCCTTTGGCGATGGTGGCGACCGACTTCCAGGACAAGGATATCCCGCACGCGGAGCGAATATATTATGCCAACGACCCCAACGGCTGCCCTACCCGGTTGTTGGATGAGTCCGGCAAGGTGGTCTGGGCTGCCCGGTATGATGCCTGGGGTGGGGTTAGGAAGCTTGTATCGGGTGAGGTAGACCAGCCTCCTTAGGTTGCAGGGGCAGTATTTTGATGCGGAGACGGGGCTTTGTTACAACAGGTTTAGGTATTACTGCCCGGAGATTGGGAGTTTTGTAAGCCAGGATCAGCTGGGATTGGTTCCGGGCGAGAATGTCTACGCATTTGGGCCGAATGTTCAAAGATGGATTGACCCGTTGGGGTTGTGTAAGAAGAAAACAAAACCCATTACTGATCCGAACAGAATGCTTCCTGCTCCAACAGGTACAAATCCATGGATGCCTGGGACTCCTATAAAATCATATCCAGTACCAAAAGGCGGTATGGAAGTTGAAATGGCAATGGCTCCTGGACAAACGCTGCCAGGTGGCTGGGCAACACGTGATCATATACCCGATGTAAATTTCGTAAGAAACGATCTTGCAGTAACTCCTAGCTTTAAAAAAGAAATTGGAGGAGTCCAAAAGTATTTAATACCTGAGGGAATACGAGTTCAAGAAGGAATTGTTGGTCCACAAATTGAGAATGGTATTATTTATCCTGGTGGTGCGAATCAGGTTCAAATATTGAATTATAGCGATCGAAGCCTTCTTAAACCTATTGGTTCAGTTAGACCTATTTATTAGATAAGAGGTGTACAATTTGGGTGTAATTAGTGGATACAAAGAACTCTTTAAAGACCAAAATTACGATCGTATAAATAATCCGAAATACTTATCAGTTAAAGAAATGCTTCCAATTGGTGCTGAATGGTTTGTAGGAAACAAGCAGTTCAGAATTGAATTTAAGGATTCGGCAGTATTATGTTTATTATCAGATATGTCAGGAATAGCTGTTGTTGAATTTCATGGTTCTAATAGCAAGGCATATATTATTAATTCTGACGGAACAAAGAGATTCGAAATTAAGCTACCGGCCGAGTATTCTGCACCACATTTTTATGATGTTTATTATATCAACGGTGATTTGTACTTCTTTTTCTACGATAAGGAAGATTATCGAGCTCTTGTTGACGTTGATAGTGGCAATATAAAAGACATCAGTATATCACGTTAAGTTGTAATAAATGAACCTAAACTCTATCGTTTTATGAATAACAGACTGAAAAAACAATATCACAACGTAAAAAGGCTATATGATATTGAAAAAGCTTCTAAATCGTATAGCCTTTTTTCATGGTATTGAAATAAAAGGAGATTAAGATGGATATTTCTGCCAGAAGTTCTGAAACCTCAACGGATTTCCAACCAGATTACAGCTCGAGACAGGCAGGGTGGTCTGGGCTGCCCGGTATGACGCCTGGGGTGGGGTTAGGAAGCTTGTATCGGGTGAGGTAGACCAGCCTCTTAGGTTGCAGGGGCAGTATTTTGATGCGGAGACGGGACTTAGTTACAATAGGTTTAGGTATTATGACCCCAATATTGGCAGTTTTATTTCTCAGGATCCGCTGGGATTGGTTCCGGGTGAGAATGTTTATGCGTTTGGGCCAAATGTTCATAGGTGGATTGACCCGTTAGGGTTGTGTAAGAAAGCTAAAGCTGATTTTTATGTAAGACCAAATGGCGAAATAATAACATCAACTGGGTATAGGTATATGTCAAGGAATGCGAGTTATATAGAGGAATTAAAAAATACTATGGAAATACCAGCAAATCCACATGGAACATATTTTTCATTTGATAAATTTGATATTCCGATGCCTGGGAAATTACAAGTTCCACATGATGCATCAATAAGAGGGTCTTTTGATACGTTGCAAATAATTGATGATATAAAAATACCAAATGGACAATGGGGTAAAGCAGACTGGTTAGAACCTATTACAAAAGATTTTCCTAAATTCGGCCCAGGTGGGGCAACTCAAGCAATAACAAAAAGCCCTATTCACCTAGATAGTTTAATTGATTTATCTAAATAATAAATAAATTGGAAGGAGAATTTCTATGTTTTATACTGATGAAGAAGATATTAAACGATGTTATAAAATTGTAAATAACGAACTGAGGAAACACAATATAGTTCTTGATGAAGAAGTAATAAAAAAAATAACAACTGACATAATGAATATTTCTTATTCTAAAGGTGGTGATTATTCCAATGATGTGATTCAGAGTTTTGCTGAAGCATATATAGCAGATAGATTATATAAAAAATTTATTTAACAAATTTTGTGGGAAAGGATTTCTCGATGATGGTTTTGGAGTTTTAACATAGTTTAACAACCTTATGGTTGATTATACGTCTAAGACTTGACATATAAGGAATTTTTTGAAGAATATTTCGTGATTAACAGACTAAAAAGGCTATACGTCATGAGAGAAGTCCTTTAAATCGTATAGTCTTCTTTTTTAGTACCGAAAAACAAAGA
Organism: bacterium; assembly: GCA_029778565.1. Taxonomy (GTDB): domain Bacteria; phylum Patescibacteriota; class Saccharimonadia; order CAILAD01; family BJGX01; genus JAHFOQ01. The sequence continues at coordinate 2,855 of JAKOQC010000098.1, forward strand.
GAGAAGTTATCTTTGTCGGCGGTTTGGTAACCTCAACGGCTGCCCTACCCGGTTGTTGGATGAGACAGGCA
>JAKOQC010000099.1 GCA_029778565.1 bacterium
AGATTGGTCATCAGCTATAAAAGTTACCTCTGGCTGGGTCTCTACATTCTTCTGATAAATTTTTATCACCACACAGCCCCAGATAATAAAAATTGCTCCAATAATACGAAGTGCAGCAACCCAGGAAAATCTTAAGGCAACGAGAGGAAGAGAAATGGCTGCAATAGCACTCCCTAAGGGAAAACCAGTTTTATAGATAGCACTGACTGTAGCTCTACCTTCTTCGGGAAACCAATATACCACTGCCTTAGCCGAAGCAGCAGTAATCAAACTGTCCCCAAACCCACTCAGAAACAAGAAAAGAAAAAGCTGCCAGTAACTGACACTAAAGCTGCCCAGGAGAAGAAAAAGCCCCAGAGTAAGGTGACCAAGAAAAAAGGCCTTGTCAACACTCACTCGATCCACTATTTTACCAACCACAAGAGAGCTTAGTCCAAAACCAGCAAATATTGAAGTGGTAAGAAAACCAATCTCAGTGGGAGTGATACCAAATTCTCTTTGCAGCAAAGGGGATAGGGAGGGAACAATAGTCATAAAAAAAGCCAGAAGGAGCTGGGGAATAGCGAGAAATAAGAGCTTAGCCATGCTTGTTCTCAGCACGGTAATTATTTAATAACAGCAAATATTTCCTCCACCACAAGCTCCAAACCGAGTTGTCTTTTTTCCCGCTATTTTTGTTCAACTTAGACGAATCAATCCTGTATGAATTCTTTAATATTTAAATCTTTCACCGCATCCATATCTAAAAACAATATAGCATTATCGTGAGTTCTAAGAATAGAAGCAGGGCAGGCAGTGCTGATCTCCCCTTCCAATGTTTTCTTAACCGCTGTGCTTTTAGTAGGACCAGGAACTATACCATAGAGCCAACGAGCCGACATTATAGTAGGAACAGTCATAGTAATAGCGTGTGTTGGAACCTCCTCAAGTGAACTGAAGCAACCATCATGAACCTGTTGCATTCTACATTCCCTGTCCAGCTCCACCACTTTTACCATCTTTGGATCATTAAAATCGGCCACCGGAGGGTCGTTGAAGGCTATATGAGCATTTTCGCCTATTCCAATACAGGCAATATCTATGGTATTTGTTTTTATCAGTTCTGAATAGCGGCGACATTCTTCCTGTAGAGAACTGGCATTTCCATTTATATAATGTACTTTACCAGGACGCACTAAATTAATAATATGGTCTTCAAGATATCTGGCAAACCTCTGTGGGGCCTCTTCCGGCAATCCTACATACTCATCAAGTTGAAATACTGTCACTCTTTTCCAATCAATCCCTGGTTCTTTGCTCAAAGCTTCCAAAAACTCATTTTGAGAAGGTGCGGCAGCAAAAGCTATAGTAATAAATTGCTGTTCAGAAAGGAGCTCTCTAATTTTAGCACCTACTGCCGAAGCTGCAGCCGCGCCCATATCTGGCCGAGTTGCATAAACTTTCACTACAAGTGAATCGACAGTAAACTGATAAATACACCCGTTGTCCTGGGGGTCATTATATGGAGTTGTGTTGAAAAATGAGTTCACTATAATCATCCCCTTTCATTTTAAGGTAATCATGTCTTCAAATTTGTCTGTGCACTTATGGTAATCGCTTTTTTGGGACAAATACTTGCACAAATTCCACATCCTATGCACTGCTTGGGAACTACAATAGCTTTACCTTCCTCCATTACTATAGCACTACAATGCCCTGGTCTGAGACACAAGCTACAACCATTGCATCTGTCAGGATCTACCAGAGCATGCCCTGGCACAAGGTCAAGCTGGTCAGTGCTGGTCAAATATTTAAGAGATATACCAATAATGTCGTCATAAGAAGCATAGCCCTGTTCCTCGAGAAATTTATCCATACCTGCAAGTATCTTACTAATCACTTCAAATCCATACCACATGATCGCAGTACATGCCGAGACCGCCGTAGCTCCCCACATCATCATCTCAATGGCATGGCGCCACTTATCTATACCACCTGAGGACACCAAAGGTATCCGGACTCTTTGAGCTACCTGGGCCGTCACCTTAAACGTGGCAAAGCGGATGGCTGAACCAGTGGTTGCACCAAAAGCTGCGTTGTTCATCAACGGATAAAGAGGCTTCCCACCATTGTATATATCTACCGGAGGAGCAGTGAGTGATGGACCACCCACCAGTGATAATCCATCCGCCCCGGCTTTTTCGCATTCCCAGGCCACCTGACCCACATCTAAAGCAGTAGGGGTTAGCTTGGGTATCACCGGAATAGAAACAGAATCTTTTATTATTTTGGTTAT
>JAKOQC010000100.1 GCA_029778565.1 bacterium
ACTCGCACACCCATAAGCCCAGCATTATCAATGCTGCTGATTAGCTCGTTGCCGCACAATGCAATTATGACCGCATCTCTAATATAGTCGGTACCGGTCATGATATCAAGCCTTACAGCCACTAGCACCATCAGCAGCATCATTATTTTTTTAGCGATTCCTTGTATCCCTGCTTTGCTGCTCAATGCCCCGTTTTCAGTCTTCCCTGACTTGTGGAATACGCCAGCAACAATAAACCCTGTCAAGTAGTCAATTGTCATAAAAATCACAAGTGTAGTAAGACCAGCGTCCCATCCGCCGAATAAACTTGTCACAAAAGCTCCTATTGCTCCTATAATCGTTAATATGCTTTGTTTCATATATATGCTCCTTTCGTTTTTGCGAATACAAAAAAGAGAGCTCGATGCTCTCTTGATGAAGTATCTATGTTATGACGCTAGGCGTCTTGTCAAGGAAAACAAAAAAGAGAGCTTATTTGCTCTCTTTAGTCTGCCCACTCTATATACACCGTATCGCCTTCAATTCTTGCTTGAAGACCAACTGATGAAAGTTTTACAAACGTTCTACCTTCATGCTTTACTGAATTATTTTCAGTTATATGAACCGCTTCTTTCCCCGGAAGTTTTACCGAGAAAGCTCCGTCTTTTTCTGGGTATATAATATTATCTTGCCCGAACAGACTTAACGGAATATAATATTCGCTATCTTTCGTGACCATCGGGAACCCGTTTTCGTTTGGTATGATATTTGACCTAAAATTATACCAATTTTGAACAATGCCCTTTGATGGTGTTTTTGCTGGTATAGGTGCACTTGTTGGTGCTTCGGTTGGTATTGGAGAAACCGCATCTAAAGGTATTCCTTCCGGAGATGCCATCATTTGGCCTTTTCCATCTGTAATAGGAATACCTGCTGGAGATGTCATCTGCTTTTCAATTTCCACCTCGCCCACCTCCACTCTTCTTTCTTTTTCATTCCAAGTTACGTCAACTCCTAACGCTTCGCCAGTAGCTTTGAGCGGTAGGTAGGTACTACCTTCTATTACTACTGCTGGCTTCTCGCTTTGGAATTTTTCACCTTGAACAAAAATTTCAAATGTGGCTTTCTCAGCTATAAAACTTCTAGTCTCATCAGCAAACGTTGTAACTCCTAGTGTTAATATCACTCCGAATATAAATCCTGCCATATATTTCTTCACATACATCGCCTCCTTTCCTATATTATAACATAATTATGTAATACTTTTCCATATATATTCTCCTGTCGACGTACGATTGCATACATATGTTGTGTCACCATTAATATTGTCAAATAGCGTGAAAAACTTACCACGATAAATTCCAGAAGGTGTTGGCAACATAGTACCTCCCATCACAGCGCCAATAGCAGCAGCATAAATTTCAATTTCGTCGAAAAACACAAATTGCCTACCTGGCTGTCTTCGTACTCGAACTCTTACGTATCTACATTCAGCTGCAAAATTTAGTTCTATACTGTATTTGTACGTTCCAGTATTTAAAACGGGATATCTTATATTTTGCGAAACATATGAAACGCCGTCAGTTGATGTAAGTACCTCAATTTATTGAGGTATGTAAATACCTACACTTGTTGAACTTAATCCACTTACGATTACTTCCTTAATCGACATCAAAATTTCAAAATCAAAATCGATATCTAAAACATCAACATGTTCCCACCCTACATATTCACTGTCTCGATAATTTGTGCTAGCTTTTATTCCGTTTGTTAATTCGTAATTCACATCATTATAAGCTGTAGCATGAGGTGCATGTGACACTGTGTAATGTTTGCCGAGTGAAATTAGTTGAGTACCTGTTGAAAATGTAAGGCCTTCTGTGTAGTTTGCTCCAATCGGTACTAACTCTGTACCGTTCCACATTTTCAGCTCTTTGTCAACAACTACTATTTGGTTGTTAAGCCAGTCTTCTTTTTCGCTCGCTTGTTCTCGAGTCAGATTCTGTATTACTCCGGTCCAGTTGCCATAACAATAAGTATTGTGCCCGCTTCTTCCTATAAACAGAGGTTTTCCGTTTTCTTGTCTTAACCAAGCGCCGCTACTTGTATCCACATAGACTCTGAAAATTAATTCACCGCCATCATATACCTCAACGTCTCCAAATTGATTAGCTATAGTATTTGTACAAAGACCTTGAAGACGTTCTGAATTATTGTAATGTTTCAATTGATTGTTAGATATTTCAATTCTAGCACCTTCTGCTGATGTTCTAATTACTCCCCCAGTAATAATTCCGGTAAAATTCGCATTCCCTTCTGTGTCTATATACACCATATCTGTCCAATTTTTGCCTGAACCGTCACCTTTCTGTATCTTAAATCCTGAAATCCCATCTATTACAACGCGTGCCTTATTATCATTTCTCGTAATAATAAGAATTCCGCCAATAATTGTCATAGATCGTGATACAACATTGCCGGCACTATCTACTGTGAAAACTCCATCTCCAATATCAATTGAACCACCTTCAAACTGAGATGAGACTACTTTCCCTGTGAAGTTACCGTTCCCCTGTGCATCTAAGAAAATTACATCTTCCCAATTGTCTCCGCCTGTACTTTTCTGTATACGTAT
>JAKOQC010000101.1 GCA_029778565.1 bacterium
GCACCATGGATAATATTTTTGGGCTTGCATGAGCATGTAAAACCTTGGCATTGTGCATTTTACTAATATAGCCATATCTAAGTTTAGCTTCATGATATAAAACCAAATTGGCCATGCCCGTGCAGGCTTCATTTCTTCGATTGCCCATTTTATTTCGTTTAGCCATTCTGTTCTTGCAGCCTCAGCCAAATCTAGCTTAACGGCGAACTGTGCCCAATGAGGAATATCAGGCCAACCAGACACATCATATGCTCTTTGTATTATTTTTGGAGAATTATCGGTTACTAACCACGTACCATCTACAAAAAGTGTTCCAGCATCAAGATATGCCTGCCTAGCTTCGTGATATTCGATAATTCCAACGTTGCTATAGCCTAAAACACTGAGTAATCCCAATATTCCTGCTTTTGTGCCTTTTACTTGATGCCACGCAACAAATTCTTTAATTAGCCCACGTTTAATTTCTTCAGCCCAATCTGGATCATACAGATCTACGTGAAGTTGCCATGCCAACAAATCCAAAACCGAGTCAGGAAGTTCATCTATCCTTGGTATTATCAATGCGTACTTTATATCGCCTGTGATTTCCCGTAACCCATGGTCTATTGCCTCGGCAGCATTGGCAGCTGATTCATCTGTTTTTATGTTTTCAGGCAATATATCTAGCAAACTCAGCTCTTTAAGATTAATCATCTTCTAACCCGCCATAAATTATGTTGGTGGTTATATCCTTCGCCACTTGATATTGTTCAAGTTTCACGAATACAGGTTGTGTTATTTGCACTCGCTTAGCCCCTGCATTTATGATTTTCCTCGTCAGTTCAGACGGGTTTATATCTCTGCCGAGCTTTTCTTTCTGCCAAGCTTTGAACTGAGCGGTTGCGTCTTCTATGGCTGATTGGATGCTACTTGCCAAGGAGGCATCGTCTTTTCTTATGTAATAAGTAAAGTTAATCGAATAATTTACTACCGTCGGGGCATGAACGTAAACATAATCTGTCAGTGGCCTTTTATTATCAGCGGAACAAATGGCTTCCACGGCATCTAATATTTCTTGGCTTGGCAACTGCCCACCCTTCAGCAAGGGGCAAATATTGACTTGGCCCGGTGTCGGTGAATATACAGCCACATCAGCAATATCTTGGTGTGCTGTTAATGCCCAATATTCATATGCTCGATAAGGCCCAGCCGTAGAAAATGATTCTGGCACAAGTCTAATGCGCTCTCTAAAAGATTCATCGCCTTCAATATCAATCCCGCCTGATGTTTCCGTAATATTTCCGGCACTTGCTATGTATGGAATGGGATCAATAAGCCTTTTTATCTGCCCAGGCAAGTAGCCATTCCCCACC